>NZ_OBDX01000024.1:0-113885 GCF_900215185.1 Pseudomonas sp. LAMO17WK12:I10 | reverse complement strand
ATTGGAACCACCTGATCCCATCCCGAACTCAGAAGTGAAACGATGCATCGCCGATGGTAGTGTGGGGTTTCCCCATGTGAGAGTAGGTCATCGTCAAGATTGAATTCCGAAACCCCAATTGCGAAAGCAATTGGGGTTTTGTTTTGCGCGTGGGAAAACCTTTCAAATTGCAGCTGCTAGCTGCTTGATTGTGCCTGGTCACGCTTTCTATGCAACAGCCTTAGGCATGGCTATCATGCCTGCCTCATTGTGAGGCGAGATCTGCATGCTGACATTGTTGGAGCTTCTGAAGGATGGACGGTTTCACTCGGGCCAGGCCCTTGGTGCCGCCTTGGGTGTTAGTCGCAGTGCCGTGTGGAAGCAGTTGCAGCAGTTGGAGGCTGAGCTGGGGCTCTCTATCCATAAAGTTCGCGGCCGCGGTTATCAGTTGGCGGCCCCGCTGACGCTTCTGGATCCGGCTGATATTTACGAGCAATCAAAGGATTGCCCTTGGGCTGTGCTGGTTTTCGATTCTATCGACTCTACAAATGCCGAAGCTCTGAGGGCTGTCGAGCGTGGTGTGCCTACGCCGTTCCTGGTGCTCGCTGAGCGTCAGGCGGCGGGGCGTGGTCGGAGAGGGCGAAAATGGGCCAGCCCTTTTGCAGAAAATGTTTATTACAGCCTCGTACTGCGTATCGATGGTGGAATGCGTCAGCTTGAAGGGCTCAGCTTGGTAGTCGGGCTGGCGGTCATGCAAACCTTGCGCGAGTTTGGAATTGCTGGTGCGGGCCTGAAGTGGCCAAACGATGTTTTAGTTGGACGCAAAAAAATCGCCGGAATCCTGTTGGAGTTGGTTGGGGATCCTGCTGATGTCTGTCATGTAGTTCTGGGTGTAGGTATCAACGTCAGCATGCAGAAAACCGACGAGATTGATCAGCAGTGGACGTCTGTACGGCTTGAGTCCGGCAAGCAGGTTGATCGCAACCAGTTGGTTGCTCGGCTGAACATGATGCTGAAGGCTTACCTGGAGCGCCACCAAACCCAGGGCTTTTCCTCTATTCAAGAGGAATGGGAGCAGAATCACTTGTGGCAAGGTAGTGCGGTGTCTCTGATTGCTGGGGTCAATAAAATAGACGGTGTTGTTATGGGCATCGATCAGCAGGGCGCATTGCGATTGAGGGTGGATGGGGTTGAGAAGGTCTACAGCGGTGGTGAGCTCAGCTTGAGGTTACGCGATGATTCTTGAGCTTGATTGTGGAAACAGCTTCATTAAATGGCGCGTTCTGGATAATGCTGCGCTTGGGGTATTTGCTGAGGGTGTGGTTGATTCCGATGATGCTTTGGTCGGGCGTCTGCGTACGCTAAATGGCTTGGTTTTGACCCGCTGCCGCTTGGTCAGCGTGCGCACGGCTGAGGAGACGAGCAAGCTTACTTCCATGTTGGTACAGGCTTTTGGCGTGGCGGTGATCTGTGCTGCGCCTGCGAAAGAAATGGCCGGCGTAAGAAATGGTTATGAGGAGTTTGAGCGACTTGGCCTGGATCGGTGGCTTGCTATGCTGGGAGGCTTTCGCCTTGCGGCTGGTGCCTGTCTGGTACTCGATTTCGGGACGGCGGTTACAGCGGATTTCATTGCTGCGGATGGCGAGCACCTGGGGGGGTTTATCTGCCCAGGGATGCCATTGATGCGTAATCAGCTGAGAACTCACACTCGTCGAATTCGGTACGATGATTTGTCTGCCGAACGCGCGCTGGTGAGCCTGTTGCCGGGTCGTACGACGGTTGAGGCGGTAGAGCGCGGCTGCTCATTGATGTTGAGGGGGTTCGTTCTAACTCAGTTGGAGTTGGCGCGTGGTTACTGGGGAGATGATTTCGTAGTATTTCTCACCGGTGGTGATGCTGATCTGGTTTCTGGGGTTGTGCCGCAAGGGCAAGTGGTTCCGGATCTGGTTTTTGTCGGATTGGCTATGGCATGCCCATTGTCCTGAGGTTTCTATGCGCTGGTTGTTCCTGCTGCTCCTGGTTCTCAATGTGTTCTATTACGTCTGGCATCAGCAGGAAGCGCCTTTGCGTGCCAAAGAGGTAACACCTCTGACGCTTTATAAAGGGTCCCAGCAGGATATCCGCTTGTTGAGTGAGTCGTCTGACGCTCTCTCTAGGCGTGACAAAGGGGAGAGTGCTCAAGCCGATTGCCTCTATATAGGTGGTTTTGCTCGTCGTGATCAGGCTCAAATGCTCGAGCAGCGTCTGTCGGCATTGGGGGTGGAGGTCCGGTTGAAGTCCTTGGGGTTGCCTGATGCTTCTGGTTACTGGTTGCGGGTAGCTCCTGAAAGCAAGCATTTGCTGGATGATTCGCTGCTGCAGAATCTTGCTAAAGAATTCAATGAGTTAAAACATAAAATAATGTCATGCGAAGGCATTGCAACTGCCGAATAGTTTGCATAGAATGGCGCCCGCTCCGCAGTGAAGACCTCTAAGAGGTAGACGCAGCGAAGCAAGGTCAACGCAGCTAACCTCAGGTTTTTTAATGAGAAAATGCTTGACAGAAGGGTGGCATGATGTAGAATGCTGCCTCGCTTAGGAGGGGTTCCCGAGCGGCCAAAGGGATCAGACTGTAAATCTGACGTCTACGACTTCGAAGGTTCGAATCCTTCCCCCTCCACCAGATTTAGCGTGAGCTGCAGGCTCCGCGGGTATAGTTTAGTGGTAGAACCTCAGCCTTCCAAGCTGATGATGCGGGTTCGATTCCCGCTACCCGCTCCAAGTTTGCAGGTTGTGAAAAGTGTTTCGCTCTTGTAGCTCAGTTGGTAGAGCACACCCTTGGTAAGGGTGAGGTCAGCGGTTCAAATCCGCTCAAGAGCTCCATATAACAAGGCAGATATGAAAATATCTGCCTTTGTTTTAATGGCTTGTGTGACTTGCTCAATTCTTCTCCTAGGGGTGATTTCGATGGCTAAGGAAAAGTTCGAACGTAATAAGCCGCACGTCAACGTTGGTACCATTGGTCACGTTGACCACGGTAAAACCACTCTGACTGCTGCTCTGACTCGCGTCTGTTCCGAGGTTTTCGGTTCGGCTCGTGTTGACTTCGACAAGATCGACAGCGCCCCGGAAGAAAAGGCTCGTGGTATTACCATCAATACCGCGCACGTAGAGTACGACTCGAACATTCGTCACTACGCGCACGTTGACTGCCCAGGTCACGCCGACTACGTCAAAAACATGATCACTGGTGCTGCCCAGATGGACGGCGCGATCCTGGTTTGCTCGGCTGCCGATGGTCCGATGCCGCAAACTCGCGAGCACATCCTGCTGTCCCGTCAGGTAGGCGTTCCGTACATCGTTGTCTTCCTGAACAAGGCTGACATGGTAGACGACGCTGAGCTGCTGGAGCTGGTTGAGATGGAGGTGCGCGACCTGCTGAGCACTTACGACTTCCCAGGTGATGACACTCCAATCATCATCGGTTCGGCTCTGATGGCTCTGAACGGCCAAGACGACAACGAAATGGGCACTACCGCTGTTAAGAAGCTGGTAGAAACTCTGGATACCTACATCCCAGAGCCAGAGCGTGCTATCGACAAGCCGTTCCTGATGCCAATCGAAGACGTATTCTCGATCTCCGGCCGTGGTACCGTGGTAACTGGTCGTGTTGAGCGTGGTATCGTTCGCATCCAGGAGGAGGTTGAGATCGTTGGTCTGCGCGACACTCAGAAAACCACCTGCACCGGTGTTGAGATGTTCCGCAAGCTGCTGGACGAAGGTCGTGCTGGTGAGAACTGCGGCGTTCTGCTGCGTGGCACCAAGCGTGACGACGTTGAGCGTGGCCAGGTTCTGGTTAAGCCGGGTACCGTTAAGCCGCACACCAAGTTCACTGCTGAAGTGTACGTTCTGAGCAAGGAAGAAGGCGGCCGTCATACTCCGTTCTTCAAAGGCTACCGTCCACAGTTCTACTTCCGTACTACTGACGTGACTGGTAACTGCGAGCTGCCAGAAGGCGTTGAAATGGTAATGCCAGGTGACAACATCCAGATGACTGTCACTCTGATCAAAACCATCGCGATGGAAGATGGTCTGCGTTTCGCTATCCGTGAAGGCGGTCGTACCGTCGGCGCTGGCGTCGTAGCCAAAGTCATCGAGTAAGTTCTTGATATATCTCCATCGGGCCGGCATAATGGTCGGCCTGATTTTGTTTTTAGGTCAGTAGCTCAATTGGCAGAGCGACGGTCTCCAAAACCGTAGGTTGGGGGTTCGATTCCCTCCTGACCTGCCAGATTCACTCGGTGTGTCTGGCTTTCTTTTCACAGGATCTTCATAGATGACTCCTAAAGCTGAAGCTCAAGGCTCTCGCTTCGATCTGCTCAAGTGGCTTGTAGTAGTTGCTTTGGTGGTCGTTGGCGTTGTCGGTAATCAGTATTACTCCGCTTCGCCGATCCTGTATCGTGTACTCGCTTTGCTTGCTATCGCTGCTGTAGCTGCCTTTGTAGGCCTGCAGACTGCCAAGGGCAAGTCTTTCTTTGTACTGGTTAAGGAAGCTCGCACCGAGATTCGTAAAGTCGTATGGCCAACTCGCCAAGAAACCACGCAGACCACGTTGATCGTAGTGGCTGTTGTTCTGGTTATGGCGTTGCTGTTGTGGGGGCTTGATTCCCTGCTCGGCTGGCTCGTTTCCTTGATTGTTGGCTAAGGGTGTCCCGTGGCTAAGCGTTGGTACGTTGTGCATGCTTACTCGGGTTACGAGAAGCATGTAATGCGTTCGTTGATCGAGCGCGTAAAGCTGGCTGGCATGGAAGATGGCTTTGGTGAAATTCTGGTTCCCACTGAAGAAGTGGTTGAGATGCGTAATGGCCAGAAACGCAAAAGCGAGCGCAAGTTCTTCCCAGGTTATGTGCTGGTTCAGATGGACATGAACGAGGGTACTTGGCACTTGGTCAAGGATACTCCTCGGGTGATGGGTTTTATCGGTGGTACTGCCGACAAGCCTGCACCAATCACGGATAAAGAGGCAGAAGCCATTCTGCGTCGTGTTGCTGATGGTAGTGACAAGCCTAAGCCTAAGACTCTGTTCGAGCCGGGTGAGGTTGTTCGTGTTACCGATGGTCCGTTCGCTGACTTTAACGGCACTGTCGAAGAGGTTAACTACGAAAAGAGCCGGATCCAAGTGGCTGTGCTCATTTTCGGTCGCTCTACTCCGGTAGAGCTAGAGTTCAGTCAGGTCGAAAAGGCATAACTGAACGAGAATCCCATACCCCGCAGCCCAAGGCTGTGGGGTTTTGTCGTCACTGGGATAAACGCGCAAGTAACCGGGGAGCCTTTCCAGGCGTTTGAACCCGTAATTGGAGTGCCTCATGGCTAAGAAGATTACTGCTTACATCAAGCTGCAAGTGAAGGCCGCACAGGCCAACCCAAGTCCACCCGTCGGTCCAGCTCTGGGTCAGCACGGCGTGAACATCATGGAGTTCTGCAAGGCCTTCAACGCCCGTACCCAGGGTCTTGAGCCAGGTCTGCCGACTCCTGTGATCATCACTGTCTACAGTGACCGCAGCTTCACTTTCGAAACTAAGAGCACCCCTGCTTCGGTTCTGCTGAAGAAAGCTGCTGGCCTGACCAGCGGTTCCGCTCGTCCGAACACCGTTAAGGTTGGCACCGTTACCCGTGCTCAGCTGGAAGAAATCGCGAAAACCAAAAACGCGGATCTGACTGCAGCTGATATGGATGCAGCCGTGCGTACTATCGCCGGTTCTGCTCGTAGCATGGGCCTTAACGTGGAGGGTGTGTAATGGCTAAGCTGACCAAGCGCCAAAAGGCTATCGCCGGCAAGATTGAAGCGGGCAAGGCCTACAGCTTCGTAGACGCAGCTGCTCTCCTGACCGAGCTGTCGACCGTCAAGTTCAGCGAGTCTGTTGACGTCGCTGTAAACTTGGGTGTTGACCCACGTAAATCCGACCAGGTTGTTCGTAGCGCTACCGTGCTGCCACACGGCACTGGCAAGACTGTACGTGTAGCTGTGTTCACCCAGGGCCCAGCCGCTGAAGCTGCCCTGGCTGCCGGTGCTGATCGCGTAGGTATGGACGACCTGGCTGCCGAAATGAAAGGCGGCGACCTGAACTATGACGTAGTTATTGCTTCCCCGGATGCAATGCGCGTTGTCGGTCAATTGGGCCAGATCCTCGGTCCGCGCGGTCTGATGCCTAACCCTAAGGTTGGTACCGTAACTCCAGACGTAGCTGGCGCTGTTAAAAACGCCAAGGCCGGTCAAGTTCGTTATCGCACCGACAAAAACGGCATTATCCACACCTCCGTTGGCAAGGTCGGCTTCGACGCCGTCAAGCTGAAGGAAAACGTTGAAGCCCTGATCGCTGATCTGAAGCGTATCAAGCCGGCTTCCTCGAAAGGTATCTACGTCAAGCGCGTTACCCTGAGCACCACTATGGGCCCAGGTCTGGTCATCGACCAAGGTTCGCTGGACGTATAAGACACAGGTTGACGCAAGAGATTGCGTCAATTGAAAGATTGGGGTCCCTGCCTGGCGGGGGCTATCCAAGACCGTAGGCGACGCAAGTCTTAAACCACAAGCCTACGCAGATGGTGCTCCCGGTTCCTTACCGAATCAGACACCAAAACGACATCCGGCCTCGGTTGGATGAAACGGTAACAAGCAGGAGTTAAACCCGTGGCAATTAAACTCGAAGACAAGAAGGCCATCGTCGCTGAAGTCAACGAGGCTGCCAAAGGCGCTCTGTCCGCTGTCGTGGCTGATGCCCGTGGTGTGACAGTAGGCGCTATGACCGGACTCCGTAAAGAGGCCCGCGAAGCTGGCGTGTATGTACGTGTTGTACGTAACACCCTGCTCAAGCGCGCTGTTGAAGGCACTCAATATGATGTGCTCAACGACGCGTTCGTCGGCCCGACCCTGATTGCATTCTCCAAGGAACATCCGGGCGCTGCTGCTCGTATTTTCAAAGAGTTCGCAAAGGGTCAGGAAAAGTTCGAGATCAAGGCAGCTGCGTTCGAGGGCAAGTACCTCGCAGCAAACGAGATCGACGTGTTGGCTTCGCTGCCAACTCGCGACGAAGCTATTGCGAAGCTGATGAGCGTGATCCAAGGCGCTACCAGCAAGCTGGCTCGTACTCTGGCGGCCATTCGCGACCAGAAAGAAGCTGCTGCTGCCTAAGGCACTGCAAGCCCTTTCAAAATCATATGTTTAATTTGATGGCTGCGTAGGCTGTCACCCCAATACAGGAATTTATAGTCATGTCTCTGACTAACGAGCAAATCATCGAAGCAATCGGCCAGAAAACCGTTCTGGAAGTTGTTGAGCTGATCAAAGCAATGGAAGAAACCTTCGGCGTTACCGCTGCTGTTGCCGCTGCTGGTCCAGCTGCTGCTGCCGCTGTTGTTGAAGAGCAAACTGAATTCAACGTCATGCTGACCGAAGCTGGCGAGAAGAAAGTTAACGTGATCAAGGCTGTACGTGAACTGACCGGTCTGGGCCTGAAAGAAGCCAAGGCTGTAGTTGACGGTGCTCCTGCCATGGTTCTGGAAGGCGTTGCTAAAGAAGCCGCTGACAAAGCCAAAGCAGCTCTGGAAGAAGCAGGCGCTAAAGTCGAGCTGAAGTAAGCATCGACTTTGTGTCTCCAGCCCAAGCGTTAAGCTGAGGCTGATGGCTGGTGGCTCTTGCCACCGGCCTTTTTCCGTTATTGGCAGCCGACTGGGTCGGTGCCTTTAACGTGCTGTAACCACCCTGTGCGGTGGCGCAAACCAAAGGGTTTGCACGATTTTCTGGCTGCTCCCGTCGGGAGGGGCCAAATAAGCAGGTGACCAAGCTGGGGAACGCTGATGGCTTACTCATATACTGAGAAAAAACGTATCCGCAAGGACTTTAGCAAGTTGCCGGACGTCATGGATGTGCCGTACCTCCTGGCCATCCAGCTGGATTCGTATCGTGAATTCTTGCAAGCGGGAGCGACTAAAGATCAGTTCCGCGACGTGGGCCTGCATGCGGCCTTCAAATCCGTTTTCCCGATCATCAGCTACTCCGGCAATGCTGCGTTGGAGTATGTCGGTTATCGCCTGGGCGAACCGGCATTTGATGTCAAAGAATGCGTGCTGCGCGGTGTAACTTACGCCGTACCTTTGCGGGTAAAAGTTCGTCTGATCATTTTCGACAAAGAATCGTCGAACAAAGCGATCAAGGACATCAAAGAGCAAGAAGTCTACATGGGTGAAATCCCCCTGATGACTGAGAATGGTACCTTCGTAATCAACGGTACCGAGCGTGTAATCGTTTCCCAGCTGCACCGTTCCCCTGGCGTATTCTTCGACCACGACCGTGGCAAGACGCACAGCTCCGGTAAGCTGCTGTACTCCGCACGTATCATTCCTTACCGCGGCTCCTGGTTGGACTTCGAGTTTGACCCGAAAGACTGCGTGTTCGTGCGTATCGACCGTCGTCGCAAGCTGCCTGCATCGGTACTGCTGCGTGCGCTGGGCTACACCACTGAAGAGGTGCTGGATGCTTTCTACACCACCAACGTATTCCATGTGCGCGGCGAAAGCCTGAGCCTGGAGCTGGTGCCTCAGCGCCTGCGCGGTGAAATTGCAGTCCTCGATATTCAGGATGACAAAGGCAAGGTTATTGTCGAGCAGGGTCGTCGTATTACCGCTCGTCATATCAACCAGCTGGAAAAAGCCGGGATCAAAGAGCTGGAAGTGCCTCTGGACTACGTCCTGGGTCGTACTACCGCCAAGGTCATCGTGCATCCGGCCACCGGCGAAATCCTGGCAGAGTGCAACACCGAGCTGAACACCGAGATCCTGGCGAAGATCGCCAAGGCTCAGGTCGTGCGTATCGAAACGTTGTACACCAACGATATCGATTGCGGTCCGTTCGTTTCCGACACTCTGAAGATCGACTCCACCACCAACCAGCTGGAAGCGTTGGTCGAGATCTATCGCATGATGCGTCCTGGCGAGCCTCCAACCAAGGATGCGGCCGAGACCCTGTTCAACAACCTGTTCTTCAGCCCTGAGCGCTATGACCTGTCTGCGGTCGGCCGGATGAAGTTCAACCGTCGTATCGGTCGTACCGAGATCGAAGGTTCGGGCGTGTTGTGCAAGGAAGACATCGTTGCTGTTCTGAAGACTCTGGTCGACATCCGTAACGGCAAAGGCATCGTCGATGACATCGACCACCTGGGTAACCGTCGTGTTCGCTGCGTAGGCGAAATGGCCGAGAACCAGTTCCGCGTTGGCCTGGTACGTGTTGAGCGTGCGGTCAAAGAGCGTCTGTCGATGGCTGAAAGCGAAGGCCTGATGCCGCAAGACCTGATCAATGCCAAGCCTGTGGCTGCGGCGGTGAAAGAGTTCTTCGGTTCCAGCCAGCTGTCCCAGTTCATGGACCAGAACAACCCGCTGTCCGAGATCACCCACAAGCGTCGTGTCTCCGCACTCGGCCCGGGCGGTCTGACCCGTGAGCGCGCAGGCTTCGAAGTTCGTGACGTACACCCGACTCACTATGGTCGTGTGTGCCCGATTGAAACGCCGGAAGGTCCGAACATCGGTCTGATCAACTCCTTGGCTGCCTATGCTCGCACCAACCAGTACGGCTTCCTCGAGAGCCCGTACCGCGTGGTGAAAGAAGGTCTGGTGACCGACGAGATCGTGTTCCTGTCCGCTATCGAAGAGGCCGATCACGTGATCGCCCAGGCTTCGGCGACCATGAACGACAAAGGTCAGCTGATCGATGAGCTGGTAGCTGTTCGTCACTTGAACGAATTCACCGTCAAGGCGCCAGAAGACGTCACCTTGATGGACGTTTCGCCGAAGCAGGTAGTTTCGGTTGCGGCGTCGCTGATTCCGTTCCTCGAGCACGACGACGCCAACCGTGCGTTGATGGGTTCGAACATGCAGCGTCAGGCTGTACCAACCCTGCGTGCCGACAAGCCGCTGGTAGGTACCGGGATGGAGCGTAACGTTGCCCGTGACTCCGGCGTTTGTGTCGTGGCTCGCCGTGGTGGCGTGATCGACTCGGTTGACGCCAGCCGTATCGTGGTTCGTGTTGCGGATGACGAAGTTGAACCAGGCGAAGCCGGTGTCGACATCTACAACCTGACCAAATACACCCGCTCCAACCAGAACACCTGCATCAACCAGCGTCCGCTGGTGAGCAAGGGCGATCGGGTTCAGCGTAGCGACATCATGGCCGACGGTCCGTCCACCGACATGGGTGAGCTGGCTCTGGGTCAGAACATGCGCATCGCGTTCATGGCATGGAACGGCTTCAACTTCGAAGACTCCATCTGCCTGTCCGAGCGTGTGGTTCAGGAAGACCGCTTCACCACGATCCACATCCAGGAACTGACCTGTGTGGCCCGTGACACCAAGCTTGGCCCAGAGGAAATCACTGCAGACATCCCGAACGTGGGCGAGGCTGCACTGAACAAGCTGGACGAAGCCGGTATCGTTTATGTGGGTGCTGAAGTTGGCGCAGGCGACATCCTGGTCGGTAAGGTCACTCCGAAAGGCGAGACCCAGCTGACTCCGGAAGAGAAACTGCTGCGTGCAATCTTCGGTGAAAAAGCCAGCGACGTTAAAGACACTTCCCTGCGTGTACCTACCGGTACCAAGGGTACTGTCATCGACGTACAGGTCTTCACTCGCGACGGCGTGGAGCGTGACGCTCGTGCCTTGTCGATCGAGAAGAGCCAGCTCGACGAGATCCGTAAGGATCTGAACGAAGAGTTCCGTATCGTTGAAGGCGCCACTTTCGAACGTCTGCGTTCCGCTCTGGTCGGCCACAAAGCCGAAGGCGGCGCCGGTCTGAAGAAAGGTCAGGAGATCACCGACGAAGTACTCGACGGTCTTGAGCATGGTCAGTGGTTCAAACTGCGCATGGCTGAAGATGCTCTGAACGAGCAGCTCGAGAAGGCCCAGGCCTACATCGTTGATCGCCGCCGTCTGCTGGACGACAAGTTCGAAGACAAGAAGCGCAAACTGCAGCAGGGCGATGACCTGGCTCCAGGCGTGCTGAAAATCGTCAAGGTTTACCTGGCAATCCGCCGCCGCATCCAGCCGGGCGACAAGATGGCCGGTCGTCACGGTAACAAGGGTGTGGTCTCCGTGATCATGCCGGTTGAAGACATGCCGCACGATGCCAATGGCACCCCGGTCGACGTCGTCCTCAACCCGTTGGGCGTACCTTCGCGTATGAACGTTGGTCAGATTCTCGAAACCCACCTGGGCCTCGCGGCCAAAGGTCTGGGCGAGAAGATCAACCGCATGGTCGAAGAGCAGCGCAAGGTCGCGGAACTGCGTAAGTTCCTGGACGAGATCTACAACCAGATCGGCGGTCGTAACGAAGATCTGGATAGCTTCTCCGATCAGGAAATCCTTGATCTGGCGAAGAACCTGCGCGGCGGCGTGCCGATGGCCACTCCGGTGTTCGACGGTGCCAAGGAAAGCGAAATCAAGGCCATGCTGAAACTGGCGGACCTGCCAGAAAGCGGCCAGATGCAGCTGACCGACGGCCGTACCGGTAACAAGTTCGAGCGCCCGGTTACTGTTGGCTACATGTACATGCTGAAGCTGAACCACTTGGTAGACGACAAGATGCACGCTCGTTCTACCGGTTCGTACAGCCTGGTTACCCAGCAGCCGCTGGGTGGTAAGGCGCAGTTCGGTGGTCAGCGTTTCGGGGAGATGGAGGTCTGGGCACTGGAAGCATACGGTGCTGCATACACTCTGCAAGAAATGCTCACAGTGAAGTCGGACGATGTGAACGGTCGGACCAAGATGTACAAAAACATCGTGGACGGCGATCACCGTATGGAGCCGGGCATGCCCGAGTCCTTCAACGTGTTGATCAAAGAAATTCGTTCCCTCGGCATCGATATCGATCTGGAAACCGAATAACACGTGACGCGAATCGAGAGCGGGGCAGGATTGCCCGCTCTCTGCTCCGCCAGGAGGAAAGGCCTTGAAAGACCTACTGAATTTGCTGAAAAACCAGGGTCAAGTCGAAGAGTTCGACGCCATCCGTATCGGATTGGCCTCGCCTGAGATGATCCGTTCGTGGTCGTTCGGTGAAGTTAAAAAGCCGGAAACCATCAACTACCGTACGTTCAAGCCTGAGCGTGACGGCCTGTTCTGCGCCAAGATCTTTGGCCCGGTAAAGGATTACGAGTGCCTGTGCGGTAAGTACAAGCGCTTGAAGCATCGTGGCGTGATCTGCGAGAAGTGCGGCGTTGAAGTTGCACTGGCCAAGGTTCGTCGTGAGCGCATGGCGCACATCGAACTGGCTTCGCCGGTTGCCCACATCTGGTTCCTGAAATCGCTGCCGTCCCGTATCGGCCTGCTGATGGACATGACCCTGCGTGATATCGAGCGTGTTCTCTACTTCGAGAGCTACGTCGTTATCGACCCGGGCATGACCACCCTGGAAAAAGGTCAACTGCTGAACGACGAGCAGTATTTCGAAGCGCTGGAGGAGTTCGGTGACGACTTCGACGCCCGCATGGGTGCCGAGGCTGTCCGCGAGCTGCTGCACGCTATCGACTTGGAACACGAGATTGGCCGTCTGCGCGAAGAGATTCCGCAAACCAACTCGGAAACCAAGATCAAGAAGCTGTCCAAGCGTCTGAAGTTGATGGAAGCCTTCCAGGGTTCCGGCAACCTGCCAGAGTGGATGGTGCTGACCGTTCTGCCGGTTCTGCCACCAGATCTGCGCCCGTTGGTCCCGCTGGATGGCGGTCGTTTCGCGACTTCCGACCTCAACGATCTGTATCGTCGAGTGATCAACCGTAACAACCGTTTGAAGCGCCTGCTGGATCTGTCCGCTCCGGACATCATCGTGCGCAACGAAAAGCGTATGTTGCAGGAAGCCGTCGACGCACTGCTCGACAACGGTCGTCGTGGCCGCGCTATCACCGGTTCCAACAAGCGTCCTCTGAAATCCCTGGCCGACATGATCAAGGGTAAGCAAGGTCGTTTCCGTCAGAACTTGCTCGGTAAGCGTGTTGACTACTCCGGTCGTTCGGTAATTACCGTAGGTCCGACCCTGCGTCTGCACCAGTGCGGTCTGCCTAAGAAAATGGCTCTCGAGCTGTTCAAACCGTTCATTTTCGGCAAATTGGAAATGCGTGGCCTGGCCACCACCATCAAAGCCGCGAAGAAAATGGTCGAGCGCGAGCTGCCAGAGGTCTGGGACGTTCTCGCCGAAGTGATTCGCGAACACCCAGTGCTCCTCAACCGTGCACCGACCCTTCACCGTCTGGGTATCCAGGCGTTTGAGCCAGTACTGATCGAAGGTAAGGCTATCCAGCTGCACCCTCTGGTCTGTGCTGCGTACAACGCCGACTTCGACGGCGACCAAATGGCCGTGCACGTACCGCTGACACTGGAAGCCCAGCTGGAAGCGCGTGCGTTGATGATGTCGACCAACAACATCCTGTCGCCAGCCAACGGTGAGCCAATCATCGTTCCGTCGCAGGACGTTGTATTGGGTCTGTACTACATGACTCGTGAGGCGATCAACGCCAAGGGCGAAGGTCGTGTGTTCGCGGATCTGCAGGAAGTTGACCGTGTATTCCGTGCCGGCGAAGCCGCGTTGCATGCCAAGGTCAAGGTGCGGATCACCGAAACCGTCAATGACCGTGATGGCGGCAGCGTGACCAACACTCGTATCGTCGACACCACTGTCGGCCGTGCGCTGTTGTTCCAGGTTGTGCCAAAAGGTCTGTCGTACGACGTCGTCAACCTGCCGATGAAGAAAAAGGCAATCTCTAAGCTCATCAACCAGTGCTACCGCGTGGTTGGTCTGAAAGAGACTGTGATCTTCGCTGACCAGTTGATGTACACCGGTTTTGCCTACTCGACTATTTCCGGCGTTTCCATCGGTGTTAACGACTTCGTTATCCCGGATGAAAAAGCCCGCATCATCGGTGCCGCCACCGACGAAGTGAAAGAGATCGAGAGCCAGTACGCCTCCGGCCTGGTAACCCAGGGCGAGAAGTACAACAAAGTGATCGACCTTTGGTCGAAAGCGAACGACGAAGTATCCAAGGCGATGATGGCCAACCTCTCGAAAGAGAAAGTCATTGACCGTCACGGCGACGAAGTCGAGCAAGAATCCTTCAACTCGATGTACATGATGGCCGACTCGGGTGCGCGGGGTTCCGCAGCACAGATTCGTCAGCTGGCCGGTATGCGTGGTCTGATGGCCAAGCCGGACGGTTCCATCATCGAAACGCCGATTACTGCGAACTTCCGTGAGGGTCTGAGCGTACTCCAGTACTTCATCTCGACTCACGGTGCTCGTAAAGGTCTGGCGGATACCGCGTTGAAAACTGCGAACTCCGGTTACCTGACTCGTCGTCTGGTAGACGTGGCGCAGGATCTGGTTGTAACCGAGATCGACTGTGGCACCGAGCATGGCCTGGTAATGACTCCGCACATTGAAGGCGGTGACGTTGTAGAGCCGTTGGGTGAGCGCGTGTTGGGTCGTGTTATTGCCCGTGACGTATTCAAGCCAGGTACCGAGGACGTCATCGTTCCTGCCGGCACTCTGGTCGACGAGAAGTGGGTCGAGTTCATCGAGCTGAACAGCATCGACGAAGTGATCGTGCGTTCGCCGATCAGCTGCGAAACCCGCTACGGCATTTGCGCCAAGTGCTACGGCCGCGACTTGGCTCGTGGTCATCAGGTGAACATCGGTGAAGCTGTCGGCGTTATCGCTGCTCAGTCCATCGGTGAGCCGGGTACCCAGCTGACGATGCGTACGTTCCACATCGGTGGTGCGGCAAGTCGGACCTCCGCGGCCGACAGCGTTCAGGTGAAGAATGGCGGTACCGTCCGTCTGCACAACCTGAAGCACGTTGAGCGAGTGGATGGTCACCTGGTTGCTGTGTCCCGCTCCGGCGAGCTGGCGATCGCTGACGACTTCGGTCGTGAGCGTGAGCGTTACAAGCTGCCGTACGGTGCTGTGATTTCGGTTAAAGAGGGTGACAAGGTCGACGCTGGCTCTATCGTGGCCAAGTGGGATCCGCACACTCACCCGATCGTTACCGAAATGAAAGGTACCGTGACCTACGTGGGCATGGAAGAAGGCATCACGATCAAGCGTCAGACTGACGAATTGACCGGTATGACCAACATTGAAGTACTTGACGCGAAAGATCGTCCAGCTGCCGGCAAAGACATCCGTCCTGCCGTGAAGATGGTCGACGACAACGGCAAGGATCTGTTGCTGCCAGGCACTGACGTAATTGCTCAGTACTTCCTGCCAGCCAACGCCCTGGTCGGTGTAGCGGACGGCGCGAAGATCGCGATCGGTGATGTTATCGCTCGTATCCCGCAAGAAACTTCGAAGACCCGCGACATCACCGGTGGTCTGCCGCGTGTTGCCGACTTGTTCGAAGCTCGTCGTCCGAAAGAAGCATCGATTCTGGCTGAAGTCAGCGGCACCATCGCGTTCGGTAAAGAGACTAAGGGCAAGCGCCGTCTGGTCATTACCCCGAACGACGGTAGCGATCCGTACGAAGAGCTGATTCCGAAGTGGCGTCACCTGAACGTCTTCGAAGGCGAACAGGTAAACCGCGGCGAAGTTATCTCCGACGGTCCAAGCGATCCACACGACATCCTGCGTCTGCTGGGTGTGAGTGCGCTGGCCAAGTACATCGTGAACGAGATCCAGGACGTTTACCGCCTGCAGGGCGTGAAGATCAACGACAAGCACATCGAGACCATTCTGCGTCAGATGCTGCGTAAGGTTGAGATCGCTGAATCCGGCGATTCCAGCTTCATCAAGGGCGACCAGATGGAACTGACTCACGTACTGGTAGAGAACGAGCGTCTGAACACCGAAGACAAGTTTGTCGCCAAGTTCACCCGCGTTCTGCTGGGTATCACCAAGGCGTCGCTGTCGACCGAATCGTTCATCTCGGCGGCCTCTTTCCAAGAGACCACTCGCGTACTGACCGAAGCAGCGGTAACCGGCAAGCGCGATTACCTGCGCGGCCTGAAAGAAAACGTGGTCGTGGGTCGCCTGATCCCGGCTGGTACTGGCCTGGCCTATCACAGTGAGCGTAAGCGTCGCCGTGATGCAGACAGGCCTCTGCGCGTAAGCGCAAGTGAAGTTGAAGCTGCACTGACCGAAGCGCTGAACTCCAGCGGTAACTGAGGTCTGCAGTAGATTGAGATAGGGCCCCGGCTTTTCCGCTCACGAATCAAGACGATTTTGTCGGGGTTCGCTGATAGGGGAGGTCGGGGCCTTGCCTTGACTGGGGGCAAGATCCTCTTTAGACTCTTGTACCCCTAAATTTGGTGGGGCTTGCGCCCTGCCATTTTGTTTATGTCGAAAGACAACAGTGGAGCTAGTAGATGGCAACTATCAACCAGCTGGTACGTCAGCCGCGTAAGCGTATCGTCGAGAAATCCGACGTGCCTGCGCTGCAGAACTGCCCGCAACGTCGTGGCGTGTGCACTCGCGTGTATACCACTACGCCGAAAAAACCTAACTCGGCACTGCGTAAAGTATGCCGTGTGCGTCTGACCAACGGTTTCGAGGTTTCCTCGTACATCGGTGGTGAAGGCCACAACCTGCAAGAGCACAGCGTGGTACTGATCCGCGGCGGTCGTGTAAAAGACTTGCCAGGTGTTCGTTACCACACCGTTCGCGGCTCCCTGGATACCTCCGGCGTTAAAGGTCGTAACCAAGGTCGTTCGAAGTACGGTACCAAGCGTCCGAAGTAATCGGCCGTTTTGCAGTTAATTATTTTATTGAGTCGATAAGAGTAAGGTCGGGCACGAGTCCTTTGGATCAACTGTCCCGAGCTAACCTGAAGACCGTTTGAGGGCTTATCATGCCAAGACGTCGCGTAGCAGCCAAACGTGAGATTCTGGACGATCCGAAATACGGAAGCCAGATCCTCGCCAAGTTCATGAACCACGTAATGGAAAGCGGCAAGAAAGCCGTTGCCGAGCGTATCGTTTATGGCGCGCTGGAAAAAGTTAAAGAACGCAAGAACAGCGATCCCCTGGAAATCTTCGAGAAAGCTCTCGACGCCATCGCTCCGCTGGTCGAAGTGAAGTCGCGCCGTGTTGGCGGTGCTACTTACCAGGTTCCGGTCGAAGTTCGCCCGTCCCGTCGTAACGCTCTGGCAATGCGCTGGTTGGTAGACTTCGCCCGTAAGCGCGGCGAGAAGTCTATGGCTCTGCGCTTGGCTGGCGAACTGCTGGATGCTGCCGAAGGCAAGGGTGCTGCAGTTAAGAAGCGTGAAGACGTACACCGTATGGCTGAAGCCAACAAGGCTTTCTCGCACTACCGCTTCTAATATCGGCATCATTCATTTTGCGAGGGCTTTATGGCTCGTACTACAGCAATCAACCGCTACCGTAACATCGGTATCTGTGCCCACGTTGACGCGGGCAAGACTACCACTACCGAGCGGATCCTGTTCTACACAGGTCTCAGCCACAAGATGGGTGAGGTGCATGACGGTGCTGCTACCACCGACTGGATGGTGCAGGAGCAGGAGCGTGGTATCACCATTACCTCTGCTGCTGTAACTACCTTCTGGAAAGGTTCGCGCGGCCAATACGATAACTATCGTGTAAACGTTATCGATACCCCGGGTCACGTAGACTTCACTATTGAAGTAGAGCGTTCGCTGCGCGTACTCGACGGCGCGGTCGTTGTGTTCTGCGGTACTTCCGGTGTTGAGCCTCAGTCCGAAACCGTATGGCGTCAAGCCAACAAATACGGCGTTCCACGTGTTGTTTACGTGAACAAGATGGACCGTGCCGGTGCCAACTTCCTGCGCGTTGTTGCTCAGATCAAAAACCGTCTGGGTCACACTCCGGTTCCAGTTCAACTGGCTATCGGTGCAGAAGATAACTTCGAAGGTCAGATCGATCTGATCAAGATGAAGGCTATCTACTGGAACGACGACGACAAGGGTACTACCTATCGCGAGGAAGAAATTCCTGCCGATATGCTGGACCTGGCTAACGAGTGGCGCTCCAACATGGTTGAAGCTGCCGCCGAAGCCAACGAAGAGCTGATGAACAAGTACCTTGAAGAAGGTGAGTTGACTGTCGAAGAGATCAAGGCAGGTCTGCGCGCGCGCACCCTGGCCAGCGAGATCGTTCCGGCTGTCTGCGGTTCCTCGTTCAAGAACAAGGGCGTTCCGCTGGTTCTCGATGCTGTCATCGACTACCTGCCTGCTCCGACCGAGATCCCTGCAATCCAGGGTATCCATCCGGACAACATCGACGACGAAAACGCTCCGAAAATCGAGCGCCACGCCGACGACAGCGAGCCGTTCTCGGCTCTGGCGTTCAAGATTGCTACTGACCCGTTCGTGGGTACCCTGACTTTCGTGCGCGTTTACTCGGGCATGCTGCAGTCTGGCGACTCCGTGATCAACTCGGTCAAGGGCAAGAAAGAGCGCGTTGGTCGTATGGTGCAGATGCACGCCAACCAGCGTGAAGAAATCAAGGAAGTGCTCGCGGGCGACATCGCTGCGCTGATCGGCATGAAGGACGTCACCACTGGTGACACCCTGTGTGATGCTGCCAGTCCGGTTATCCTCGAGCGTATGGACTTCCCTGAGCCGGTGATTTCGGTAGCTGTTGAGCCGAAAACCAAGCAAGACCAGGAGAAGATGGGTATTGCACTGGGCAAGCTGGCTCAGGAAGATCCGTCGTTCCGCGTCAAGACTGACGAAGAAACTGGTCAAACCATCATCTCGGGTATGGGTGAGCTTCACCTGGACATCCTCGTTGACCGCATGAAGCGCGAGTTCAATGTCGAAGCCAACATCGGTAAGCCGCAGGTTTCCTACCGCGAGAAGATCACCGTCGGCTGTGAAGTTGAAGGTAAGTTCGTTCGTCAATCCGGCGGTCGTGGCCAGTTCGGTCATTGCTGGATCCGTTTTGCTCCGGCAGACGTCGACGAAAAAGGCAATATCACTGAAGGTCTGGTGTTTGCCAACGAGGTCGTTGGTGGTGTGGTTCCGAAGGAATACATCCCGGCAATCCAGAAGGGTATCGAAGAGCAGATGAAGAACGGCGTTGTCGCCGGCTATCCGCTGATCGGCCTGAAGGCTACCGTGTTTGATGGTTCTTACCACGACGTCGACTCTAACGAGATGGCGTTTAAGGTAGCGGCCTCCATGGCGACCAAGCAGCTGCGTGAGAAGGGCAAGGGCGTAGTTCTTGAGCCGATCATGAAGGTTGAAGTAGTAACCCCTGAGGACTACATGGGTGACGTGATGGGTGACCTGAACCGTCGTCGTGGTCTGATCCAGGGTATGGAAGACTCGGTCTCTGGCAAGGTTATCCGTGCTGAAGTGCCGCTGGGTGAAATGTTCGGTTATGCGACCGACGTTCGTTCCATGTCCCAGGGTCGCGCGAGCTACTCCATGGAGTTCTCCAAGTACGCCGAAGCTCCGTCGAATATCGTCGAAGCACTCGTTAAAAAACAAGGCTAATCCAGCCCTTTAGGCAAGAGGTTCACTGTCGTGGCTAAAGAAAAATTTGAACGTAACAAACCGCACGTCAACGTTGGCACCATCGGTCACGTTGACCACGGTAAAACCACTCTGACCGCTGCACTGACTCGTGTTTGCTCCGAGGTTTTCGGTTCGGCTCGCGTTGACTTCGACAAGATCGACAGCGCTCCGGAAGAAAAAGCTCGTGGTATCACCATCAACACTGCGCACGTAGAGTACGATTCGAACATTCGTCACTACGCGCACGTTGACTGCCCAGGTCACGCCGACTACGTCAAAAACATGATCACTGGTGCTGCCCAGATGGACGGCGCGATCCTGGTTTGCTCGGCTGCCGATGGTCCGATGCCACAAACTCGCGAGCACATCCTGCTGTCCCGTCAGGTAGGCGTTCCGTACATCGTTGTCTTCCTGAACAAGGCTGACATGGTGGACGACGCTGAGCTGCTGGAACTGGTTGAGATGGAAGTGCGCGACCTGCTGAGCACTTACGACTTCCCAGGTGATGACACTCCAATCATCATCGGTTCGGCTCTGATGGCTCTGAACGGCCAAGACGACAACGAAATGGGCACTACCGCTGTTAAGAAGCTGGTAGAAACTCTGGATACCTACATCCCAGAGCCAGAGCGTGCTATCGACAAGCCGTTCCTGATGCCAATCGAAGACGTATTCTCGATCTCCGGCCGCGGTACCGTGGTAACTGGTCGTGTTGAGCGTGGTATCGTTCGCATCCAGGAAGAAGTTGAGATCGTTGGTCTGCGCGACACTCAGAAAACCACCTGCACCGGTGTTGAGATGTTCCGCAAGCTGCTGGACGAAGGTCGTGCTGGTGAGAACTGCGGCGTTCTGCTGCGTGGCACCAAGCGTGACGACGTTGAGCGTGGCCAGGTTCTGGTTAAGCCAGGTACCGTTAAGCCGCACACCAAGTTCACTGCTGAAGTGTACGTTCTGAGCAAAGAAGAAGGCGGTCGTCATACTCCGTTCTTCAAAGGCTACCGTCCACAGTTCTACTTCCGTACTACTGACGTGACTGGTAACTGCGAGCTGCCAGAAGGTGTTGAAATGGTAATGCCGGGTGACAACATCCAGATGACTGTCACTCTGATCAAAACCATCGCGATGGAAGATGGTCTGCGTTTCGCTATCCGTGAAGGCGGTCGTACCGTCGGCGCTGGCGTCGTAGCCAAAGTCATCGAGTAATCGACGACTCATGAAAAAGCCCCCGCTTGCGGGGGCTTTTTTATTGGGTTGACACTCTGTGGGGCCGTCTATAGAATTGCGCCTCCTTTTAACGGGCGTATTGCGCCCGGTGGGAATAGCAGCCTGGAGTCTGAAATCCAATGCAAAATCAGCAAATCCGTATCAGGTTGAAGGCTTTTGACCATCGCCTGATCGACCAATCCACCCAGGAAATCGTGGAAACCGCGAAACGTACTGGTGCTCAAGTGCGTGGTCCTATTCCACTGCCTACCCGTAAAGAGCGGTTCACCGTTCTGGTCTCCCCGCACGTCAACAAAGACGCGCGTGACCAGTACGAGATCCGTACTCATAAGCGCGTACTGGACATCGTCCAGCCAACGGATAAAACCGTTGATGCTCTTATGAAGCTTGATCTTGCGGCAGGTGTGGAAGTGCAGATCAGCCTCGGCTAAGACTCGGTCTTAGTCGTGTAACGCTCTGAAATGGGCGGCCATAGCGGGTGAAAGCCCCGTACACTCATGAGGTTTACAACATGACTATTGGTGTAGTCGGTCGTAAATGCGGTATGACCCGTATTTTCACCGAAGAAGGTGTCTCCATTCCGGTCACGGTCATTGAGATCGAGCCGAATCGCGTCACCCAGTTCAAAACTGAAGAAACCGATGGCTATCGTGCAGTGCAAGTCACTGTAGGTGAGCGTCGTGCTTCGCGCGTGACTGCTGCTCAAGCAGGTCACTTCGCTAAAGCGAACGTTGCTGCCGGTCGTGGCGTTTGGGAATTCCGCCTTGAAGAAGGCGAGTACCAAGCTGGCGATCTGATCAATGCAGAAATCTTCGCAGCAGGCCAACTGGTAGATGTTACCGGTCAGTCGAAAGGTAAAGGCTTCGCCGGTACCATCAAGCGTTGGAATTTCCGCGGTCAAGATAACACCCACGGTAACTCCGTTTCCCACCGCGTCCCGGGCTCTATTGGCCAGTGCCAGACTCCTGGTCGTGTATTCAAGGGCAAAAAAATGTCCGGTCATATGGGCGCTGAGCGCGTGACCGTGCAGTCCCTGGAAGTAGTGCGCGTCGACGCTGAACGCAATCTGTTGTTGGTCAAGGGTGCTGTTCCTGGCGCTACTGGCGGCAACCTGGTTGTACGTCCGGCGGCCAAGGCTCGCGGTTAAGGGGAAGCTGACATGCAATTAAATGTAAATGACGCTCAAGCGATCGAAGTTTCCGAACTGACATTTGGCGGCGAATTCAACGAGACGCTGGTTCACCAAGCAGTCGTGGCCTACATGGCCGGCGGCCGTCAAGGTAGCAAGCAGCAAAAGACCCGTTCCGACGTTTCCGGTGGTGGCAAGCGCCCATGGCGTCAGAAAGGTACTGGCCGTGCTCGTGCCGGTACTATCCGTAGCCCAATCTGGCGTGGCGGCGGTACCACTTTCGCAGCTCGTCCACAGGATCACTCGCAGAAGCTGAACAAGAAGATGTATCGCGCAGCAATGCGTTCCATCCTTGCTGAGCTGGTGCGTACTGATCGTCTGGTCGTGGTTCAGGATTTCGCTGTTGAAACTCCGAAAACCAAAGATCTGCTGGGCAAGCTGAACAACATGAGTCTGACCGACGTTCTGATCGTGTCTGACGCTGTTGATCAGAACCTGTACCTGGCTGCTCGTAACCTGCCACACGTTGATGTACGTGACGTGCAAGGTTCCGATCCAGTTAGTCTGATCGCATACGACAAAGTGTTGATCACTGTGTCGGCCGTGAAGAAATTCGAGGAGCTGCTGGGATGAACCAGGAACGCGTATTTAAAGTTCTGCTTGGCCCGCACGTTTCCGAGAAGGCTACGGTTCTGGCAGACAAGAAAGGCCAGTTCGTTTTCAAGGTTGCTACTGATGCAACCAAGCTGGAAATCAAGAAGGCCGTCGAAAGCCTGTTCAGCGTGAAAGTGGAGCGCGTTACTACCCTGAACGTTCTGGGTAAGAGCAAGCGTACCGCTCGCGGTCTGGGCAAGCGTAATGACTGGAAGAAGGCAGTTATCTCCCTTCAGCCAGGCCAAGATCTCGATTTCAGCAGCAGTGCTGAGTAAGGAAGGGGTGCATCATGGCAATCGTTAAATGCAAACCGACTTCCCCTGGCCGCCGTTTTGTGGTCAAGGTGGTCAACCAGGAGCTGCATAAAGGCGCTCCTCACGCACCGCTGCTCGAGAAGAAATCGAAGTCTGGTGGTCGTAACAACAATGGCCGTATTACCACTCGTCACGTTGGTGGTGGTCATAAGCAGCACTACCGTCTGGTCGACTTCCGTCGCAACGACAAAGATGGCATCGCTGCCACTGTCGAGCGTATCGAATACGATCCAAACCGTACTGCTCACATCGCTTTGCTGCTGTACGCAGACGGCGAGCGTCGCTACATCATCGCCCCTAAAGGCGTGAGCACTGGCGACCAGCTGATCGCAGGTGCTCTGGCGCCGATCAAGCCGGGTAACGCTCTGCAACTGCGTAACATTCCAGTTGGTAGTACCGTACACGGCATCGAACTGAAGCCAGGTAAAGGCGCGCAAATCGCTCGTTCTGCTGGTGCTTCGGCGCAGCTGATCGCTCGTGAAGGTGTCTACGTGACCCTGCGTCTGCGTTCTGGTGAGATGCGTAAAGTCCTGGCTGAATGCCGTGCGACCCTGGGCGAAGTCTCGAACTCCGAGCACAGCCTGCGCTCGCTGGGTAAAGCTGGTGCCAAACGCTGGCGTGGCGTTCGCCCAACCGTTCGTGGTGTTGCCATGAACCCGGTTGACCACCCACATGGTGGTGGTGAAGGTCGTACCTCTGGTGGTCGTCATCCGGTATCGCCATGGGGCTTCCCGACTAAGGGCGCGAAGACTCGTGGTAATAAGCGTACCGACAAAATGATCGTCCGTCGTCGCAAGTAAATAGAGGGATACGACAGTGCCACGTTCTCTGAAAAAAGGTCCTTTTATTGATCTTCACCTACTGAAGAAGATCGAAGTGGCGGCGGAAAAGAACGATCGCAAACCAGTTAAGACCTGGTCGCGCCGTTCCATGATCCTGCCACAAATGGTCGGTCTGACCATTGCTGTGCATAACGGTCGTCAACATGTTCCAGTTCTCGTGAACGAAGACATGGTCGGCCACAAACTGGGCGAGTTCGCCGGTACCCGTACATATCGCGGGCACGTGGCTGACAAGAAAGCCAAGCGTTAAGGGGTAAGGAACGATGGAAGTAGCCGCTAAGTTGTCGGGCGCTCGAATCTCCGCCCAGAAAGCCCGCTTGGTCGCCGACCAGATCCGCGGGAAGAAGGTGGGCGAAGCGCTCAACCTGTTGGCTTTCAGCAGTAAGAAAGCCGCCGAGATCATGAAGAAAGTGCTGGAGTCGGCCGTAGCCAACGCCGAGCATAACGAAGGCGCAGACGTTGATGACCTGAAGGTCTCCACCGTTTTCGTCAACGAAGGGCGTTCGCTGAAGCGCATCATGCCACGTGCCAAAGGCCGTGCTGATCGCATCGTCAAGCGGTCTTGCCATATCACTGTCAAGGTTGCTGACAAGTAACGGAGTCGAAGAGATGGGTCAGAAAGTACATCCCATTGGCATTCGCCTGGGAATCGTCAAGGAGCACACCTCCGTCTGGTACGCAGACGGTCGGACTTATGCGGACTATTTGCTCGCAGATCTGAATGTGCGTGAGTACCTCCAAGACAAACTAAAAAGCGCGTCCGTAAGCCGTATCGATATCCATCGTCCGGCTCAAACTGCACGCATCACCATCCACACCGCTCGTCCCGGCATCGTGATCGGCAAGAAAGGTGAAGATGTTGAGAAACTGCGTCAGGACCTGACCAAGCAAATGGGTGTGCCTGTGCACATCAATATCGAAGAGATCCGCAAGCCGGAGCTCGACGGTATGCTGGTTGCCCAGAGCGTAGCTCAGCAGCTGGAGCGTCGCGTAATGTTCCGTCGCGCTATGAAGCGCGCAGTACAGAACGCCATGCGCATTGGTGCCAAAGGCATCAAAATCCAAGTGAGCGGTCGTCTCGGCGGTGCTGAAATCGCACGTACTGAATGGTATCGCGAAGGTCGTGTGCCGCTGCACACCCTGCGTGCCGATATCGACTATGCCACCTACGAAGCTCACACCACTTACGGTGTGATCGGTGTGAAGGTTTGGATCTTCAAAGGCGAAGTAATTGGTGGTCGCCAAGAAGAGCTGAAGCCACAAGCACCTGCGCCTCGTAAAAAAGCTGCTAAGTAAGGGGTACGCCAAATGTTGCAACCAAAGCGTACGAAGTTCCGCAAGCAAATGACCGGCCACAACCGTGGTCTGGCATTGCGCGGTAGCAAAGTCAGCTTCGGCGAGTTCGCGCTGAAGTCTGTTGCTCGTGGTCGTCTCACCGCTCGTCAGATCGAGTCAGCGCGTCGTGCTCTGACCCGTCACGTAAAACGTGGCGGCAAGATCTGGATCCGTGTATTCCCGGACAAGCCTATTTCCAAGAAGCCACTCGAAGTTCGGATGGGTAAAGGTAAGGGTAACGTCGAATACTGGGTTGCCCAGATTCAGCCAGGCAAAGTCCTGTATGAAATCGAGGGTGTTTCTGAAGAGCTGGCGCGTGAGGCTTTCGCCCTGGCTGCTGCAAAGCTGCCGCTCGCCACCTCCTTTGTTAAACGGACGGTGATGTGATGAAAGCGAATGAACTTCGTGAAAAATCCGCACAGCAGCTGAACGAGCAACTGCTCGGCCTGCTGCGCGACCAGTTCAATCTGCGTATGCAGAAGGCAACTGGCCAGTTGGGGCAGTCTCATCTGCTCTCGCAAGTTAAGCGTGACATCGCTCGCGTGAAGACTGTGCTCAACCAGCAGGCAGGTAAGTAATCATGGCTGAAGCCGAAAAAACTGTCCGTACGCTGACTGGCCGTGTTGTCAGCGACAAGATGGACAAGACCATCACCGTTCTGATCGAGCGTCGCGTTAAGCACCCTATCTACGGTAAATACGTTAAGCGTTCGACTAAGCTGCACGCGCACGACGAAACCAACCAGTGCCACATCGGCGACAAAGTCACTATTCGTGAAACTCGTCCGATGGCCAAGACCAAGTCTTGGGCTCTGGTTGATGTTCTCGAACGCGCTGTGGAAGTCTAAGGGCTAAGGGTCGGAGAAATTATATGATTCAGACTCAATCCATGCTCGATGTGGCCGATAACAGCGGCGCTCGCCGCGTTATGTGCATCAAGGTGCTGGGTGGCTCCCATCGTCGTTACGCTGGTATCGGTGACATCATCAAAGTTACCGTCAAGGAAGCAATTCCTCGCGGTAAGGTGAAGAAAGGTCAAGTGATGACTGCTGTTGTAGTCCGCACTCGCCATGGCGTCCGTCGTGCTGACGGCTCCATCATCCGCTTTGATGGCAACGCTGCTGTTCTGTTGAACAACAAGCAAGAGCCGATCGGCACCCGTATCTTTGGGCCAGTGACCCGTGAACTTCGTACTGAGAAGTTCATGAAGATCGTCTCGCTCGCCCCAGAAGTGCTGTAAGGAGATCCGACATGCAAAAGATTCGTCGTGACGACGAGATCATCGTGATCGCCGGCAAAGACAAGGGTAAGCGCGGTAAGGTGCTTAAGGTTCTCGCTGACAACCGTCTGGTTGTTGGTGGTCTGAACCTGGTTAAGCGCCATACCAAGCCTAACCCGATGTCGGGCGTACAGGGCGGTATCGTCGAGAAAGAAGCGCCACTGCACGCTTCCAACGTCGCCATTTTCAACGGCGAAACCAACAAGGCTGACCGCGTTGGTTTCAAAGTAGAAGACGGCAAAAAAATTCGTGTCTTCAAGTCGACCCAAAAAGCGGTTGATGCTTGAACACTGCTAGGTAGAAGACCATGGCACGACTACAAGAGATTTACCGGAAGGAAATCGCTCCGAAACTTAAGGATGAACTTAAGCTTTCGAACGTGATGGAAGTTCCGCGCGTTACCAAAATCACCCTGAACATGGGTCTGGGCGAAGCGATCGGCGACAAGAAAGTCATCGAGCACGCTGTTGCTGACCTGGAAAAGATCACCGGCCAGAAAGTCGTTGTGACCTACGCTCGGAAATCCATCGCTGGCTTTAAAGTCCGTGAAGGTTGGCCGATCGGCGTCAAAGTGACCCTGCGTCGTGAGCGTATGTACGAGTTCCTGGATCGTCTGCTGTCGATCTCCCTGCCTCGAGTTCGCGACTTCCGCGGCCTGAATGCCAAGTCCTTCGACGGTCGTGGCAACTACAGCATGGGCGTGAAAGAGCAGATCATCTTCCCGGAAATCGACTACGACAAGATCGATGCTCTCCGCGGTCTGGACATTACCCTGACCACCACTGCCAAGAACGATGATGAAGGCCGCGCTCTGCTGCGTGCTTTCAAATTCCCGTTCCGCAACTGATTGGAGTAGGAAAATGGCCAAGAAGAGCATGAAAAACCGTGAGCTGAAGCGTCAGCTCACCGTTGCCAAGTACGCCACCAAGCGTGCAGTGCTGAAAGCTATCATCGTCGATCTGAACGCAAGTCCAGAAGCGCGTTGGGAAGCTACCGTAGCTCTGCAGAAGCAGCCACGTGACGCAAGCGCTTCGCGCATGCGTAACCGCTGCCGCCTGACTGGTCGTCCGCACGGCGTTTACCGCAAGTTCGGCCTCGGCCGTAACAAGCTGCGTGAAGCTGCGATGCGTGGTGACGTACCAGGTCTGGTTAAAGCCAGCTGGTAATAGCTATCAAAGTCTCGGTGTTCGGGGTCGCAAGATCCTGACCGCCGGTGGCCTTGAACGTGAATCAAGCCCCTTTTGGGGCTTGATTCATTTCTGGGGTGTGTCTAGAATGACCGGCTCGCATGAGCCCGTGTTTTTTGCCCGGAATTTCTCGGCGACAAGCTGTAGCCGCAAGGCTCATTTTTTTTGTATCAGGAGCGTCTAGCCCATGAGTATGCAGGACCCGTTAGCGGACATGCTAACTCGAATCCGTAATGCCCAGATGGCTGAAAAGTCCGTCGTAAGCATGCCGTCTTCCACGCTGAAGGTGGCTGTAGCAAAAGTCCTGAAGGACGAAGGTTACATCGCGGGTTATCAGATCAGCAGCGAAACCAAGCCACTGCTGTCCATCGAGCTGAAATACTTCGAAGGCCGTCCGGTCATCGAGGAAGTGAAGCGCGTTAGCCGTCCAGGCCTGCGTCAGTACAAGTCCGTTGAAGATCTGCCGAAAGTTCGTGGCGGTCTCGGCGTGTCTATCGTCTCCACCAACAAAGGTGTGATGACTGATCGTGCTGCGCGCGCTGCCGGTGTCGGCGGCGAAGTTCTTTGCACTGTGTTCTAAGGGGGGATAAGCATGTCTCGCGTCGCTAAGAACCCCGTTAAGCTGCCAGCTGGTGTTGAAGTTAAATTCGCCGGCCAACAGCTTTCGGTGAAGGGTGCCAAGGGCACTCTCGAACTGAACGTACACTCGTCCGTTGAAATTGTTCAGGAAGCTGGTGAGCTGCGTTTCGCTGCTCGCAATGGCGACCAACAAACTCGCGCAATGGCCGGTACCACTCGTGCGTTGGTAAACAACATGGTCCAAGGCGTAAGCCAAGGCTTCGAGCGCAAGCTCCAGCTGGTCGGTGTTGGTTACAAGGCACAAGCAAAAGGCACAGTGCTGAACTTGGCCCTTGGCTTCTCGCATCCAGTGGACTACGAGCTGCCGGAAGGCATCACCGCTGAGACTCCTAGCCAGACCGATATCCTGATCAAGGGCATCGACAAGCAGCTGGTAGGTCAAGTGGCCGCTGAGATCCGCGACTTCCGTCCGCCAGAGCCTTACAAAGGTAAAGGTGTGCGCTACGCGGACGAAGTCGTCCGTCGTAAAGAAGCCAAGAAGAAGTAGGGCATAGCAAATGACCGACAAAAAAGTTACTCGACTGCGTCGCGCTCGCAAAGCACGCCTGAAAATGCACGAACTCGAAGTCGTGCGTCTCTGCGTGTTCCGCTCTTCGCAGCACATCTACGCCCAGGTCATTTCGGCCGACGGCAACAAGGTCCTGGCAAGTGCCTCGACTTTGGATAAAGAACTGCGTGATGGCGCCACTGGCAACATCGACGCGGCCACTAAGGTTGGCCAGCTGGTCGCTACGCGTGCAAAAGCCGCTGGCGTCTCGCAGGTGGCTTTCGACCGCTCTGGCTTCAAGTACCACGGCCGCGTCAAGGCGCTGGCTGATGCTGCTCGTGAAGCTGGGCTGGAGTTCTAAGTTATGTCAAATAACGACCAAAAGCGCGACGAAGGCTACATTGAGAAGCTGGTTCAAGTTAACCGCGTAGCCAAAACCGTAAAAGGCGGCCGTATCTTCACTTTCACCGCGTTGACCGTGGTTGGTGATGGTAAAGGTCGCGTTGGCTTCGGCCGTGGCAAGTCGCGTGAAGTGCCTGCTGCGATCCAGAAGGCAATGGAAGCTGCTCGCCGCAACATGATCCAAGTTGATCTGAACGGCACTACCCTGCAGTACGCAATGAAGTCCGCTCACGGTGCTTCGAAGGTGTATATGCAGCCTGCTTCTGAAGGTACCGGTATCATCGCTGGCGGCGCTATGCGTGCTGTCCTCGAAGTTGCTGGCGTTCAGAACGTTCTGGCCAAGTGCTACGGCTCGACTAACCCAGTAAACGTGGTTCACGCCACCTTCAAGGGTTTGAAAGCAATGCAGTCCCCTGAATCCATTGCCGCTAAGCGTGGCAAAAGCGTCCAGGAGATCATCTGATCATGGCTACCGTTAAAGTAACGCTGATCAAAAGCATGACCGGCCGTATCCCTAACCACAAACTGTGCGTTAAGGGTCTGGGTCTGCGTCGCATCGGTCACACTGTAGAAGTCCAGGATACTCCCGAGAACCGCGGGATGATCAACAAGGCTTACTACATGCTGCGTGTCGAGGGTTAATCGATGAAACTCAATGATCTGAGTCCAGCGCCGGGTTCCCGTCGCGAAAAGCATCGTCCGGGCCGTGGTATCGGTAGTGGTTTGGGTAAGACTGGTGGCCGTGGTCACAAAGGTCAGACTTCCCGCTCCGGTGGCACCATTGCTCCAGGCTTTGAAGGCGGTCAACAGCCGCTGCATCGTCGCCTGCCAAAGTTCGGTTTCGTATCCCTGAAGGCCATGGACCGCGCAGAAGTGCGTCTGTCCGAGCTGGCTAAAGTGGAAGGCGACATCGTCACCGTGCAGTCCCTGAAAGATGCCAACGTGATTAACCAAAACGTACAGCGTGTGAAAATCATGCTGTCCGGCGAAGTTACTCGCGCTGTGACTATCAAGGGCATCGCAGCCACCAAAGGTGCGCGTGCGGCTATCGAAGCAGCTGGCGGCAAGTTCGAGGAATAAATGGCTAAGCAAGGTGCTCTCTCTGCGCTCGGCAAAGGCGGTATGTCTGAACTCTGGGCTCGTCTGCGTTTTCTGTTCTTGGCGATTATCGTCTACCGAATAGGCGCACACATCCCGGTTCCAGGTATCAACCCTGACCGACTCGCAGACCTGTTTCGACAGAATGAGGGGACCATTCTTAGCTTGTTCAACATGTTTTCCGGCGGCGCGCTGGAACGGATGAGTATCTTTGCACTGGGGATCATGCCGTACATCTCGGCATCGATCATCATGCAGCTGATGACCGCCGTCAGCCCGCAGCTGGAGCAGTTGAAGAAGGAAGGTGAAGCTGGCCGTCGCAAGATCAGCCAGTACACCCGCTACGGCACTGTCGTCCTAGCTCTTGTTCAGGCCATCGGCATGTCCGTTGGCCTGGCGGGGCAGGGCGTTGCGTTCACTGGTGACTTTGGCTTCCATTTCGTCGCGGTATCCACTTTTGTGGCTGGTGCGATGTTCATGATGTGGCTGGGTGAGCAGATTACTGAGCGTGGTGTTGGCAACGGTATCTCGATGTTGATTTTCGCAGGTATCGTCGCCGGTCTTCCGAGAGCGATCGGGCAGTCTTTCGAGTCTGCGCGTCAGGGTGATATCAACATTTTTGCCCTGGTTGCCATCGGTTTGCTGGCAGTAGCGATTATCGGTTTTGTGGTGTTCATTGAGCGTGGCCAGCGTCGTATTGCTGTTCACTATGCCAAGCGTCAGCAGGGCCGTAAGGTGTTTGCTGCGCAGACTAGCCACTTGCCGCTGAAAGTGAATATGGCAGGCGTTATTCCTGCTATTTTCGCGAGCAGCATTTTGCTGTTCCCGGCTTCGTTGGGTGCCTGGTTCGGTCAGTCTGAAGGTATGGGCTGGTTGCAGGACATCTCGCAGTCGATCGCTCCTGGTCAGCCGTTGAATATTCTGCTGTTTAGTGCAGGGATTATTTTCTTCTGCTTCTTCTATACGGCGTTGATGTTCAATCCGAAAGACGTAGCGGAAAACCTGAAGAAGTCCGGTGCCTTTATTCCGGGCATCCGTCCAGGTGAGCAGTCTGCGCGCTACATTGATGGCGTTCTGACCCGCTTGACCATGTTCGGTGCTCTATATATGACGGCCGTCTGCCTGTTGCCCCAGTTCCTGGTGGTTGCAGCAAACGTTCCGTTCTACCTTGGCGGGACCTCGTTGCTGATCGTGGTCGTGGTTGTTATGGACTTTATGTCGCAAGTACAATCGCACCTCGTTTCGCACCAGTACGAATCCCTGATGAAGAAAGCCAACCTGAAGGGTTACGGCAGCGGCATGCTGCGCTGACCCATAAGGTTCGAGGAGTTGGTGATGAAAGTTCGTGCATCGGTGAAAAAGCTGTGCCGTAACTGCAAGATTATTCGCCGCGAAGGTGTTGTTCGAGTAATTTGCAGCGCGGAACCGCGTCACAAACAGCGCCAAGGCTGAGTGTGATTGTGCTTCAAGCCCAGCAGCTAGTGCGCTGCTGGGTTGATTATTTGTTATTACAGCGATATTATCTCGCGCCCTATTTCTTGGCTTCCGGGGCGTAGGTAGCTGTCAATTGGAGTCCCACTGAATGGCCCGTATTGCAGGCGTTAACATTCCAGATAACAAGCATACTGTTATCTCGCTGACCTACATCTATGGTGTTGGTCGCACGACTGCGCAGAAAATCTGTGCAGAGACTGGGGTCAACCCAGCCGCAAAGATCAAGGATCTGAGCGACGAGCAAATTGAACAGCTGCGTGGCGAAGTGGCGAAGTTCACCACTGAAGGTGACCTGCGTCGCGAAATCAACATGAAAATCAAACGCTTGATGGATCTGGGCTGCTACCGCGGTCTGCGCCATCGTCGTGGTCTTCCAGTGCGCGGTCAGCGTACCAAGACCAACGCGCGTACTCGCAAAGGTCCGCGTAAGCCGATCCGCAAGTAATCGCACCAGCGAATCGACAGGAATTTAGTCATGGCAAAACCTGCTGCTCGTCCTCGTAAAAAGATTAAAAAGACAGTGGTTGATGGCATCGCCCACATCCACGCGTCTTTCAACAACACCATCGTGACCATCACCGACCGTCAAGGTAACGCTCTTTCCTGGGCAACCTCCGGTGGTTCGGGTTTCCGCGGTTCCCGCAAGTCCACCCCGTTCGCTGCTCAAGTAGCTGCTGAGCGTGCTGGTCAAGCTGCGCTGGAATATGGCCTGAAAAACCTCGACGTTAACGTCAAGGGCCCAGGTCCAGGTCGTGAATCCGCAGTCCGCGCTTTGAACGGCTGTGGCTACAAGATCGCCAGCATCACCGACGTGACGCCAATCCCGCATAACGGGTGCCGTCCGCCGAAGAAGCGCCGCGTGTAATCCAGGAGATTGTAAAGAATGGCTCGTTACATTGGTCCAAAATGCAAACTGGCTCGTCGCGAAGGCACCGATCTCTTCCTGAAGAGCGGCGTGCGCGCTATCGAATCCAAGTGCAACATCGAAGCAGCACCTGGTATCCACGGCCAGCGCCGCGGTCGCCAGTCCGACTACGGCACCCAACTGCGTGAAAAGCAGAAGGTCCGTCGTATCTACGGCGTTCTCGAGCGTCAATTCAGCGGCTACTACAAAGAAGCTGCTGGCAAGAAGGGTGCAACCGGTGAAAACCTGCTGCAACTGCTCGAATGCCGTCTGGACAACGTTGTATACCGTATGGGCTTCGGTTCGACTCGTGCCGAATCCCGTCAGCTGGTATCGCACAAGTCGATCAGCGTAAACGGTCAGACCGTTAACGTTCCGTCCTACCAGGTTCGTGCTGGTGACGTGGTTGCTGTTCGCGAGAAAGCAAAAAACCAACTTCGCATTGTCCAAGCTCTCGATCTGTGTGCCCAACGTGGCCGCGTAGAATGGGTAGAAGTAGACACTGAGAAGAAGTCGGGCGTTTTCAAGAACGTTCCAGCTCGCAGTGATCTGTCCGCCGACATCAACGAAAGCCTGATTGTCGAGCTCTACTCCAAGTAAGGGCTAGAAAATAGGTGCATCCATGCAGATTTCGGTAAATGAGTTCCTGACACCCCGCCATATTGATGTGCAGGTTGTCAGTCCAACCCGCGCCAAGATCACCCTCGAGCCTCTCGAGCGTGGTTTTGGCCACACCCTGGGCAACGCGCTGCGCCGCATCCTGTTGTCCTCAATGCCCGGCTGTGCAGTAGTCGAGGCCGAGATTGACGGTGTGCTCCACGAGTACAGCGCCATCGAAGGTGTACAGGAAGACGTAATTGAAATCCTGTTGAACCTTAAAGGTCTGGCTATCAAGCTGCACGGCCGTGACGAAGTTACGCTGACCTTGTCGAAGAAGGGTTCGGGGGTGGTTACCGCTGCCGATATTCAGCTGGATCATGATGTCGAGATCGTTAACCCCGATCACGTAATCGCTAACCTGGCGTCTAACGGCGCCCTGAACATGAAGCTCGTAGTAGCTCGTGGTCGTGGTTATGAACCGGCAGACTCGCGTCAGAGCGATGAAGACGAAAGCCGCAGCATCGGTCGCTTGCAGCTTGACTCTTCGTTCAGCCCGGTTCGCCGTATCGCATACGTGGTGGAAAACGCCCGTGTCGAGCAGCGTACCAACCTGGACAAGCTGGTTATTGATCTGGAAACCAACGGTACTCTGGATCCTGAAGAGGCTATTCGTCGTGCTGCAACCATCCTGCAACAGCAGTTGGCTGCGTTCGTCGACCTCAAAGGTGACAGTGAGCCAGTGGTAATCGAGCAGGAAGACGAGATCGATCCGATCCTGCTTCGCCCGGTTGACGATCTGGAACTGACTGTACGTTCGGCTAACTGCCTTAAGGCGGAAAACATTTACTACATCGGCGACCTGATTCAGCGTACCGAAGTAGAACTGTTGAAGACTCCGAACCTTGGCAAGAAATCCTTGACCGAAATCAAGGACGTTCTGGCCTCCCGCGGTCTGTCCCTCGGCATGCGCCTCGACAACTGGCCGCCTGCAAGTCTTAAGAAGGACGACAAGGCGACTGCCTGATCGTCGTAATCACCGAACGTTGTGTTTGGTAAGGAATGAACCATGCGTCATCGTAAAAGTGGTCGTCACCTGAGCCGCACCAGCTCGCACCGCAAGGCCATGTTCCAAAACATGGCGGTGTCGCTGTTCGAGCACGAGCTGATCAAAACTACACTGCCGAAAGCTAAAGAACTGCGCCGCGTTGCTGAGCCGCTGATCACTTTGGCCAAGACAGACAGCCTGGCTAACCGCCGTCTGGCTTTCGACCGTACTCGTTCGAAAGCTATCGTTGGTAAGCTCTTCAACGACCTGGGCAAGCGTTACGCTACCCGTGAGGGTGGTTACCTGCGCATCCTCAAGTGCGGTTTCCGCGCTGGCGACAACGCGCCTATGGCGTACGTCGAGTTGGTTGATCGTGCTGTCGGCGGTGAAGCTGTATCCGCTGAGTAAGACGTCAAATACAAAGAACCGGGCCTAGTGCCCGGTTTTTTGTGTCTGCTGTATTAGAAAATCTCTATCGATAGCAATCATTTAATGCATTTGATGCTGTCATCTTGATGGTCGATACTCCTCGTCAGCCGATTAGCCGGCAGTTCCAAGACTGACAGAGGAAGATTGAGCATGAGCCAAAACAAAACGCTTACCACCGCAAGTGGCGCTCCAGTCGCCGATAACCAGAATTCCCGTTCTGCTGGCCCTCGTGGCCCGCTGCTGCTCGATGATTTTCACCTGATCGAGAAGCTTGCCCACTTCAACCGTGAAAACATTCCTGAGCGTCGCGTACACGCCAAGGGCTCGGGTGCCTATGGCACTTTCACTGTGACCCGCGACATCACCGAATACACCAGCGCCAAGCTTTTCGAGTCCGTGGGTAAGCAGACTCCTACCTTCCTGCGGTTCTCCACCGTAGGTGGCGAGCGTGGTTCGGCTGATACCGAACGCGACCCGCGCGGTTTTGCCCTGAAGTTCTATACCGAAGAAGGTAACTGGGACATCGTCGGCAACAACACGCCTGTGTTCTTCATTCGCGATCCACTGAAGTTTCCCGACTTTATCCACACCCAGAAGCGTCTGCCGCAGAGCAACCTGAAGAGCGGCCAGGCCATGTGGGACTTCTGGTCACACTCTCCCGAGGCACTACACCAAGTCACCATCCTGTTCTCGGATCGCGGGATTCCGGACGGCTATCGTCATATGCACGGCTTCGGTAGCCACACCTACAGCTTGATCAACGCCAAGGGCGAGCGTCACTGGGTGAAATGGCACTACAAGACCCAGCAGGGCATCAAGAACCTGGCACCGGCCGAGGCTGCCCGCCTGGCGGGTACTGATCCGGATTACGCCCAACGTGACCTGTTCAACGCGATCGAGCGCGGCGACTTCCCGAAATGGAGCGTATGCATTCAGATCATGACCGAGGCTGAGGCTGCCGCTCACTACGAGAACCCGTTCGACGTGACCAAGACCTGGTCACAGAAGGAGTTCCCGCTGATCGAGGTCGGTGAGCTGGAATTGAACCGCAACCCGCTGAACTACTTCGCAGAAGTCGAGCAGGCTGCCTTTGGTCCTAGCAACATGGTGCCAGGCGTCGGCCTGTCGCCGGACCGCATGCTGCAAGGCCGCGTATTCGCTTACGCCGACGCTCATCGCTATCGTGTCGGCACCAACCACCAGCAACTGCCGGTCAACGCCCCACGCAGCCCGGTGAACAGCTACCAGCGTGATGGCTCCATGGCCTTTGGCAGCAATGGTGGCGCGGCACCGAACTACGAGCCGAACAGCTACGCCGATGCGCCGAAGCAGGCTCCTCGCTACGCGGAGCCGGCGCTGGCCCTCAGCGGTGCGGCGGATCGTTACGATCACCGCGAAGACACCGACTACTACAGCCATGCGGGCGCTCTGTTCCGCCTGATGAATGATCAGCAGCAAGCCCTGTTGATCAACAATATCGCCGGTGCAATGGCGGGTGTCAGTTCGGATGTGGTCCAGCGTCAACTGCAGCATTTCTTCAAGGCTGACCCGGCTTATGGAGAGGGAATCGCAAAGGCGTTGGGCGTACAGCTTAACTAAGTCTAAACGAGAAGCAGAACCACCCTCATTTGGGCGGTTTTTGCGTTTTTTCGGCTAATTTTCTCTGAAAATCTTCACTTTGTTGGCGTTTTTACAGTGACCTGCAAGTCAGCTTGGTTCAAAATACAGACTTTCAAGCAGGGAGATGTAGGGCGATGCAAGGTCACCCGGACGTAATCGATTACCTCAACACGTTGCTGACGGGCGAACTGGCGGCGCGTGACCAATATTTCATCCATTCGCGCATGTATGAAGACTGGGGCTTCAGCAAGCTCTACGAGCGCATCAATCACGAGATGGAAGAAGAGACTCAACACGCCGATGCATTGATGCGTCGCATCCTGATGCTCGAGGGCACGCCACGCATGCGCCCTGACGATCTGGATATCGGTACCACCGTGCCAGACATGTTCGCCGCCGACCTGCGCCTGGAGTACAAGGTCCGCGCTGCACTGTGCAAAGGCATCGAACTGTGCGAGAAGCACAAGGACTATGTCAGCCGCGACATCCTGCGTGTGCAGTTGGCCGATACCGAAGAAGACCATACCTACTGGCTGGAAAAGCAGTTGGGCCTGATCAAGTCGATCGGTCTGGAAAACTATCTGCAGTCGCAGTTCTGATGCTTTAGTCGGCGCCTGCAGGCAAATGCAGGACTGACGAGCACAAAAAAGCCCCTGTCATTTCACAATGGCAGGGGCTTTTTCATTGGGCTCAGGCCCGGTCGCGGGTCAGCAGTGGCTTGAGGTAGTAGCCGGTATGGGATTGCGGCATTTCTGCCAACTGCTCCGGCGTACCCTCGGCAATGATCTGTCCGCCTTTGGAACCACCTTCCGGCCCCAGGTCCACCAGCCAGTCGGCGGTCTTGATCACGTCCAGGTTGTGCTCGATCACCACCACGGTGTTGCCGTGGTCACGCAGGCGATGCAGAACGTCCAGCAACTGCTGGATATCGGCAAAGTGCAGGCCGGTGGTTGGCTCGTCGAGGATGTAGAGGGTCTTGCCGGTGTCACGCTTGGACAGCTCGCGAGACAGCTTGACCCGCTGCGCCTCTCCGCCGGACAAGGTCGTCGCCGACTGCCCCAGCTTGATGTAGGAAAGCCCCACGTCCATCAGCGTCTGCAGCTTGCGCGCCAGCGCCGGCACCGGATCGAAGAACTCCCGCGCTTCCTCGATGGTCATTTCCAGGACCTCGTGGATGCTCTTGCCCTTGTATTTGATCTCAAGGGTTTCGCGGTTGTAGCGCTTGCTCTTGCACACATCGCACGGTACGTAGATGTCCGGTAGGAAGTGCATTTCCACCTTGATCAGGCCGTCGCCCTGGCAGGCTTCGCAGCGTCCGCCCTTGACGTTGAAGGAGAAGCGGCCCGGGCCGTAGCCGCGCGAGCGCGACTCGGGTACCCCGGCAAACAGTTCGCGGATCGGCGTGAACAGCCCGGTGTAGGTCGCTGGGTTGGAGCGCGGGGTGCGACCGATCGGACTCTGATCGATATCCACCACCTTATCCAGGTGCTGCAGGCCATTGATGCTGTCGTGCGCAGCGGCTTCCAGCGTAGTCGCGCCGTTCAGCGCCGTGGCGCTGAGGGGGAACAGGGTATTGTTGATCAGGGTCGACTTGCCCGAGCCGGAGACACCGGTCACGCAGGTCAGCAGGCCGATCGGAATCTCCAGGTCGACGTTGCGCAAGTTGTTGCCGCGAGCCCCCTTGAGGGACAGTGAAAGCTTCTTGTTGCGCGGCGTACGCTTGGCCGGCACGGCGATTTTCACGCGCCCTGACAGGTATTTGCCGGTCAGCGAGTCGGGATGGGACATCACCTCGTCGGGAGTGCCCTCGGCGACGATCTGTCCGCCATGCACGCCGGCGCCCGGGCCGATGTCCACCACATAGTCGGCCAGGCGAATGGCGTCCTCGTCGTGTTCGACCACGATCACCGTATTGCCGATATCCCGCAGGTGTTTCAGGGTACCCAGCAGGCGATCATTGTCGCGCTGGTGCAGGCCGATGGAGGGTTCGTCGAGGATGTACATCACCCCCACCAGGCCGGCGCCGATCTGGCTGGCCAGACGAATACGCTGTGCCTCGCCGCCGGACAGGGTATCGGCGCTGCGATCCAGGGTCAGGTAATCCAGGCCGACGTTGACCAGGAACTGCAGGCGCTCGCGGATCTCCTTGAGGATCTTGTCGGCGATCTCGCCACGGCGTCCGGTCAGAGACAAAGTGCCGAAGTAATCGGTGGCATCGCCGATCGGCAGGCTGGTAACGGCCGGCAACGTCTTCTCGCCGACCCACACGTGGCGCGCTTCGCGACGCAGGCGGGTGCCACGGCAATCCGGGCACGGCTGGGTGCTGAGGAACTTGGCCAGCTCCTCGCGCACGGTGGCCGATTCGGTCTCGCGGTAGCGACGTTCCAGGTTCGGCACTATGCCTTCGAACGGGTGCGAGCGCTTGACGATATCGCCACGATCGTTGAGGTACTTGAAGTCGACGTTCTGCGTGCCGCTGCCGTTGAGGATGACCTTCTGCTGGTCGGCCGGCAGCTGGTTGAACGGTACTTCCAGGCTGAAACCGTAATGCGACGCCAGCGAGCCGAGCATCTGGAAGTAATAGACGTTGCGCCTGTCCCAGCCGCGAATCGCCCCTTCGGCCAGGGTCAGCTCGCCATTGACCAGGCGCTTGATGTCGAAGAACTGCTTGACCCCCAGGCCGTCACAGGTCGGGCAGGCACCGGCCGGGTTGTTGAAGGAGAACAGCTTGGGTTCCAGTTCGCTGATGGCGTGGCCGCAGATCGGGCAGGCGAAGCGCGCGGAGAAGATGATTTCTTCGCCGGGCTCGTCGTCCATCGGCGCCACCAGGGCAATACCGTCGGCCAGCTTCAGCGCGGTCTCGAACGACTCGGCCAGACGCTGCTGCAGGTCGGCGCGGACTTTGAAGCGGTCGACCACCACATCGATCGAGTGCTTCTTCTGTTTATCCAGCTTCGGCAGCTCATCCAGCTCGTAGAGCTTGCCGTTGACCCGGGCGCGGACGAAGCCCTGGGCGCGCAGTTCCTCGAAGACCGACAGGTGCTCGCCCTTGCGCTCGCGAATCACCGGCGCCAGCAGCATCAGCTTGCTGCCTTCCGGCTGGGCCAGCACCAGGTCGACCATCTGGCTGACGGTCTGGGCTTCCAGCGGGATATCGTGATCCGGGCAGCGTGGCGTACCCACGCGGGCATACAGCAGGCGCAGGTAGTCGTAGATCTCGGTGATGGTGCCCACGGTGGAGCGCGGGTTGTGCGAGGTGGATTTCTGCTCGATGGAAATTGCCGGCGACAAACCTTCGATGGTGTCGACGTCGGGTTTTTCCATCATCGACAGGAATTGCCGGGCATAGGCCGACAGCGACTCGACATAACGGCGCTGGCCTTCGGCATACAGCGTATCGAACGCCAGGGACGATTTGCCGGATCCGGACAGGCCGGTGATGACGATCAGTTTGTCCCGTGGCAGGGTCAGGTCGATGTTCTTCAGGTTGTGGGTTCGGGCCCCACGAATCAGGATCTTGTCCAAAGTGGCCTCGCTCGGCGGGCGTCGAAAACGTAGGAGTATAAGGGCAAATACTGGATGGATGCACACTATCAAATGAGGTCTGTGCGGCCGTAGATGAAACCTGCGCGGCAAAGCGTCGCCATATACCCCGTCAATCGATCGGACTGGTAGAATCGCCGCCGGTTCACACGAGGTTTTTCCATGCATGATCCCCACAGCGAGCGCATGAGTGGCGCCGAGACCCGCGCGGCAAGCGGTCTGGCCCTGGTGTTCGCCTTCCGTATGCTTGGCATGTTCATGGTGTTGCCGGTCCTGGCGACCTATGGGATGGACCTGGCGGGAGCGACCCCGGCCCTGATCGGGTTGGCGATCGGCGCTTACGGCCTGACCCAGGCGATTTTCCAGATCCCGTTCGGGATCATTTCCGACCGTATCGGCCGTCGTCCGGTGATTTACCTGGGGTTGATCGTCTTTGCCCTGGGCAGTGTGCTGGCGGCCAACGCCGATTCGATCTGGGGCGTGATCGCCGGGCGCATCCTGCAGGGCGCCGGGGCTATTTCCGCGGCAGTCATGGCGCTGTTGTCGGACCTGACCCGCGAGCAGCACCGCACCAAGGCCATGGCCATGATCGGCATGACCATCGGCCTGTCCTTTGCCGTGGCCATGGTGGTCGGCCCACTGCTGACCCGCAGTTTCGGTTTGTCCGGGTTGTTCTTTGCCACCGGCGGCATGGCGCTGCTGGGCATTTTCATCGTTGCCTTCATGGTGCCGCGCTCGACCGGCCCATTGCAGCACCGTGAGTCCGGGGTCGCGCGCCAGGCGCTGTTGCCGACGCTCAAGCACCCGGACCTGCTGCGCCTGGATCTTGGTATCTTCGTGTTGCACGCAATGCTGATGTCGAGCTTCGTCGCCTTGCCGCTGGCCCTGGTGGAAAAAGCCGGCCTGCCCAAGGAACAGCACTGGTGGGTCTACCTCACCGCGCTGTTGATCTCCTTCTTCGCCATGATCCCGTTCATCATCTACGGCGAGAAGAAACGCAAAATGAAACGAGTTCTGCTGGGCGCGGTCAGTACGCTGCTGCTCACCGAGCTATTCTTCTGGGAGTTCGGCGACAGCCTGCAGGCGCTGGTGATCGGCACGGTGGTGTTCTTCACCGCGTTCAACCTGTTGGAAGCTTCGCTGCCGTCGCTGATCAGCAAGGTTTCACCGGCCGGCGGCAAGGGCACGGCCATGGGGGTCTATTCCACCAGCCAGTTCCTCGGTTCGGCGCTGGGCGGCATTCTCGGCGGCTGGTTGTTCCAGCATGGCGGTTTGTCGGTTGTATTCCTGGGTTGCGCAGGGTTGGCTGCACTCTGGCTGGCCTTTGCTGTTACCATGCGCGAACCACCTTACGTGACGAGCCTGCGCTTGCCGTTATCGCCCGAAGCGATCCGCGAAGCCGGTCTGGTCGAGCGCCTGAAGGCCGTTGTTGGGGTAACAGATGCAGTGATGGTGGCCGAAGAGGCCGCCATTTACATCAAATTGGACACCGAATTATTGGATCGCGCGACCCTCGAGCAGCTGGTCAACCCAGCCCGATCGGCGTGCGAAGCCTAGGAGAACGTTATGGCCCGTGGGGTTAACAAAGTCATATTGGTCGGCACTTGCGGCCAGGATCCTGAAGTTCGCTACCTGCCTAACGGTAACGCCGTGACCAACCTGAGTCTGGCCACCAGCGAACAATGGACCGACAAGCAGACCGGCCAGAAGGTCGAGAAGACCGAGTGGCACCGTGTATCGATGTTCGGCAAGGTCGCGGAAATCGCCGGCGAGTACCTGCGCAAAGGTTCGCAGGTCTACATCGAAGGCAAGCTGCAGACCCGCGAGTGGGAAAAAGACGGCATCAAGCGTTACACCACTGAAATCATCGTCGACATGCAGGGCACCATGCAGCTGCTGGGCGGCCGTCCTCAGGGCGACCAGGGCCAGGGCATGGGCAACTCCGCGCCACGTCCGCAGCAGTCGCGTCCACAGCCTTCGCAGGCGCCACAACGCGAATCGCGTCCAGCGCCTCAGCAGTCCTCGCCACAGCCGGCGCAGAACTTCGACGACAGCTTCGATGACGATATTCCGTTCTAGCGCATACCTTAGACTTTTTTGTAAGGTTTAGCCTCGAAGCCCCCGCCATGCGGGGGCTTCGTGTTTTATGGGTGTTAAAAATATTCTGAGCAATTTCTGAGGAGGTACTACCCTGTAAAAATGTAAAGAATAGGTGTCTGCTATGAACCTGTCTCTCCGCAGGGTTAAGTCCTCAAATGGTGAGCGCCTCATCGTTCTTGTCGATGAACTCGGTATGCCTCTGTTTTACCCAGCGCTCTACATAACCGTGCACATGCGCGGACGCTCATTAGCTCTGAATACAATTCAAAGCGCACTTAGTGCCCTCAAAGCCATGTATGCATGGCAGAGGTATTACAGCATTGATGTCGAATCGCGTTTTTCATGTGGTGAGCTGCTGCTGAGTCACGAAATCCATTCGTTGCGTGATTTCATGCAGAAGCCCTTGGCCGATGAGGATGGGGGGAGTGTCGTTTCAATTTCCCGCAGGGTGCGAACCGTAAGTAAGGGCAATCAGTACGCGCGGATGTCAGTAATTGCGGACTATCTGGGTTTTCTCGCAGACCAGAATCTACCGGCCTCTATTTCGAGCCATGATGGTGTTGAGCGAATGGTGTCGCAGATCAAGGCCAACCGACCGAAGACGTCGAATAAATCCAATGTTAGTCGAGAAGACAAATATCTGGATGACTCGGTGCTTGATAGGCTCGAAATTACGTTGAGGCCAGGGGCAGACAACAACCCGGTACGAGAATATGCCGTCCAGGTACGTAACGCGTTGATGTTCTCCATTCTCCGTATCACAGGACTACGCCGTGGTGAGTTGTTAAATCTAAAAGTTGAAGACATCGACTTTGGAATGAACACAATGAAGGTCGTCAGGCGCCCAGATTCAAAGGGGGATGCGAGGGCCTATCAGCCAGTCGCAAAGACGCGGGAGCGGGTCTTCCCGTTAATGCCTGAACTTGCAGATCAGATTTATAGCTATGTACTCAGTCACAGAAGTAAGGTACCTGGCGCCAAAAAGCACGGCTATCTCTTCGTAACGCATAAATCGGGAAGTTCGCAGGGGCTACCGTTATCGAACGCCGGGTTTGGTAAATTCATGGGGGCGCTGAAAAATATCGTCGAAGGTAATAGCGATATTCACGCTCATTCGCTACGCCATCATTGGAACCATTCTTTCTCGAAAATCTGCGAAATTCAAGGCATCACGCCTCAGCGCGAAGAAAAGATTCGTTCATATCTAATGGGTTGGAGTGAGACTTCTGGTACCGCGGCAACCTACAACCGTAGGCATGTCAAAGAACAGGCAGGTAAGGCAGTTCTTGAACTTCAATATAAGCATCTTGGTAAGACTTTTAGGGACGGTGCCATATGAACGTGCTCACATCGTACGCACGTGCCAATGGAGAGTTTTACTCAAGGGACGGTTATTTAGTAAGGCTTGATGGTGAGCGATGGAAGCTGAACCGGGATATAGACATCCCAATGTTTGCTCTGGCGAAACTTCTGAGTACTGAGATGTTTCTCTCCTTCCGGCATGTGCTAGCGTTTTATGCGCAGACTAGTGCGCCGTCGCACGCGCGGAACCTATTTGAGCGATACAAACACTATGTTGAGTCGACGCTGGGGCATCCCATTTTCAGTGTCGAGTCTTTGATTTCGTACCGCTCTTCGCTGGACGCGAAATTGGAATGGTATTTGGGGACACTGCGTGGACTCATCAGGCAGTGGGACAGACTCGGATATTCAGGTATTCCTAAAGACGCACTAATCCTACTGGACAAATGGACGCTCAAAGGGAATGAAAAGGGCTATGCGGTTCAATCAATGTGTCCCGACAACGGACCGCTGACTGATATCGAAATGGAAGGCATTACAGCCGCAACCATTAGGGACTATGTGGGAAATCGCTTGTCGCTGCTTGATGCGTGTTATGCACTGATACTAACGATGACTGGGCGGCGACCTAGCCAGATTACTGGATTGAGATTGTGTGATCTTATTTGTCGATCAGACAGATACTTCATCAGTTTTCCCCGTGCCAAGCAGCGTAATCAGTCCTGGCGTACATCTTTCAAAGAGTTCGCGATAGTCGAAGACCTCTGGCTACTTCTGCAGCAGCAAGCCATACAGGTTCAGCATGCATTTGCCCGTAGGCTGGGAAGAGAGGTTCCGCTGGACTTGGTGGGGGAGCTGCCGCTATTTCCAGCAATGGGTGCGTTAGACGCGCGATCCGATCTCAGAAGCCAATTGGTTGGAGATCGTTTGCACGCACCCAGCGCCTCAGTGAAGGAGTCGATGGATCTGGTGGCAAAAACGACGGGCGTTTTCAGTGAGCGCACAGGGGGATTGCTGCGCCTGAATCCGACCCGCTTTCGTTATACGCTGGGTTCTAATTTAGCCAGAGAAGGCAGGGGCGAGTTCGTCATTGCAGAAGCACTTGATCATTCCGATACTCAAAACGTTGGAGTGTACGTCCGGAACATTCCTGAGATTGTCGAGCGAATTGATAAAGCGGTTGCGTTGCAACTGGCGCCCATCGCACAAGCCTTTCAAGGCGTGCTTGTTGTGTCTGAGAGAGACGCGAAGCGCGGAGATGACCCAAACAGCAGAATTTCCAATGGTGCTGTAAACCTTGGCACCTGCGGTAGTTATGGTTTTTGCGGCGCCCTTGCCCCCGTTGCTTGTTACACCTGCAGTCACTTCCAGCCGTGGTTGGACGGTCCACATGAAGCTGTCCTGGAGGGCTTGATCAATGAGCGCGACAAGGTCATGGAGCGGACGGAAGACAGGAAAATCGCTTCCGTAAACGACCGATTGATTCTTGCCGTAAGCGATGTGGTTAACCGCTGTATTTCGATGAAAAAGGAGGTCGCTCGTGGCTGAACTCCTCCTGTTCAAACCGAAGCATGTAATCGATGCCAAAACCAATCTCAGTGATTTCATTGAGATGTGTCGTGACAGGCTTACGGTATTCGGGGCTGATCTCGAGTGGGAGCGCGACACCTGGCCAAGGGTTGGTAATTTCACCGTTATAGGGGCCCCGGCTCGTGGATTTACCGAAAGCCAGCTACTAAATTCCGAAATCGTCCCTTTCGCCAAGGCGTATGTGCGTTACCAGCAGGGGCATAAACCCAACAAGCTCAAGAATGAGTTTAAAGCGATTCGCTGCATCGAGAGAGCGCTTTTACAAGTCAAAGGGCGAGCGGATATCACGCTAACAGATATTCAAGTTATGGATGTGGCCGCTGAAGTTGCCCGAGAGTATAAGTCGGCGGCATATCAAGCGGGCAGTAGCCTGGTTCACCTCGTTAATTTTCTCAACGAAAGCAAAATCATTCCAAGGCCTATCAATTGGAGAAACCCAATCTCTAAGCCCAAGGAAATAGACCGAACAGACGTTGAGGGGAAAAAGAAGCGAGCTGAAAAGATGCCCGAACAGCGCTTGCTCGAGTATATGGGGGAGATGTTCGCAAACAATCTTCAGGCTCCTAGAGATCGCTTCACGACTTCGATATTCGCGTTATTGATGTGCGCTCCATCACGTGTCAGTGAGGTTCAGGACTTACCGATTAACTGCTTGCACCTAGAGGTCGACAGCAAAGGGGTAGAGCGCCTTGGTCTGCGTTTCTATGCTGGTAAAGGTTACGGCGCTGACATCAAGTGGATTTCAACCGTGACAAAGGATATAGCCGTCGAAGCTGTGCGGCGTCTGACCGAGATGTCTGAAGAAGGTCGAAGGCTGGCCACCTGGTATGAAACACAGCCAGATAGGTTCTATCGCCATGCGGGCTGTCCAAATGTTGGCGAGCTCGATCCCCTAACGGATGAGCAGGCAGCAATGGCGCTTGGGTTGTCCCTACAGCACCTGAATGTCGGTCCGTACTTCAAAGGTTATGAGCCCTATCAGGAGCTCAAGGCGAAGGGAGAGCCTTTGACCTTGGCATTCCTGAACAAGTTTGCTCATAGCCAACTACCGGAAGGCTGGCCTTGGAAGAGCAAGGATCGGCATATCAGGTATTCGCAAGCACTTTGCTGCTTCCGCCTTCATGAGTTGCACCTTGATCGTGCTACCAGTCCTTTGCTGCTTTGGACGCCGGGTAAAAGCACCTTCACGACCGATCTGAATTATATCCCAGGTCAAGAGAGCAATATCTGGCGTCGCCATGGCTACGCCAATCTAGGTGGCAATGAAATTTCCATGACTTCGCATCAGTTGCGACACTTCTTGAACACGGTTGCTCAAAGGGGGGATCTCGGCCAGCTAGATCTCGCCAAGTGGTCTGGTCGCGCGAACATCCATCAGAACGCTACCTACAACCACATGAGCGACGATGAACACGTTGATCTGGCTCGGCAGGCTGGAGTAGGGGGCGTTCTCGCTAAAATCAAAGCGAACATGCCGGTGACGTTTACTGAGCTGAATACTATTGGCGACGGTATTGCTCACGTAACCGAGTATGGGTTCTGTGTGCATGATTTCTCCATGTTGCCATGTCAGAAGCACCGCGATTGCTTGAACTGCACTGAGCAGGTTTGTATCAAGGGGGATGATGAAAGATTAGAGCGCTTGATGCAGCAACGCGATGGAATTCACCAGCAGTTACAGAAGGCGCGAGAGGCAAGTGAGGACGGCTTGTACGGCGCAGATCGGTGGAGCCAGCATCAACAAAAAACTTTGGAGCGGGTCAGTCAGCTCATCGAGATACTTGAATCGCCAGAAACTCCAATAGGATCGGTGATTTGCTTGAGCAATGATCAGGAGTTCAGCCCGCTGAAGCGTGAACTGGCTGCCCGCGCATATGCCTCAGAGCTTGTTGCGCCAGTATCGTCAAGCGAGCCAGCTCTTGATGAAATACGATCGCTATTTAGGGGGAATCATGGCTAAGCATTTGACCCGCAGGGATATCGAAATCCTGGTCAACATCGTCGATGTCTGGGAAGGAAAGCTGAGTTGGGACGCGCTGTGTGATGCTGCGGTACCTCTCATTGGTGGGCGGCCGACTCGACAGACGCTTAGCTCGCATGGCCAAGTAAAGGCTGCGTTCGTGCATAAAAAAGAGCAGCAAAAGAACGGTTTTGTTGCGAGTAAAAGGCCTGCAAGCCTGAGTATTGCCGAGCAACGAATTAAGCGTCTCGAAAATGAAAATGATCGACTTCGGGCTGAGAGCTCAAGATTGCTCGAGCAGTTTCTTCGTTGGCAATACAATGCTTATAAGCATGGGATGTCGAAAGACAAGCTTGATGCGCCATTACCCGATATTGATAGATGAAAGCGAGAGCGATGCCCTTCCTATCGGTTTGCAGCTCAGACATCACCCATGCCGAGCTCTTTGCGTACCAGTGCCATCAGGTCTTCTGGTGACAGGGATCTATCTTTAACTAGGTAGCTTTTTGCAAGAATCGTCACGGGATGAATGCCGATGGTCGAGGCGAATTCATCCAGCTTCTCGATAGAGGGGGTCTTAAGGCCGCGTTCAACGTCGCTCACGTAGCTCTGACTTGCACCTATGCTTTCCTGCGACAGATCCTTGCTCATTCTGAGTTCTCGCAGGGCCTGCCCAAATGCGTATTTCAGTTCCAATGTGCATTACTCGCAAAAGGAACGATAAGGCCTTTACAGGAATGAAAGTGCTATACTCGATAGAGTATAAATTGGAGTGATAATATGTTTCGTACCTACGCAGATGCTGAAATTCAGATTGGCGAGGCTTTCGGATCAGATTGTCATCTGTGGCGCTATATTGAGCATGGGCTTCATCAGCCCTGGTTTTATGTGACACTGGCTAAGCTGACTAAACACGGTAAATATCGAGATATGCTGATGCTGTCTGATGTTGTTGGTCTTGAACGCTTGGTTTCTTCTCAGTCTGAGTTGGTGAAAATTGAGGGGGTTCAGTTAGTTAGTCCTGGATATTTTAATAAAAGCGGGTCTTGGTTGATGGAGCCCTTACTAAGTATCTCCAAGGGTAAGTTTGGGGTCGGTGGTTACTACTATGTTTATAGAGTTTCAGGGGGAGGATGCTATATTTCTAGCGGAGGTGGCTGTATTTCGGATCGTATAGAGGGAAGTGAAGTTGCGGTTTTTGAAGGGGGAGGTAATGACTAGCTTGTTGCGCTTGGCGGTAAGTTACGAGGGTTAGTGAGTTGATTTTTTGCTTCGGCGCATGGGGTTGCAGTTCTGCCTATGTCCCGGTAGTTTGCGAAGAGAATACTCGCGAACTGCTCCTTACCTCACCAATCTGTATCTTTTTTTGATATTAAGGAATTGAGTTTTTTTCCGTCAGCTGCAAGTCGACGGCCCGATGCGCGCTGTCTTCTTTTACCTTCCATGCGAATGACCTGTAGCGGGCTAGGTCTGACTTCCTCGACCAACGAACTGAGGCGCTCAAGCGCATCAATCGTTCGAAGCACGCTAATCAAATTAGCTACCGTACCTTTTCCGTGATTGAGCAGGAGGTTTAGTGTTTGTCGGCTTATAGCTGCGTTTTTAGCGACCTCCTCTAGGCTGATATTCCTCTTCAAGCGGAGTGCCTGAATTCTTTCGCCAATGGTTTGCGCAATTACTTGGTCCGTGTTTGCTTGTAGTCTCATAGTGTCAGCAATTCTAGCCAGTAAGCGGGTATTTTAGGGTTTTCGTAAGCTATTGTTGACGTTATTCCGATCTAGGATACAAGCAATGGGGCGAATCGCCAGACGACCTCCCACACCATAGTCGTTATGGAGGCAAGCTGCACTGCTTTGTGATCGCTAAGGCCGGGCCCCGTCTGCTAGGTGTTGAGAGAAACTCGTTTACGTGCTGAGTGGATGCGACTGGAAGCCTACCCCAGACAAGCTCATGCCTGTTACCGTCTGCGATGGGGGATAAAAACTGCGCACGATTTAATATTGAGTATTTAGTTTGGCTTAATAAAGCTATCGGCGCCGGCTTCCATCACCACTTTCATGCCGCTGCTCAGGTGGATTTCCTGGCCTGCGTCGATGAACTGGCCGGTGCCGATCTTGATGTGCTGGTTGACGCCCACGGTCAGGTGGTCGTTGGCGCGGGCTTCGGCTTTGAATTCCGTGTAGCTGTTTTGCTCGACGGTGTCGTGGCGTTCATTGCCGACGCGGATCTTCTGGTCGTGCTCGATGTTCTCGTCCCAGTCGCGCTGGGCGTGCAGGTAGATCTGCTCCTGACCTTTCTTGTCTCGATGCGCAGTTCGTTGTATCTGCCAGAAAAGCGGTCATTTGCGAAATTGCAATCCACTTGACCACCTGTTTGCATTCGACCTGACCAGTTATTTGCATTCGTTCTGACCACCGATTGCATCGGATTTGACCAGCACGCTTTACCATGATCGACAGAGAACGGCCAGAAGCGCGCGCTCAACTAACACGACGAATCTGGGCGAATCTGAGTCTCCTAAGATCGTCCGTTCCCTTCGAAAACGCCTTCTCTTGACTCATACTTCACTGAAGAAGCGGCTACAGTTGTGCTTAAGTAGCTCAATCATCGCCTTCGCCGCAGGGGGTAAATAGCAACCCCCCCTCGGTTCTCGAACGGCCAGGCATACCAGAGAATCAATCAGCCTTGAATGTGCCCCAGCCCTGGTGCTCCGAGGAATCCGCCGAGAAAACTGGCATACGCCATTTTGGAATCTACAATTCCCTCACGAGCGCTTTTGACAATGTAACGAAGCTATTTGCTCACCAGAACAAGCTGTTCGATTCGTAGCGTCCTCAGCGCATCTCGGCCAAGCTAGCAATGTCTTGGCACGCTATGGAACCGCCTACAAAAGGAACATTCGAATGTCGAGACTTATTCTGGGACACACTACGGACACGACCACCAAAATCTGGATTAGAGCATCACAACGCTGGCCAGTCGCTTTCGTTCAGTTAATCAACCCTACCAACGACAAGAAGCTGGATGAGATTTCTATCCAGACCCAGGAGCCTGAGTTTTTTACCGCGGTTCATGAATTCAACGGATTGACCGCTGATACTGATTACAAGATCAAAGTTGCCTTTGCAAAATCACTTAAAGACCCGCCAGAAGCACGCATTAGGGAAGCCTATACCGAAGGCCGGTTTAAGACATTCCCGAAAACGAACAAGCAGCCTTTCACCTTTCTGCTCGGCTCCTGCAACCTGCACTCACTCGGCGTCCTGGAAAAGCCAGACGAGTCCTGGGTAACCATCTCCAGAGTCGCGGCAAAAACCCAAGCGCGTTTTATGATTCATGCCGGAGATCAGATATATGCCGATATTCCGCTCAAGCCTGAGGCCAGTCTGGAGCATTACCGGGACAAGTATCTGGACGCTTGGGATGACTGCGTCCCCGCCAAGCGGGTACTAACGGAGTTACCGCATTACATGATCTTGGACGACCACGAGATCATTAATGACTTCGAAAATGATCGAGGGGGGAGCGGCAGTACCCTGCCGCGCATCGCACTCAAAGCCTATTGGGAGTTCCAGCACTCCCACAACCCGTTGACACTTGGCGCCCCGGACCAGTATTACTACAGTTTCAACTATGGCGACGTTCAATTCTTCGTACTGGATACCCGTACCGCACGCATATCCAGCCTAAACCAGATGATCGATGACAAGCAGCTCAAAAGCTTGCTCGCCTGGATGACCCAGTACAAAAACAACACTAAGTTTATTGTTACCAGCGTGCCCTTCGTGGGTGTTGTGAAGAATCCGGGGCAGGATAAATGGTGCTCCCCAGCCTATACGACTCAACGAGAAAAAATCCTAGGGCACATACTGAAGAATGGCATCAGCAATGTTGTATTCCTAACCGGCGACATGCACACCTCGTACTGCGCCGACATGGAAATATCTGATAACAACGGTAACCGGGTCGTTATCCAGGAACTCATGTCCAGTCCTATCAACCAATTTACACCCGACTGGCCCTTGGAGTTCTACTACGAACCCCCCAAGCCAGAATCCAACGGTGGACTTCAGTACAAATCCACGATCAGGAAAAACTCCTACTACGGGGCTCACTCGAACGTCATGAGCATCACTGTAACCAGCGGGCAGCCCATCGAATTCGGCATTTACAGAACCACAAAGGATTTGTTTAAGCCGGCGACTTCGATAAAACCTGCGATCAAAGGAAAGCTCTGAGCCGAACTCAGGGTGGCTTGATGTACCGCAGCGACGAGGTATCCCGCAACGTAAGGGCCACCGGTGACTCGCTGCCCCAAGCTGCAGAACCCTACCTGTTAGGGCGGCATGCTGTGTGCTGTCCTGGCCGGCCAGAATCGCCGCCGACTGCTCCCCAGTGGTTTGGTTCGAGATTGGGCAGTCGGGCTTCCGAATGGCAAACACGAGGGAGTGCCAATGCTGTTTGCCAGATCGGACTCAGCCCCGATTTCGACGATGGTATGCCGATGACATAGGCCAATACCAGAAAGCAGCCAGCAGCAGGAAAGCCGTACAGTCATCCGCTGGCGCGAGTAGAGTTTCGGGTTACCGCCGGCGCGGATATTATTCCTGCTTTGGCAGAGGTGGCAGAGCAACGTCGGTAAGCGGATAGGGTGCGACGACTTGGCCTTCGGGATATTGCTTTTTCAGGCGATCGAACAGAGGGGTTTCCCCTTTCTGTGCGCGCAGCAATTGTGGGTGGTGCGGATCGTTCCCGAAAAAATCTTCCCAGTGCCCGATAAGCAGCTTCTGGGGCTTAGTGATCTTCAGCAGAGCCTCGGGGTACAACTCGACCTGGTCTGTCGACGCCGCGCAGATGATCTCCACATCGACGCCCTTGTTGTCCGGCAGGATAGGTGGAAAACCGTACGGTGGATTGCTGGCTGAGTCCTGGTAGTGGATGCGGTAGATTACGGTCTTGTAATCATCGTCCAGCAGATCGACCAGCCAGGCCATGGTGGTGCCTTCGCGCCAGCCGAACACCGTTTTGGGGAGTGTTCTCAGTACCTCGTGGTCATAGTCTCCAGGCAGGAAATCGATACCAGCAAAGTGCGGTGCGTGCTGAGACTGGATGGCGAGGAATCGGAAGTGCCCGTTAGGTTCCCAGCGCTCATCATTCGACCTCACAACGACAGGTACGGCATGGCCATCCCGCTCGACCGGGATCATCTTCGCTTCCATGTCCACGAACCGACTCGTCAGTGACTCCGCAGCAAGGATGTGGCCAGCGGTGACCGGTCCGTAGGCGGTGGCATTGGGTGTGTACTTCTGCATGATCACAGGGACATCGAGTAGATGATCGTAATGCGAATGACCAATCAGCAGAACGGTTACGTTCTTCGTCTTCGGCATGTAATCATCGATTCGCTTGTGATTGGCTGCCACGAGGATTGGGGGAAAACTTGGATTGCTGAAAGACGGTGCGAAAAGCAGTTCCTCGCCTTTCCACTTCAGCAGCCAGCCACCGACGCCGAGGTAGGTTATTTTCGGTTCGGCGAAACTTTCATGTGTGGTTGGCTCCTTCCCAGTGAGATCCTTGGCACAGCCACCCAAGCACAACACCACAAGCAACATGACCAGACGCATCGCTATCTCTCTCTGGATTCCCCTAGAAGACTAGCGCAACGCCAGCAGAAAACCGCGTCAACCTATCAGGTGGTTCCCTCAACTTCCATGATCATGTAACAGGTCATACTTTGTCGTCGGTCATATATTCGTAGTCGAAGCGGTTTTCCTTGTCGCGGATCGACTCGCCGCCCATGCCGCAGAGAAGCTGCCGCTCGCATATCGGCCCAAAGCGAACCCTAATGATGGGCCGAGTGGCCGACCATTGCAGCGTGAGGGGCTGCAATGGGTCGTTCTCTGCCGGTCATGGCCACGCAGCGTGCTGGTCAAATACGAGGCAAATGACTGGTCAGGTCGAATACAAATGGGGGGGCAAGTCTGTGCGATTACCCATCATTGGGAGATGTCTATAAAATTGGGGGATTCAGGTAGACGGAGGCTCCTACGTCAACACCGAGCTTTCGGAGGAGCTTCGTCAGGAATTTGAATCTCGCCATCTCCACTCCAATATTCAGTGGTGACCTTGTATGGCTTGCTCAGTTTGCTTCCTGTTGATGTGCCACCCCAAAACACTTGATCCGCTCTCGAGCTGTTGATGGTTGCAGCCCCTCCAATTGCGGCTAATTAGAATCTTCGACACCAGGCTCGCCCAGTATTGTCGGGTCAAACAGCCAAGAATGAGCAGGATTGCGGGTGCATCTCACAATCGTAGTTCTTTGCTCTTTTTCGCCAATATCCCGCAGCTTCAATATACCGTCGCATTTAGGGCATTTGCCTTCAATTTTGGTGAGAAACACATCGCCGGCTTTGTTCGACTCGATAGTGAGAAATTGAGACAGACGTGTGAAGCGCTGGCGACTCAGGCACATGCCCACCAGTAGCGTCACCATGCTGAACCCCATCATGAATATCCAGAAGTACTGAGTTGTCGACTGCCAGACGCTCCAAATACTAGCGATACTTCCCACTATTCCAAGAGCGCCTAAGAAAGTGAGCCAAGCGGCCTTAACCGGATGCCCTGCAACCGTCAGAGGACGAGTTTTGATTCGATCAATGTAAGCCTGCGGCTCAGAATTAATTCGATCTGTTTCCAGATTGATCGTATTCCCGGTGAACACGTTGTGTTGACCAGCGTTGAAGCTATGGTCCCCAGAATTGGCTAAATTGTGCTGCGGCGAGGCAGCCAGGCTTTTTCCACACTGACGGCAGAAGCGATCAAGCTCTTCGTGGGATGCGCTGCAATGGGTGCAGTACATTTCTTGCTCCGTATGAGACTGAAGGAAATCGGTGGAAGACGAGCGGTTAGGCCGTCGCCGGGTATGACTATGTATGCTCTTAGGACGGATGGCATTTTGCAATCCAACTGGACGCAGATACCCATTGTCCCTAGTTTCCACCGTGACTCACTTCAATCTGTTCTGCCCCCGAATTGGGCTTGGACAAAATGGAGGTTGCCTTTTCAGGGGCGCACTGCTGGCTCTTTGATACATCGCGGACTAGCATGATTCTGCGAACTATATGCCCAAGATTATGGCCGTCCAAATAACTGGGCTCCATCGTCGACACCCCATAATAACGACAGCAGGCAGCTCTCCGGCCCCTATGAAAATTGACTACGTCGAACTGAAGCGGTATCGAAATTTTGCTGATGCGCACATCAATCTGGCAAAAAACAGCTTGGTGATTGGGAGCAATGACGTCGGCAAAACCAACATGGTCCATGCGTTGCGACTTCTGCTAGACAAGAGCTTGTCAGACGCGGATATCGAACCGTCGACTCATGACTTCCATTGCGTGCAAGACGGTACTCAGGCTGACTCGTTTTCCATCCAAATAGCATTCTCCGAAGTGACTCAGGACGCCGTCCTTTCTCAGCTCAAGGGTCTTGTCAGTGCCGATGGTCATTTTTTCCTTGAGTTTCGCGGCTACAGCCCGGATTACCGCTATGAGATTGCTGCTGGCCATTCTGCTGATGCGCTAGAGGTTATTCCTAGCCGCTTCTATCTGAAGTACCTGCATCTGAAGTACATCCATTCCCAGCGTGACCTTGTGCGATATATCCGTTCGGAAAAGCGGCACTTGCTGCGCCTCGCGCAGAGCGCGCGCAGCCAGCCAGAGACGGAGGCCGATACTGAGCAATTGCAGGCGCTTAATGAGTTACTGAAGTCTGTAAACGACGGGGTTAGGAGCCTGCACTACGTAGCTGAAGCGACGAAAGACCTCAACGACGAACTGAGGGCGCTTTCCCATCATCACGCTGGGTACAACGTGTCACTAGATACCGGCGCAATAGGCATCGAACAGTTCATCGAACAATTGGAGCTGGGGGCAAGCACCAACGGTTCGCGCGTGATGCTTGGAGGAGACGGTCGTAATAACCAAATCCTGCTCGCCCTGTGGAAGGCCAAGAGCGTGCTTGAACACGATCAAAACAGCGAGGTGGTGATCTATTGCGTCGAAGAACCTGAAGCCCACCTACACCCTCACCAGCAGCGCAAACTGGCAAGCTATCTCATCAGTGCGCTGCCCGGCCAGACCATTGTTACCTCGCACTCGCCTCAGATCGCCGCAAGTTACCGACCCGACTCTATTGTCCGGCTGTTGCGAGACAACGGGGCGTCTTACGCCGCCAGTCGAGGGTGCTCTGCCTGCATCGACAGTGCATGGGAGGGGCTTGGTTACCGAATCAGTATCCTTCCCGCGGAAGCATTTTTTGCGTCGGCAGTCATGCTGGTCGAGGGGCCGTCCGAAATGCTGTTCTACGCCGCACTGGCACGAGCTCACAACTTCGATCTTGATCACAGCAACATATCGCTTTTGTCTGTCGACGGAGTTGCATTTCAGGTCTATAAACGCGTGTTGGACGCCCTGGAGATCCCATGGGCCATGCGAACCGACAATGACATCTCCAGCATCTTGCTTGGTCCTCAGGGAGCACAAGTGACGCATCGCCATGTGGCGGGTATCAACCGTGCTCTGTCGCTAGCAGGTATGCCTCCCCAGACACATCGCCCTTTGCCATATGACCATGCCACCTGTTTGGCCGATGGCACTTGGCAAACGGTGAGTGCTGCTGTCGCCCCTTTTGGCATATACCTCTCGCAAATCGATCTTGAGAACGACATTGCAATCGAGCTCCCAGATCTGCTGGCTGGGTTCAATGGCCATGCATTGCCTCAAGCTATCGAATACCTTCAAGGCAAGAAAGCTATCCGCATGCAGCAGTTCCTTGAGCACTGCGGGCCGCGGCTCCAAGCACCATTACAGGGGAACTTGTTAAAACCGCTGGCTTATTGTCTGAACGCAGCTGAGCAAGCCTAGCGATGACCACCTTTACGCCCAGTGCGGAACAAGAACAGGCCATTCAGTTTGAGGGCAACATGGTTGTCGTCGCACGTCCCGGCAGTGGGAAAACTAGCGTCCTGTCACGCAAGGTTCGCAACTTTGTATCTGAGTTGCGTCCCTATCAAGGCATTATCGCCATTTCTTTCACGAACAAGGCAAGCGATGAGCTGGAGCGCCGCTGCAGAGCTGACGCGTTTGATGTGAAAAGCTCTTTTTTCGGCACGATCGATGACTTCTGCCTTCGCGAGATCGTTTTTCCGTTCGTGCGGCAGTTGATGGTTGTCTCCGCTGATGCAAAAACGACCAAGCTCAGGGAGCTGCCTGAGTCGGTGACGCGCATGCTGCCAGCAATGCCTATCCAAGACGCGACCGTCGCCAACACAGTGGATTTCCTGCCTTTCTTGCGTCGGGCTCTGGCACAGGGGTTCGTCCCGCTGGAAGCTGTTGGCATGCTTGCCCGCCACATCGTCGAACAGTCCCCGGCCTGTCAGAAATATCTCGTGGCACGGTATCGGGCTGTGTATATCGATGAGTATCAGGACAGCGGACATTTCCAGCATCAGTTGTTTTTAAAGCTCCAAGCTCTGGGGTTAATGGCTGTTGCGGTCGGCGACAGTGATCAGTCCATTTACGGATTCGCGCACAAGGACCCCAGGTATCTGCTGGCACTAACGGCGGAAGGTAGCGGCTTTGCGCGCTTTGCCATTACCACGAACTTCCGCAGCCATTCGTCCATCAACGATTTTGCACTTCGTCTGCTCAACCCGAACCATCCAATCGCTCCGACAAACGATGTGCGGGTGTTCATCAAGGCGGTCGAGGGTGACCAACGTGCGATAGGCACTTGGTTGAAGACCGCCATTCCTCATCTCATGCAGCACTATCAAGTGGCCTCGGCCGACAAGGTCGCTATTTTGTGTCGGCATCAGCATTCTGCGCGGTTGATTGCTGACAACTTGGGGCTTGTACACCATCTTGTCGAGGAGAGCCCTTTCGAGACTACTCCGGGGGCCGAGGCAAGCCTTTTCTCGGATTTGCTGAGACTGCGTTACGACCCTCAGATGACTGCCGAAGCGCTGATTGATCGAGCTAGTTTGCTAAAGCCCGCCCCCCACGAACGGCACGCGCTTCGTAGAGCGGTACTGAGTTGTAAATCTTGTTTGGATTGCGATCTGGTTCAGACCGTGTTGAATGCCGCCACATGCCTGCTAGGACATCAGCCGTCAGCGGACGGCGCGATAGAGCTTGGGGTTGTTTGCGGGGATGCCGACAAACTCCGGTGGTTTCAAAGCCCTGATCACAATGCCATTCAGATCATGACGCTGCATAAGGCCAAAGGGCTGGAGTTCGATCTGGTTTTTCATGCCGATCTCTACGATCACGTGATCCCGACACGCCGTTATCCGCCGGGAACATACGGTCAGGTTATTTTCGAGAATGAAATCCAATGCCTAAATCTGCATTACGTAGGGGTCACCCGCGCAGTCAAGGCTTGCGTGCTGATGACATCGAACTTTCGTATTAACGGGCAGGGAGCTGTTAAGAACGGCGCACTGTCTCAGTTCATTGGCAGGAATGGCGCGAACGCTGTGCCTCTCCCTTGGTAAGCAGGATGGCCCGACAACGCTCCCAAGGTGCTGTCGAGCTGCATAGCTCAGTCATTCTCTTGCCCACTTCGGTGTGATCAGGAGGCGAGCATGTCTCGTATGCCGAATAGCCAGTTGCGACTGAAATGTCGAAAGTCGTGAAGGAGAGTTGGCAGATATTCTCGAACGACGGTCGATGAAAGCGCATCTGTCGTCTACCCTTTGGGGCTTGAGAGAAAGGGTGCTGAGCTTCTCACTAGTACTGGAAGTCGTTTTAGCAGTGTTCCAGCTTGCCTTGATCAATGGCTGATGCGCTCTCCTATAAACGCCTCCAAACAGACTGAGGAAGCAAATGACTGGCTCTTTTGATGGTTCAGTCCTAACGAGTGGCCGCCCCCAGAATGTGCTGTTTCACAGTGACCAAGAAAGCTAATACGGTAGCCGAAGCTTTCGCGGCGTTATCGCTTCACGCAAAGCATGAGCCGACGCGGAAACTGCTACGACAATGCACCGATGGAACGGTTGTTTCGCAGCCTGAAAACAGAATAGATACCGAGCGTGGGTTGCATGAGTGCATCGCTGGCACAGCAGGATATCGGTCGGTTTTTGATGCAGAGGTACAACTGGCAAGGGCCACATCAATTCAATAGCGGGCTGGCGCCCGCAGTGGCCGAGGTGAAACTTAACGCAGTGTCCGGGATTAGTTGACCACTACACTGAAGAGATGTGGCTGCAGCAATTAGGGCCGCTGCGCGGCCCAGCGGAACAATGATCAGCTGATCACCGCCCCCTTCTGGGTAATTGCACGGACTTGACCACCCATTTGCATTGCTACTGACCAGTCAGTGGAAATGTATGTCGGCAAACCTGTCTGGTCTAAATCTGATGGCGATCAGCTTCAGCGTGGAACTTCACCTGATCACCATCTACACCTATTCGCTGGCAGTTATTTCCAAGGGATTCGCTTGCCCATGAACTGAAGCCCGTCTGGAGTACCGACCACCTTGAGAGCATTTTTGTAGCCGTAAAACTCTCCAGAACCATCGCCCACAGGAATCGAATCAAGCCCGTTTACCACTATGGTATGCCCGCCAAAGCTTAGGCACCGAGGGGCATATGGCGTTGCTCCATCAGACACATATAGGATTGGCGAGTGATGATCTCGATGCTGTCGCCAAGAAAAGTAGGAACGGACTACGCCTGCAAGTACCTCGCTCACCGGGTCATTTCTTGAAAAGAGAACAATGTGCGGACGCCACCGGCTCTCGTGCTCGCACGACACGCCCAGGCCGAAATTGCGACTGTCTAATGCCTTGATAAGATTTAGTACAGCGTCCTTCGATTCCATATGGAGCTCTGGAGGTCGCGTACCTATTTCAGACGTGTACCGTGCGGCATCTTCACCTATCCAAGAAGGCCACGAATATCCTGAGGTAAGGTGAAATGCAGCCTCTTTCACCGAGAAAAACGGGATAGCTGCAAACTCTGCTGAACCACTTACCTGATGACGCGACTTTGCGTTCTCCCTAGCGCTAACTTCCAGTCCTATCGACCATCCGTTTCTATTCAGCGAGGTCTGAAGATCCATTGGCAATACGTCAGTGATCGCGTTAACCCAGCACCTGGCCTCGGTGCAAAGTGATACCGGTAAATTCCGTTCTCGCAAATCCAACGAACGGAAACCCTCGAGAACCGCCTCAACCTCAAGTTTCTTTATTTCGTCGCAAATGAGCGTATCCTGAATTGAGGGGGCCTCTGTCTCTATGAGAATCAGGCCCGGCATTTTCTTGAAACTCATTTGCTCAAGAAAAAGAACTAGAGCCGGAAGCACGGAGTACTTCTGCTCGCCAGTGAAGACAACTGGGCCGTTCTCTGTATATTCAAGGTTTAGGCGATAGATCGCATCTAACACATCCTGATGCGTATCGTTGCGGCTAAGAATCGTCCAGAAAGGTGTCGATTTATCCATACCAAGACGCTGGGCTAGATTCTCAACATCGGTGAGCGAACGGAACCCCCGTGAAACAGCCACGGCCTGCTGGCAAATCTTAAGCGGGTACTCTGTTCCAAATACGAGTTTGGAGTGCTTCTGGAGACGTTTAGCATCGCGCTTCAATGCCGAAACGTTACGAACGACAGACGCAGTGAGACTGCGAATCAAGGAAATCGCCATATTTGCCCCTTGGCGCCCGAGATATGGGCACCTTACGGTGGTAAAGGTCGGCTCGCTTACGACAGATAACGTCAGCTAGATAGAGCCATGAGTACAGCAGTGCGTCCCTCTCAGGTTTCAATGCGCCGCACTAGCACAGCGATGACGGTAGCCCAATTTTTTGGATGAATGCAAGACATACGCGCCTACCGGGGCCACTTTGGTGAGTTAGCATCAACTGCATCGCTAAAGGGCGCAGTTCTGGGTAAGCGTCCGGCGAACTCACCTTCCGAACTCCAGCATTAAGGGCGATGGTGTCCGCGTATTTTTAAGCGGACGCGATCGCCCTTATCGCCAGGATTTCCATGCGCCAACGAAGCTCTTATCCCAAACGGTTCAAAGCCCAGGTCGTTCAGGAATGCCTGCAACCTGGTGCAACCGTGTCGAGTGTCGCCATCAGCCACGGCATCAACGCCAACGTCATCCGCAAATGGATGCCGCTCTATCGAGACCAGTCCGCAACAACCTTACTGCCAGCCTTCGTCCCGCTAAAAGCCTCACCTAAACGGCCAGCCGAAGCGTCAGTGATCATAGAGTTGCCCATGGCCGGGCAGGTGATCTCGGTGAAATGGCCAGCCTCGGATCCTGAGGGCTGTGCTCAGTTTATTCGGGCTGTCGCTCAATGATTCGCATCGATGCAATCTGGCTGGCCACCGAGCCGATGGACTTGCGCGCCGGCACCGAGACGGCATTGGCCCGGGTGATCGCGGTGTTCGGTGCGGCGAAGCCGCACTGCGCTTATCTGTTCGCCAATCGCCGGGCCAACCGGATGAAGGTGCTGGTGCACGATGGCGTGGGAGTCTGGCTTGCCGCGAGACGACTGAATCAAGGCAAGTTTCACTGGCCTGGCATTCGCCATGGTTGCGAGGTCGAACTCGACAGTGAACAACTCCAGGCGTTGATACTGGGCTTGCCGTGGCAGCGAGTTGGCGTAGGTGGTGTGATCAGCATGCTGTAACCGCCGGCCATTTGACCGGTCTGCTTGTCGTTGTTTCGGGCCTGCTCTGGCACAATCGGCGGCATGACTTTCTCGCCCAGCCTCGACCAGATGACCCCGGAACAGCTTCGTGCCTTGGCGGCACAGGCGTTGCAGTTGCAGTCACAGGTCGAGGCGATGAGCAGGAAGATCCAGCACGATGAAACCATCATCGAACAGCTCACGTTCGAAATCGCCCTGCTCAAACGCCACAAGTTTGCCAAGCGGAGCGAGCAAATCAGCCCGGCGCAAGGCAGCTTGCTGGATGACCTGCTCGATACAGACCTTGAAGCTATCGAGGCAGAGCTAAAACAGCTTCTTCCCGCTTCGCCACAGGCCGAACCACGGCAATCCCCGAAACGTACGCCCTTGCCGCCGCAGTTTCCACGCACGGTGATTCGTCACGAACCCGAAAACACCCAGTGCGCCTGTGGCTGCCAACTTCAACGCATCGGCGAAGACGTCAGCGAGAAGCTGGATTACACGCCGGGCGTGTTTATTGTCGAGCAACATGTGCGTGGCAAATGGGCCTGCCGTCAGTGCGAAACACTGATCCAGACGCCGGTGCCAGCGCAGGTTATCGACAAAGGTATCCCGACCGCAGGCCTGCTGGCCCGCGTGATGGTGGCCAAGTTTGCCGATCACTTGCCGCTCTACCGGCAGGAGAAGATCTTTGGCCGCGCCGGGCTGGCAATCGCTCGCTCGACCTTGGCCCAGTGGGTTGGGCAAACCGGCGTGCGGCTCCAGCCTCTGGTCGATGCACTGCGTGAAGCTGTGCTGAACCAGGGCGTGATTCACGCTGATGAAACGCCTGTGCAAATGCTTGCGCCGGGCGAGAAGAAAACCCACCGGGCCTACGTCTGGGCCTACAGCACTACGCCGTTTTCGGTGCTCAACGCGGTGGTTTACGACTTCAGCCCAAGCCGTGCTGGCGAACATGCGCGCAACTTCTTGGGCGACTGGAGCGGCAAGTTGGTCTGCGACGACTTCGCTGGCTACAAAGCTGGTTTTGAGCAAGGCATCACTGAGATCGGCTGCATGGCCCACGCCCGTCGCAAGTTTTTCGATCTGCATGTGGCGAACAAAAGTCAGTTGGCCGAGCAAGCGCTGCACTCGATCAGCGGTTTGTACGAGGTCGAGCGCCAGGCGCGGGACATGAGTGATGAAGATCGTTGGCGAATACGTCAGGAACTGGCGGTACCGATCCTCAAAAAACTGCATGAGTGGATGTTGGCCCAGCGCGATCTGGTGCCCAACGGATCAGGCACGGCCAAAGCCCTCGACTACAGCCTGAAACGCTGGGTAGCGCTGACGCGCTACCTGGACGATGGAGCTGTGCCCATCGACAACAATCAGGTTGAGAACCAGATCCGGCCGTGGGCACTAGGTCGCTCGAACTGGTTGTTTGCCGGATCGCTGCGCAGCGGCAAACGGGCGGCGGCGATCATGAGCCTGATCCAGTCGGCGCGCATGAATGGGCATGATCCGTATGCCTATCTCAAAGATGTGCTGACGCGACTGCCAACGCCGCGGGCCAGTGAGATCGGGAAGTTACTGCCGCATCAGTGGATGTCCGTCTAACTTAGAATTCTTGCCATCAAGGATTGGCTAATGAAATGCATAGAAGATTTGGTTGAAACTAATGACCCAGCCATGATCTACATACGAGAGATGCTGGAGCAGGCCGACCGCCCCTACGACCTGCTTCCGCCCTCACCTAAGAACACCAGCGTCCTCCTACAGCTACAGGTAACGACCAAGTCAACTTTGGGCGCTATAGCATTTGAGACTGGCGGGATACTGATTGATCATGGCTGGCTTCGTATTCTTGGTTCAGGTCATCAAAAACTCACAAGAACCTTAGCGGGATGGAGCGAGGGACGGGCGCAAGGGCATCTGCTGGTAGCAGATGACGCGGCAGGTGGATGCTTTTCCATCAACGGCGGCGGCTTGGGTGATGATGTGGGAGCGGTGTACTACTGGGCGCCCGACAATCTGCGTTGGGAACCCTTGGGCATCGGTTATACGGCCTTCTTGGAATGGGCTGTGAGCAATCGTACGGCGGCCTTCTATGAGAGCCTGCGCTGGGAATCCTGGCACGATGACATTCAGCGTGTGAGCGGTGATCAGTGCGTGTCGTTCTATCCATTCCTATGGACAAAAGAGGGCTCAGTGGCAATAAGTACGCGCAGGATTGTCAGCATGGCTGAACAGTATGATTTGAACTGCACATTAGCCGGCCAATTGTAGCCGCCCGGAGTCAACGTGCTCTGGTAACGCACAGACATTTCAAAGTTGAAATGTGTAATTACCGGACGCTTACAGTTCTGGTTCGAAAACAGCTGATGGGTATGGGCGAGTTACGCGTGTAACACGGAGAAATGGGCTGACAAAGCCCGACAAGTTAATCGGAACTTCCCTAGAACTGGTGCCCACTTAAATTTAAGTGCATACCATGTCATGGCTTTGCGGGGGCTGGGTAGATGGCTTGGCCGGACGGATACGCTTCAATCGCAATTAATCCGAACCTGAAATAGCGTTGATTTAAAGTATGGCCGTTTTCGATTGCAAGTCGCTACAACTAGCGGAATCGGCAGCACTATGTTCATAGTGTTTTGACTCCCGTTTAGCCAAGCTAGCTCGATGGGCGGTATGATTTCCCACAATTAGCTCTGAAGAGTCGCTATTTCAATCTGGAATTCTGCGACTAAAGAAATAGCGATGCCCGGGAATGAAAGCCTCTAAGCGCCTGGAACGCAACAACGTCTCGACATGGGCGGACGCAGTTAGATTCGCTAGTAGATTATCTTTGTTATACCAAGATGAAAAGTTTTCTCCTGTAGTCGCCTCCAGCCATGCGCGCGCGATGGAAATTTCCTCGATGTCTTCTCCGGCCTCAATTCGTGTACGAGCCTTTTCTGCAATACTTACCAACGACAGAGGACGTCCTTCCCATACGGCCGCGCGGTCCGATTCAGCGACCAAGTCACACAGCTCGGAGTGACGGGTCATCACGCGCTCCTCAAAGCTATCGTCATTATACTCTAGGGGAATATTGAACCACTCGGGTAAGACATCCGTCCTCGGTAAGATCGGCGGGCCGTTGGCAATGTCGTCGCGCTCCTCTTCAAGCAAACGCGACAGATACATAGGTGTTGCGAAATAATGCTCTCGCTCGGTATTGAGTCGGAAGATCTTTAATACATAGGGTACACACCACAGAGCACCACTCTTACAGAGAATTTCGCTGATCCACTGCTGAGAGACGATATCCCTGCCGCTAAACAGTACCGGTGCGAAGGCTTCCATCATTTCACGAAGCGCCGAGTAAGGCGCTGCATAGGAATACAGAGCCGCACAGTCCCCCCATACGACACCATCGTCGTGCGTTCGCATAAGGTCAATAAGCCTGGTGAAATGATCGAAATCGCCCTCCAAGGCATTGGCAAGCACTGCATTAACGGCAATGCGCGGATCCTGATCATAGACAAGATCGCGCAGGTTGGGCGGCGGAGCAGAGACAAAATGAAAGCCACTTCCTCGCGAGAGAAAGAGCAAATGGTCGTAGGGTTTCCTTGCTACCATTCTTTCTCTCCAATCCCTTGGAGTTTGGTCTGAGCAACATCGACTTTAAGGCATTCCGGCGGCAAAGCGTCAGAAGGAACCAAGTTCTCCTGGCTAGTGGGGCAGCCTCCAGCGTCGAGTGGGGTCATATGGTTCACCGGCGCCTTTTTTGAGATTTTATGTCCTTTATCTCGCCATAACTTACGACACAACTGCTTTACATCGTTATCGAAGCCAAGGACATTCTCTCGCACATAGTTCTTCTTTCTCTTCTCTTCGAGGCTATCGGGAGCAAGGCTGCGGAGCGAGCGCTTCGTGTCGAAATGAGCGCCACACCTCTCTCCCTTGGGCTTGTGCAAGTTCTGACAGGGTGGCTCAATGCTCCGCGCACCAGCAACAATCTGCCGTGCGGCCTTAGCGGCGTCGAGCTGTTTCGCGGTAGCCTGTACCACAATTTCCAGCGTCGCTGGGTCTTGAGTATACGATTTACCTTCAGCTATATCTTTAGGAATGCTGTCCAGCTTTTTCTGCATGGTGGCTACACCCTTATCATAATACTCCTCCTCGGAAATCAAATCATAGGGACGGCCATTGGCGTCGACTTGGTTTGGGTGGAGGTCCCTTTCACAACATGGACACTTGCCATCTTTTATCAAGGCCTTGGTCTGGTCCTCCCCTGTTGGTGCGGTCACAGTGGTCGAGCCAGCGCTTGCATGGTTACTGGTAGTCAGATCGAGGTGCCTACAAACATTCTTGCCCTCAAAGATCACATCCAGGCACCAAGACTGGAAATAGGTCTTGCCAGTAATTTGGTGTGTCAGCACATTCATGCCCCAAGCGCGAGTAGCAGCCTCATCCCCCAAAGCCGACGGCTGATAATAGGACTGCTGAGCGAGTGCAGCAGGCTGACCGCCCAGCTTGATGGTACGAGTACCCTTCTTCAGGTCACCGGACAGGGAGGTATCAGGATATGGAACGGGAATAGGGCCGGCCGGAGGGGCTGGAGGAGACATGCAGACATCGGGAAATCGCGCAATGGATTTATTAGTGCCGCTCTTTCCTGCGATGGCCATACCACCCGCGTAAACCTTATGTCCCATCGTGCTCTCCCTTTAATACCGCGGCAGCTCGCGCGCCGAAAGGAGCGGTGGCATGAGCCAGAGCCAAAGGCCCGCATGCATAGCGTCTTACCATGGCCTGCTCTGCCCAGGCCACTTGCAACAGACCGTTCGCCGCTCCACAGTCTCCCACATAGCCCGCTGGGTGCAGTACATCCTGAGATTCACGAGTACGCGTTAGAAGGCGTGACTGGGCCAACGCAATTTCCTCGAATGCATAGGCTTCGCCGCTCACATCACTGAGGCGGAAAGAAATCTCGTGCATTTCAACATCTGCTTCCCGCAGTGCTCCACGAATGGCTTGCGCCATCCCCTGGCCCAGTAAGGGGTCGTCGTTGAATACCGTTGCTGTCTCAGTGGCAAACCCCAGCCCCTGTACGCCGATAAATGAAGGTGAAACCGGCTGGGCAGTCACCAAGGCAACACAGGCTGCTTCGCCTGGCACTATTCCGTCGCTGTTGCCATCCCGTTTCAGGCGCCTAGCATTGTCCAGCCAGTGCAAGGTGCGGACATCTATCAACGTATCAACAGCGACCACCAGACAAGCTTTTGTCACCCCCTCATCCAGCAGGCTCCTCGCATACGCAAGGGATTCGAACGCGGCCACGGCCCCGCTTGGAAAGTGTCGCGCACCTTCTCGACAGAAGGAAAAGCCCAACCGTGACTCAACTTGGGCGACGACACCTTGCAGTTCGGCACCAGGCCTTCCAGCCTCCCGTGTGCAAAGCAACAGTGGCGCATCGGAGCAAAAGACATCTGAAGGAAGTCGTTCCGGCAGACAAGCAAGGGCATGAATCATCAGCTCCGCGACCCTTTCCTTGCCACGTACCCCAGCATCCACTATTGGTACCATTGCCCCAATGATCGGCTCGGCGGAGTCGTCCTTGAATGGCGTTTCCTCGAAGCCGATCAAGCCCGCACGCATGGCAGCACAAGTACTTTCCGGTGTTAAACCAACTGCAGAAACAAGGCCAAGGCAACTGACGTTGAGGGAAGAAGCCATATCGCTAGTACCTCCTGCTCAGGGCTGCGATAGCCTCATTGAGACCCGAGTAGCGTTTCTTCGATCCATCTTCTACGTAAAGCTGCCTGCCTACCTGAACTTCCTGCAGAGCAGCCACCTTACGCGGCAGGGGAACGCTAACGCGTCCCGCCAGCACTACTCGATCCTGGCCAGGTTGGAGAGTTAATGTGTCCGCAACCAGGGTCAACAGCTCGGAGCGACTCTGAAAGCAGAAACGTATCGGAACATTCAGATTTGGTAGGTGTGCAACGAATCTGCCCCTCAAGTTCATATTCATACAGGCAAAGCTGCTACCCGGAATGAGCCTGTCGAGCTGCTGATCAGTCGGCGCTGACTGGAAGTACCTGTCATCAAAATCCTGCGGTAGGAATGGTTTCACTTGCTCCATCCAGTGCCGGTCATAGGTCCCGCAATAATTAACCCGTGGCTGCCAAGCACGCCCGACCGGGCCAAAACCGATAGGTTCTGGCTTGTCATCCCAGTAGCGCATGGGCCTGTCCAGACGTTCGATGTTCGGTAGCAGACTCCCCAGTACCGATGCCTTACCACCGTTGAGCCGAAAACCGCGCCCCACCAGATTTCGCAACTCAGAGCCTCGACGAGAGGTCGACTCATGGGATAGATCCGAACCGCCAAAGGCTCGATCCCAGCTCAACGGCATCAATACGAATGGAATCGGCTCCGAGGCTAAGATTTCTTGCAACAGGCCACCTACCCAGACTCTGTCCCCACTTATTCGGGCACGCTTCATCAAACCTGGCCCAGCGACCGCCACGTCAAGCACCTTCACTCCACTCTGACTAGGATCCACAGCATAGCCATCGATCAAGACATCCGCCCTCGGCTTCACTGGGGAGAAGTCACTCTCATAGCGCAACGCGGTGCAGCTTGGATCTTCCCAATGCTGGTCGACATAAACCAAGGGGAGTTGCTGCTCGGCTGGCCGGCAATAGCCATCGGGGGCTACATCAAAAGTCGCTTTCAAGACCACAACGCAGTGCCTTTGGCCACGCTTGTCTGCGTGGACGAAGACTTCGGCAGGGTAGGGAGTACTATTTGAGGAGATATACATGATTGACCGTCCCTAGGCCGTAACGAGCAAGCTTCCCATCCAAAAAGGATTGACTGTTCTGGAGAATTGTCCAGGCCACCTATCAAAAAATGGACCAGGTTCCGCCTCGCGTATGGGACGCCAATATGCAGTGCTATGGCGCGGAAGGTCTGGAAGCAGCTCCGGCGAGAAGGCATCGGAGCAGCCAAATGCATGGTGGAGCGGTTGATGCGCCGAGCTGGATTGCAGGGTATAAGGCGTGGCCAGGTCGTGCGGACAACGCTGGCCGGCGACAAGTCGGCCTGTCCGCTGGATCGTGTCCAGCGCCAATTCCATGCCAACCGCCCGAACCAGTTGTGGGTGTCGGACTTCACCTACGTGTCGACCTGGCAGGGCTGGCTGTACGTGGCCTTTGTGATTGACGTGTTTGCGCGACGGATCGTCGGCTGGCGAGTCAGTACCAGCATGAAGACCGACTTCGTACTGGATGCCCTGGAGCAAGTCCTGTATGCCCGGCAGCCGCATCGCACGGGTGCCCTGATTCATCACAGCGACCGTGGTAGCCCAGTACGTTTCTATTCGCTACACCGAACGGCTAGCTGAGGTCGGTATCGAGCCCTCGGTGGGTAGCAAGGGCGACAGCTACGACAACGCCTTGGCCGAAACCATCAACGGCCTGTACAAGGCCGAACTGATTTACCGCCAGTCGTGGAAGAGCCGCGAAGCTGTAGAAATGGCGACTTTGAAATGGGTGCACTGGTACAACCACCAGCGCCTGTTGGGATCTATCGGCTATATCCCGCCTGCGGAGGCTGAGGCAAACTTCCACCAGCAACAAACAGGTCAGGCCATGGCGGCCTGACTTAAATGAAACGGCCTCCACAAAAGCCGGGGCGATTCACCTCGACATCAGTACAAGCCTCACTCCACGACGCAATTATAGCGCTGCCCGCTGTCTCGCCTCCTCGCGTGCTTGAACCTGAATTGCAAGGGTGGCCTGGATCTCGGTATACAGCTGAGCCTGTTCGTTGTCACGGTCAGCCACAGTCACCACCAGAGCATACGGCTCTTTGTCCAACACATCTGGGTGGTTCCACTCACGGTCTTGGCGGATCACCACCACGTACCACTTTTCAGCAGGATTACGCTGCTTAAAGGTCCACTTCGATGATTGCACCGTGCCCCGGCTTCTCAGCTGAGCGGAGATGTCACGGTTTGGCGCGGCATCATCATTGCGCGTATCGGCTTCATCCTGCTTGTCCTTGTTGAAGAAGGTCTGAACCTCATCCAACGAATTGCCTTTAACCAGCCGATAGCTGATCTGGGTCGCAAGGTAATCCAGCCGGGTGGTTCTGACGGCAGGCGAGTAGGCAAGCGTGATGCTCAACTCTCTGAGCCCCCTCGTCTTGCGAAGATACGAGACCGGAAGAGGTAGCTCGTAGAACTGGCAAGTATCTTTCTCAATAGCCTCCTCGCACATCAACACCACGCAATGATCGGAGGATCGGAACAGGTCGCTCTCGCTTACCTGGCCGTAACCGCCCACATCGCGGGATATTTCACGGTTGTACGTGGCCTTGTTGGCTTTGTAGGCCTTCCTCATCTCGTCGGGGAACGTGGTTTCGACATCACTAGACAGTGAGGCATGGTTGACCAGCATCGCCCGCAAAAGGTTGGCCGACGCGTCGGGGTACTCGTTCAGAAGCCGCCCTGCCAAGTGGGTGATGTAGGGCGCAGAGAAGCTAGTGCCGCTGATCTCTTTGAACAGCGTGCTGCCTTGGAACTGGTGGTTCATCGTCAGAACGCCCAACCCCCGCATGTCGGCCTTCCACTGATTGTTCGGAAGGTGCATTGGACAGGCCAGGTTCCCACCAGGAGCCACCAGCTCCGGTTTCAAAGCGCCTTTGACCGATGGGCCATGCCGGGTGAACGGCGACGGCTGATTTTCAGACGCGGGGGTCAACTGATGAATCTCAGGGTAACGCTGGCTGTCATAGGTGGCGTCATGGCGTGCAACGCTTCCCACAGTGAGCACATTCAGTGCAGGTGCCGGGTCAATAATGACGCTGCGCTCATGCAGTAGATACTCAGGGTATTCCTCTCGCCAGCTGTTCAGAGGAACTGTCGGCTCCTCGGATCCGACAAAGTTACCGGTCGACACGACAAATAGGACGTTATGCTTGCGGGCAAGCACGTCCAGGATATAGGCCAGACCTCGAATGTGAGTACCGTCGTAGGGTGCGTTGGAATTGCCCAACGAAAGGTTGAACACCCTGCAGCCCAGTCCGACAAAATGCTCCACGGCCTCAGTCAGAGTCGCTTCCACTGTATGTTCGTCGTACACGGCATTGCTGGTAACTGGGCACCTGCGCATCACCTTACCGTTGTATAGCCAGAACTCGGGCCGCCAGAAATTGCTTCGATCACAGGCTTCCACATCTCCGTACAGTGCAATGCCCGCCACAGCGGTACCGTGGCCGGCCTCGTCGAATGCGTCCTGATCTGCGACAAATGACTGGCTCTCAGCAATGGCCGACTTGAGCAAGGGATGGTTGGTGTTGATGCCGCTGTCGAGGATGCAAATCCGTGCCGCATCTTGGGCGGGCATCGGAATGTTCCCCGGCAGTTCAGCAATGTCACGGTTCAACTGGGGATAGGAGATGCCTGTCTGCGGAATGAGATCCACCAAGCGTACATCGCTATGATCCAGCAGCATTTGTGCTTGGGCTTCGCTCACCTCGACGCGGTACATGACCAGGCTGTCGTAATTAAGCTTGTGGATCGTCGTGATGCCGGCCTCTGCAAGCCACTTCTCAAAAGCGGCGCAAAGACGGATACGCGTGGGATGGTTGGCCACGTGGTGTGGCCAGAGCTCAACATCCAGCTTGAATGTATCGGTACCTGGCAGACCGATATGCCGCAGCGCCCAGCTTTTGCGATCCTCCGCAGACCAGGCATCGATTCCCTCGATTGCTTCCAGGATCTGCTTATAGCTAACGCTTTGGCCGAGCACACCCAGTTTGTTCAGGTGATCCTGGAACATGGCCAAACCGGCCTCGGTTGCAAACACGACACACACCTGCCGACCTTCTTGGCTGATGAACTCCAGACCATGTTTTTGGAGATTCTCGAAGGTCATCGCACCGTCGTACTGGAGCTTGAACACAAAGGGTGAGTTTTCAGCGGATTTGTGCTGCCGGCGGGCAGCCCCTGCAGCCGTGGCAAAGTAGCCATTCAATTTCTGACCATGACCGCGCAAGTCATCACGTTTTGTAAACTTGGGCGGATTTTTCGTCCGCCGAGGGTTATTAAGGTTCTCGCGCTCGAAGCTCAGGTGTTTGTAAGTTGCCAATTCATCGTCCTTGATTGCAGCAGGTTAGTGTTTTCGAAGCCCCTCTCGCACCAGCGCGCCACGTAGCTCTTTGACGGTGAGGAACTCTTGGTTTCTGAGTATCATACGTTTAACCGCGCGCCGAATAACACGCTCGACGTCTGCACCGCTTTTACCTTGAAACTCTTTTAGAAGTTCTGGCTCATCCAGTTCGAACTGCCGACGAATGCCACGTAGCTTGAGTTTCAACAATTCCATCAGCTGTTTCTGATCCGGCAATGGGAACTCAATAGCGTCATCAAACCGACGCCAAATTGCTGAATCAAGAATGCTCTCGTGGTTGGTTGCCGCCAGAATAAGACTTTGCCCGTCGTAGGCATCCATCATTTGCAGTACGGCGTTAACTACGCGGCGTAGTTCGCCATGCTCCCCACTATCGCCACGTTCTTTGCCAATAGCATCGAACTCGTCAAACAGCACGACCAGTTGATGCTTGGCGATGAAATCGAAAACCTTTCGCAGGTTAGCGGCGGTTTCACCGAGGAAAGAGGAGACAAGCGCGTCGAGACGAACGATTGCCAGCGGGCGATCAAGTTCGAAAGCGATAACCTCAGCAGCAAGCGTCTTACCGCAACCTGGCGGGCCAAAGAAAATCACCTTGCCAGATGGCTTCATGCCATAACTGCGTAGCACCTCCGCTCGACGGTGCTCCTCCAGCATTTCTTCGATCATCGCGGCACTGCTCTCGGGAAGAATGATTTCCTCAAGCGATCGCTTTGGTGGCCTGATATCGAGCAGCGGTAGTCCCCGCTCTTTATCGACAGGGATGTCGACAGTGAACTGCGGCTTACGGGCAGATTGAACATGCATATCCCCGCCATAGAGAATCTGCTCTAAGTCATTTGCCAGTAGGTGATGTTGCTTTTGGCGTTCTTCTTCAATGATGGCTTCCGAAGCACGTCGAAATGCCGCTTGATCACCGAGTGTCCCAGCCTTGAAGAGTTGCCTGAGTATTTTTCCATTAGCCATTTGATATGCCCTGCAATAAGGTTGTTTCTCAGAGTCGTCAACTCGTGAAACCAATTCTTGCCCTAAGCAGTACAACTAACAGGCTGAATCAATGAGAGCTAACATATAAAGGACTCCATTCCTTTGTCATACCCATATCGAGTCAATAAAACTCGAACATTAAGATGACTTCAGAGTATCGCCAGTGGTGGGTTTTTGTCCAGTGTTTTTAAAGAGCTTTTCCGACTTTTTTGCTCAAGTCGACGAGTGGTGAAGCCCACTCGTACGAGGGGTTGAGCCGGTCCACCTCATCAAAAAAAGCAACGCAAGAATCTACTCGGACACTACAAAGCCGTAATATAAATTTATGTATTTCGAAAGCGTGCCTGACTATGATTTCACGACCAATAAAAACAAAAAACAATAGATAGCTGGCATGCAAAAAATAACAAGCCGTGCACTTCTCGAGCTTATAAGCGCGCAGGCACACTTAAAATATCCTAACTTTCAGATAAAATCCTAAAGTCTGAATCGCCCCTGGTTTCCTAAATACTCTCCAAGCTCAGAAAATAGCATTTCTCATATTCTACTGGTGACAGCTGCATAGCACTGCTGTGTCGGCGTTTAAGGTTGACCGCTTCGATCTTGAATTCTTCGAGGTAACGCTGGCGACTCATCGCATCTTCTATTTTGGCCTCATTATGAGGTTTGGAGGTGTCTACGAAACTAGGGACAACTCATAGAGCCCGGAGGGATTCGGTGCAAGTTAACGCCTACAAATCTAGGCATAATGCGAGAAATGATGCTCCAATGCCTAGAATTCTAGGCGTTAAATATTCTTAAGCGTATGAAGTTCATACACCCTCCGAACCACCTATTGCGTTCGGGCTCAATTGTGACCTTGACTAGGCTCTGCGGGCCTGGCGTCTGGCGTCAATCGGCCTTTTTAGTCCTTGACCTTTATTTTGTCTCAGCGAAGAATGTAGCGTACTTGCTAGCAGGCTCTTGAGAACCTGCTGTCATGGTAGGTTGCTGGCCTACTCAAACAAACAGCCACCCACCTTCATACAGCGAAACCACTCATTGGGATCAGTCCCATGGGGGCAGGTCCACTTTTCAAGGAGACCTGCTTCATTGAATATCCCACTTGTTAACCTCATGGTCGATACGCCTCAAACGCAAGATGAGGTGTAAACGAACACGTGTGAATGACTCGATTTATTTACAAAAAAACGCACAGAAATACGGTGTTTTTACCTACTGTGTTGTTTTATAAGGATAAATCTAGATATTTACCGTTTTGAGGTATGCATATCCATTTTAAGAGAAGCCTCTCGGCAACGGCATGAAAAAGGCCCGTAGCGCGCAAACGCTACGGGCCTTTTGCTTTCTATCGCGAATTCAGTGTTGGAAACCTTCAGTTCGTCCCAGAGGCTCCAGCAAAGAATGAGCCGATAAGAATCAGCGGCTACCCGCCAGAAACTCATCGGTGGACACCACGCTGGCGTAGGCGAATCCCAGGGACGACATGAATGCAGCGTGGACTTGGGCCGCCGGCACCACCACACCATTGAATTCGAGGTCGCGGGTGGCACAGGCATCATGGATCACTGTGACGCCATAGCCCAGGTCAGCGGCAGCGCGGGTGACGCCGTCGATGCACATATGGCTCATGCTGCCGACCACCACCAGTTGTTCGATGCCGTGCTGGTCAAGAATGGCCTTGAGCTCGGTTTCGCGGAACGAGTTGACGAAGTGCTTGAGCACCACCGGCTCGTCGGCGCGGTTGCTGACCTTAGGATGCAGTTGCGCGCCGCTGGAGCCGGGGGTGAAGAACGGCGCGCTGTCAGAGGTGAATTCATGGCGGATGTGCACCACCTGCTGGCCGCTGTCGCGGAAGGCCTGGATCAGCCGCGCGGCGTTGTCGGCGGCGGCTTCGGCGCCGACCAGGGGCCACTTGCCGTTGGGGAAGTAGTCGTTCTGGATATCGACTACGATGAGCGCTTGCTTGGCCATGGGTGTTTCCTCTGAAGTAGTGGTTGGCTGTGGAGTCCAGTATTGGCTCCGGCAGGCCGGTCGAGGATTGGCCGCACCGACAATAGCAGGGGGAAAACTGACAATGGGTATGGAAAGCGCAGTGGCCGAACTGGGCGTGCTGATCTATCCCGGCGCACAGATGGCCGCGGTGCATGGCTTGACTGACCTGTTCGAGGTCGCCAACCGCATTGCCGCCGAACAGCGCAGCACACAGTTGCCGTTGCTGCGCATCAGCCACTGGCAGGCCCAGGCCGACCAGGCGCCCGTACGGGTGTACGACAGTCGCCCGGGTGCTGACGGTCCACTGCTGGCGGTGCTGATCCCACCCTCGATGGCCGGTTTTTCCCAGGCGCAGGCACCGCAGGCGCTGATCCAATGGCTGCGCCAGCAGCATGCCAATGGCGCGACCCTGGGCGGGGTCTGTGTCGGTTCGATCCTGCTGGCCGAAAGTGGCCTGCTCGACGGCCGCAGAGCCACCACTCACTGGACCTCGGCGAAGCGGTTCGCCGAGCGCTACCCGAACATCCGCCTGAACGCCGACAAGCCGATTGTCGACGACGGCGACCTGATCACCACCGCCGGCCTGATGGCCTGGTCCGAGCTGGGGCTGCGCATGGTCGACCGCCTGCTGGGCCCGAGCATCGCCAGCGGCACCGCGCGTTTCCTGGTGATCGAACACAGCGACAGCGCCAGCCAGTGCGGCAGTAACTTCGCGCCGATCCTCGGCCATGGCGACGCGGCGATCCTCAAGGTGCAGCACTGGCTGCAGGCCAATGGCGCGGTGGACGTTTCCCTCGCCGTCATGGCGCAGCAGGCCGGGCTGGAGGAGCGCACCTTCCTGCGGCGCTTCCGGGCCGCCACCGGGCTCAAGCCCACTGAATATTGCCAGCACTTGCGGGTGGGCAAGGCGCGGGAAATGCTCGAGTTCACCAACGGCACCATCGACCATATCGCCTGGACGGTCGGTTACCAGGACCCGGGGGCGTTCCGCGCCACCTTCAAGAAGATCACCGGGCTGGCGCCCAGCGAGTATCGCGCGCGTTTCGGCGTGACCCCGCCGGCATCGCTGGCGCGGGCCGGGCAGGGCTGACCCCGCGGGTCGTGCAAAATACCGGGCGTCGTGGGCCGATCGTGCAAAATAAAACAGGCGCAATGCCAGCAGCGATGGCCTGGAGCGCTTATTCCATGGGGGCATTCGACTTCTCCCTGGCCTTGGCGTGATCCCTGCACCCTGTCTTGTACATTCATCACGCCGATGACGAAGGGGGACGCATGACCCCGACGCAACGCAAGAAGCTGGTGGTCGCCCACTCGGTCCATCCGGGGGCCTCGCAGCATGTCGTGGAGACCAATCGCGCGCTGGCCCGCTGGCTGGCGCAGATCCTCGGGTTGCAGTTCGCCGGTGACTACGACCCGCTCGTGCATGGCCAGGACGAGCTGTACCTGTTGCCGACGCAGACCATCGTCGGCCCCGCCGCGGCCCGGCAATTGCGGCTCAAGGGGCCGGACGACCTGTGGGGCGGGTATGTCGAGCATGACTTTATCTGCACCAAGGCCATTACCCATGGTCTGTTGAACAGGAACGCCGTGGCCCCGCCGGGCTGGGCGCCGCTGTTCTCCCAGCGGGTGCGCAATGTGGTGCTGGACGGCCTGAGCGTGTTTTCCCTGAATGACGCCCGGCCAGCGGCCAGTCATTTGCTTTACAGCGGGCCGATCCGCATGAAACCGATCCATGCCTGCGCCGGTCGCGGCCAGCAGGTGATCGAGAACCTGGATCGCTTCGACGAGATGCTGGCGCAACCGGACGTCGCCCGGCAGTTCAATGAAGGCGTGGTCCTGGAGCAGGATCTGCAACAGGTGGCCACCTACAGCGTCGGCCAGTCCTTTATCGGCGGCCACGTCCTCAGTTACTGCGGCCAGCAGTACCTGACCGAAGACTGCGACGGCGAGCAGGTCTATGGCGGTTCCGAGCTGTTGGTGGTGCAGGGTGGCTACCCTGAGTTGCTGGCGCTGCAACTGCCGCAGGACGTGCGCCTGGCGGTGCAGCAGGCGCGGGTTTTTGATGCCGCCGCCGATGAGGCTTATCCACGGTTTTTCGCCTCCCGGCGCAACTACGACATCGCCCAGGGCCTGGACGCCGAAGGCCGGCAGCGCAGCGGCGTACTCGAGCAATCGTGGCGCATGGGCGGTGCCAGCAGCGCCGAAGTGGCGGCTTTGCAGGCCTTTATCGATCATCCGGAGATGCGCGCGATTCGTGTGTCCGCGGTGGAAACCTATGTCGACCGGCCCCTGCCGGCCGATGCCATCGAGGTCTATCGCGGGCCCGCGGAGCGCAGTGACTTTCTTCTCAAATATGTAACGGTCCAATCCTATGACGGCTAGAAGCGAAAGCATTCAAATCGACATCGATGACGAGCAGATGCGCGGGACTTTCCTCAGCCCCAAGTCGAAAGTCCCCGGCGTACTGTTTGTCCACGGCTGGGGTGGGAGCCAGGAGCGCGACCTGGAGCGCGCCCGCGGCATCGCCGGGCTGGGTTGCGTGTGCCTGACCTTCGACCTGCGGGGCCATGCCGGCAGCGGCATCCCGCTGAACCGGGTGACCCGCGAAGACAACCTGCGCGACCTGTTGGCGGCCTATGACCGCCTGCTGGCCCATCCGGCCCTCGACACCTCGGCGATTGCGGTGGTGGGCACCAGTTATGGCGGCTACCTGGCGAGCATCCTGACCTCGCTGCGACCGGTGCGCTGGCTGGCGCTGCGGGTCCCGGCGCTGTATCGCGACGAAGCCTGGAACAGCCCCAAGCGCGACCTGGACAAGGCCGACCTGCTGGATTACCGCAGCAGCCTGGTGCGCGCCGACAGCAACCGGGCGCTGCATGCCTGTTCGACGTTCACCGGGGATGTGCTGCTGGTGGAATCGGAAAACGACGAGCATGTGCCCCATGCCACGTTCATGAGCTACCGCGCGGCCTGCCAGCAGACCCATTCCATGACCCATCGGATCATCGACGGCGCCGACCATGCCCTGAGCGATCCTGTGTCGCAGCAGGCCTACACCTCGATCCTGGTGGACTGGATCACGGAAATGGTGGTGGGAGAACGCTTGAGCATCATTCAGTCGCGATAGTCGCAAGCGCTGGTTGAAGGCGTTGCTCGAATAGGCGCGCAAGCTCGCTCCTGGAGAGGAGCGCACGCGATAGCCTCAACTGCTTTTGCGCGGCTTTTTCTCCACGCGCAACGCCTTGGCCCTGGCCTCCACCACCAGGTACATCAGCAACGCGATCAGCAGCGGCAGGATGAAGTAGATCGCCCGGTAGGCGATCAACCCGGCCAGCAGGCTGCCGCGGGACACCTCATGTTGCAGCAGGGCGATAAACACCGCCTCCAACACCCCGAGCCCCGCCGGAATATGGGTGATGACCCCGGCGATGCTGCTGATCAGCAGCGCCCCGAGCACCACCGGGTAATCAAGCTTGCTGGGCAGCAGGGTAAAGATCACCGCTGCCATCAGCGACCAGTTGAGTGCGCCCAGGGCCAGTTGCAGCAGGGCCATGTGCAACGAGGGCAAGTTGATCTCGACCCCGTGTATCGACCACTCGCGCCGTCGGGAAAACCGACAGGCCGCCAGGTAACCCACGCCCAGCACCAGCAGCAGGACGCCCACGCCCTGCAACGCGTCGTTGCTGAGTTTCCAGCCGGGCGGCAACGTCATCAGGCCGCTGGCGAATACCGTGCCGGCCAGGGCCATGTAGCCGAACCAGTTGGTGGCCAGGCTCAGGCCGAGGATCTTGGCGATATTGCCGGTGCTCACCCCGAGCCTGGAGTACAGCCGGTAGCGCATGGCGATCCCGCCGACCCAGGCGCTGAGGTTGAGGTTGAAGGCGTAGCTGATGAACCCCACCGGCAGGATCTGCTGCCAGCCGAGGTTCTGCCGGATATAGGTGCGACCGACCAGGTCGAAGCAGGCATAGACCAGGAAACTGGCCAGGGTCAGGCCCGCGGCGATGACCAGGGTGCGCTCCTTGAAGTCGGCCAGGGTGGCGAGCACTTCGCTCCAGTCGATGCGCCGGGCCAGCAGGGTGAACAGCACGATCAACAGCAGGAAGAAGGCGATGGTCAGCGGTTTCTTCAGGCGTTGCCAGCGCGACCGGGAGTGCGACGCGGCGGGCGTCGAGCCATGGGCGTCAGTGCGGCTCATGGGGCGACTCCCGCGGGGTGGCGGCCTGGCCGAAGGGCTTCAATTGCGGTTTGTGGGCGGGTAGCCAACCGGCCCAGGCCGGGAAGTGACGCAGGATGTGAAACACCAGGAAGCCCACGGTCAGGCGCCACAAGCGGCCACGCCCGGAGCCCTTGGCCGGCATGGCCTGGCAGTGGTCACGACTGAGCCGGTCGAGGCGCTCGAACAGGTCGCGATTGAACGCCCGGTCGCGGATCAGCACATTGGCTTCCAGGTTCAGCGACAGGCTCAGCGGGTCGAGATTGCTCGAGCCCACGGTGCTCCAGTCGTCGTCCACCAGCGCTACCTTGCCGTGCAGTGGCCGTTCGCAATATTCGTAGATGGTCACGCCGTCCTTGAGCAGGTAGTCGTAGAGCATGCGTGCCGCCAGCCTGGCCACCAGCATGTCCGGCTCGCCCTGCAGGATCAGTCGCACCTTGACGCCACGGCGCGCGGCGTTGCGGATCTCGCGCAGCAGCCGATAGCCGGGGAAGAAGTAGGCATTGGCGATCACCACCCGCTGGCGGGCCCCGCGCAATACCTGGCGGTAGACTTCTTCGATATCGCTGTGGTGCTGGCGGTTGTCGCGGTAGACCAGGCGCACCTGGCCGTCATGGTCGCTCAGGGCCAGTTCCGCGCGGCGCTGCCGGCGGCGTTGCCACCAGTAGCGGGCGCGGGCCGGGCGGTCGCCTTGCAGCAGGGCGAAATGGTGGATATCCACCACCGCCGGCCCCTGGATCTCTACCGAGTAATCCTGTTTGGCCTGGGGGCCGAAATCGGCCAGATGGTCGGCGGAGAAGTTGATCCCGCCGACAAAGGCGATGGCGCCGTCGACCACCACGATCTTGCGATGCAGGCGGCGGAACCAGTTGGTGCGCACCCCGAAAATCGGCTGCGCCGGGTCGAATATCTGCAAACGCACCCCGGCGTTGCTCATGGCGGCAAGGAACTCGGTGCTCAAATCGCCGCAACCGAAGCCGTCCAGGCTGACGATGACATGCACGCCACGCTGTGCGGCCTCGATCAGGATACGGTGCAGCTCGTGGCCGACCTTGTCCTCGAAGAGGATGAAGGTCTCCAGCAGGATCTCGTTCTGCGCCTGGCGCAGCACTTCGAACACCCGGGGGAAATACGCTTCGCCATTCTCCAGCAGCACCACCCGGTTGTTGCTGTGCCAACCGTATTCGAGGTCCATCCGTAGCGGCTCGTGGGCCAGTTCCGCGCCAGGCTGGTGGTCCACCGTGGTTTTTTCCAGGGGCATGTCGTTCATAACTCGACCTCGACCGACAGCGGTGCGTGATCGGAGAGATGGGACCAGGGATGGGTGTCCAGGACCTGGGGGCGGTGGATTTTCAGGTGACGTACGTAGATCCGGTCCAGCCGCAGCAGCGGCAGGCGCGCGGGGAAGCTGCGCGCCGGTTTGCCGTGCTGGCTGACAAAGGCCTCCTGCAAGCCACTGGGGGCGAGCTGTGCATCGGCGCGCAGCCGCCAGTCGTTGAAGTCGCCGGCGACGATCAAGGGCGCATCGACGGGAAGCTCGGCGATCAGTTGCAGCAGCAGATCCAGCTGTTGCTGCCGGTGGCTTTCGCGCAACCCCAGATGCACGCAAATGGCATGCACTTCCAGGCCGTCGCCGGGCAGGCGCAGCACGCAATGCAACAGGCCGCGGCTCTCGTGCCCGGACAGGGAGATGTCGAGGTTGTCGTAGCGAATGATCTGGAATTTCGAGAGCAACGCATTGCCGTGGTCGCCGGCCGGGTACACCGCATTGCGTCCATAGGCGAACTGCGGCCAGATGCTGTCGGCGAGGAATTCGTACTGCGGCATGCTCGGCCAATTGTTGTAGCGCTGCGGGTGCTGGTCGTGGGCGCCGTGCACCTCCTGCAGGAACACCACGTCGGCGGCCACGCTGCGCACCGCCTCGCGCAGCTCGGGCAGGATGAAGCGCCGGTTCAGGGCGGTGAACCCCTTGTGGGTATTTACCGTCAGCACCGTGAAGCGGCGCGCGGCGGCGAGCCCGATCGCGGGTGGTATCGGGTTGTTGGCCGACTCGTCATGGCTCATGGCAGCACCCCGGGCGCGGCAGGCTCGCCGGGTGCCGTCGCCAGTGTCTTGTCGAGCCCGAAGCGCTGCAGCAGCCGACGGGCGTCGAAGGGCGCGCGGACCTTGAGGTCATTGTCGAAATAACAGAACACCTCCCGGCTCTTGCGCGCCCTGGGTGGGTGCCGGGCGTCGATCAGCCGGGCATCGGCAGGCTGCTTGCCGCTGTGCCAGGCCTCGATCCGGTCACCCCAGCGCTTCAGGGCCTGGGGCGTATAGCCGCTGGCGTACAGCTCCTTGTCGCCGTGCAGCCGCAGGTAGACGAAATCGCCGGTCAGGTCCTCGCAATAGGGCCACTTACCGGCGGTGTCGGCCACCACCAGTGCCACGCCGTGCTGGCGCAGCAGATGGGTGAATTCGGGCACGGCAAAGCTTGCGTGGCGAATTTCCACGGCATGGCGCATGGCTTTTTTGCCATAGGCCTTGGTGCTGGCGTGGCCGTTGAGGCGTGGTTCGTGCTGGCGGGCGAGGGCGGCGGCCTGTTCGGTATCGGCGGGCAATTGCTGAAGAAAGGCGCCGAACAATTCGGCGTCGAACCGAAAGCTTGGCGGAAACTGCCACAGGATCGGCCCGAGCTTGTTCTTGAGCTCCAGCACGCCCGAGGCGAAGAAGTTGGCGATCGGCTTGTGCACATCCCGCAGCCGCAGGATATGGGTGATGTAGCGTGGCGCCTTGACGCTGAACACGAAATCCTTGGGCGTATCGGCATACCAGTCGGCATAACGCTCGGGGGTCTGCAGCGCGTAGAACGAACCGTTGATTTCGATGCTGTTGACGGCGCGCGAAGCGAATTGCAGCTCGCGCCTCTGCGTCAGCCCCTCGGGGTAGAAATCTCCACGCCAGGGCTTGTAGCGCCAGCCGGAAATACCGATATGAATCGCCGCCATGTCCGCTCCCGTCTTGGGGCCTTCGAACCACCTCTGTCTTTTGATGACTGCCCGGCTGACGGGAAAGTTTCGACCTTCCTACGGACGGTGTTTTCCAGCCTGTAGCCGCGGGCTGGCGGGCAATGGGCTGCCCGACGGTGGCAAACCCTGCGCCGGGCAGTCGCTGACGCCAGCCCCGCCAGGCGCCACCCTTTGCGACCGGGCATAAAAAAACGCAGCCGGCCAGGGCTGCGCTTTTCTGGTTGGGGCCTGCTGGTGGGCTCAGTGCCCGACCACCACCCGGCTCGACCCCTCGGCCGGCTCGGCGTATACCGGGCCGAGGCGATCCAGGCGACCGCTCCAGGCGGTCAGGGCCAAGGCGCCCAGTACCACCAGGCCACCGATCCAGGCGGTGTGGATCAGCCCCAGGTGGGCGACGATCAGGCCGCCACCCCAGGCGCCGCCGGCGATGCCGAGGTTGAAGGCGGCGATGTTCAGGCCCGAGGCCACGTCTACCGCTTGCGGGGTGTGGTGTTCGGCCTGGCGCACCACGTAGACCTGCAGGCCCGGTACGTTGCCGAAGGCCACGGCGCCCCACACCAGTACGGTGGCCAGTGCCAGCCATGGGTTGCCGGCGGTGAAGGTGAGCAGGAACAGCACGCCGGCCAGCAGGGCGAAGATGATCTTCAAGGCGCTGATCGGACCGCGCTTGTCCGCCAGCTTGCCGCCCCAGATGTTGCCTACGGCGACCGAGATGCCGTAGACCAGTAGCACCAGGCTGACGGTGCTGGCGCTGAAGCCGGAAATGTCCTGGAGAATCGGCGCGAGGAAGGTGAAGGCGATGAACGAGCCGCCGTAGCCCACCGCGGTCATGGCGTACACCAGCAGCAGGCGCGGTTGTTTCAGTACTTGCAGTTGTTGCAGCAAGGACGCCGGTTTGCTGTGGGTGATGTTTTTCGGCACGTAGATCAGGCTGCCGATAAAGGCGATCACACCCAGGGCAGATACCGCGAGGAAGGTTTCGCGCCAGCCGAAATGCTGGCCGATAAAGGTCCCCAGCGGCACGCCGGTGACCAGGGCCACCGTCAGGCCGGTGAACATGATGGCAATCGCGCTGGCGGCTTTTTCCTTGGGCACCAGGCTGGTGGCGATGGTCGAGCCGATGGAGAAGAACACGCCATGGGCCAGGCCGGTGACGATGCGCGCCAGGACCAGGGATTCATAGCTGGGCGCTTGCCAGGCCAGCAGGTTGCCGAGGGTGAACAGCACCATCAGCGACAGCAGTAACAGTTTGCGCGGGACCTTGCCGGTCAGCGCGGTGAGCACCGGCGCGCCGACGGCGACACCCAGGGCGTACAGGCTGACCAGCAGCCCGGCGGACGGCAGGCTGACGCCGAGGTCGGCGCCGATGGTGGGTAACAGGCCAACGATGACGAACTCAGTCGTCCCGATGGCGAAGGCGCTGAGGGTCAGCGCGAGCAAGGCAATGGGCATGGCTGCAACTCCGGTGGATTTGACAATGGAGCGCAGTGTCCGGATTTGAATCGTGCGGAAAAATAGCGGTTCCGGTATTTGATATTTGACCTGAAGGCAAATATCGAGCTGAGCGCGATCACTGCGCTTCTGTAGGCGCGACGCTTGCTCGCGATAAGGCCGGCGCGATGCACCAGGCGGCCCACGGCCCGATATCAGCGGCGAATCAACCGGGTCCGCAGCTCAAGGCTGGCCTGCGGCTCAAGGTCCAGCCAGACATGCGGTTTGCCGGCGATCTCGGCGGCCGCGGGTAGGCCGTCGCGGTACACCAGCCGGTTGCCGGCCAGGGCCGGAACCTTCGGCCCGGGCAGCAAGGTGCCGGCGAGGTTCAGCGGGTCGACGCCACACACCGCGATCAGGCTGCCATCCAGCGGGCGGCGGCGCACTTCGCGCAACAGGGCGATGGCCTCGGGCAGGGCGAACTGTTCGCCGGCCAGGCCGCTGACAAAACGCCCGCCGCGAATTTCGCCGCGGGCCTCCAGCCGATGGAAGGTGCGCAACAGTTCGCGCCAGCTCGGCAGCCAGTCGGCCTCGCGTTCCAGCAGGCGCCAGAACACCACGCCATAACGCCGCAACAGGGTCATGGCGATGTGTTCCAGGATGGCCGGTGGGGTTGCCTGCCCATGACCGCCGACGTCCTCCGGTACTGGCGACGGACGCCGTAGCAGCGCCCAGCGCCCCGCATCGTCCATACCACCGACCACGGCTCCGCGCCCGCGTCGGCCGCTGCGGGCCAGACGCTTGCTGGCCGGGGTGATCAAGGCGCGCAGGCCGGCAAAACTGTCGGCATTCACCAGCCCGGCGGCCACCAGTTCCTGCAGGGCGATCTCCAGCTCGGTCCGCAGGACATGGGCTTCATGCTGCAATTCATCGAAGAACAAGGCGCCGTGCTGGCTCAGGGCTTCATGGACCTTCTGCGCCTTGGGCGACAGCTCGCTGCTGTCGGGCTGTGCGCCCAGCCCGCTCCACAGCGCGACCTGGTTGCGCGGCAGCAGCACGATCGGCGTATTGCGCAGGGTCGCGCCGGCGGTTTTGTGCGGCGCGCTGAGCCGGCTCCAGACCACCTTGCCGTTGCGGCACAGCTCATCCAGCCAGGTGGCGGAGTAATCCTTGATCCGCGCCGGCAGCAGGTCGCTGTCCCAGGCGCCGGCCGCGGCGGCATAGCCTTCGAGCTGGGCGACCGTCTGCGCCAGCATGGCACTGCCCTGGCCCTGGGTGGCGCTGGACAGGTGCTGCCAGTCGAACAGAAAACGCATCAGGTCCTGCAGCGACACCGGTTCGATTTCCCGGCGCAAGCGTTTGACGGTGTAGCGATGAATCCGCGCCAGCAGATGCCGTTCGCACCACTCCTCCCGGGCCTCGCCGGGGCTGAAGCGGCCGCGCAGCACATAACCTTCGCCTTCCAGCTGCGCCAGGACCTGGGCGACCTCGCCGGCGCTCAGGCCCAGGGGCATGGCGATGCTCTCCAGCGGCAACGGGCCGAAGCCACTGAGCCGGGCTCGAATCACTTCGACCACCGCTTCATCGCGCTGCCATCGCTCATCGAAGCCGGGCGGCGCCTCGAGGAGCGGTTGCAGCGGCGCCTGTGGATAAATCGCCCGCAGGCAGCCCAGGCGCTCGACGGCCAGCCACAGGGCCTGTCCGTCGCCGATCTGCAGGCGGCTGGCGCGCCCGCTGTCCGCCAGGGCTTGCAGCCAGTCGGTCCACCTCGGGTTGGCCTGGGCTTCGTCCTCGCCGATACAGGCCAGGCTCATCAGCGCTTCATGCATTTCGTCCGGGTTGCCGGGGGCGGGCCAGGCTTCCTCGCGCACCGACTGGATGGCCTCGGCATCCAGGGCGCCGAGGTCGTCGCTGGACTCGGGGTCGCTCCAGCGGCGGCTGAGCACGGCCTGGGTGCGGCGCTCTTCCAGCGGTGCGTCGTCGAGGAAGGTGTAGGGCCGGGCGCTGAGGATTTCCGCGGCCAGGGGCGAGGGCGCCGGCAGATCGCGGCTGATCAGGCGCAGCTCGCCGCGCTCCATGCGCCGCAACAGTGCCAGCCAGCCCTCGCTGTCCATGGCTTCGTGCAGGCAGTCGTCGAGGGTCTGTTCCACCAGCGGGTGATCGGGAATCTGCCGTTCGCCGGCGAGATTTTCCAGGCAGGCGATCTGCTCGGGAAACACGCTGGCGATCAGGTCTTCGCTTTTCATCCGCTGGATCTGCGGCGCTACCTTGCGCCCGCCGACAAAGCGCGGCAGCGCCAGGGCCACGCCGGCATTCCAGCGCCAGCGCACGCCGAACAGCGGCGCCTCCAGCACGGCCTGGACCAGGATGTGTTCGGCGTTGTTGCTGTGCAGGTAACGCCAGACGTCGTCGAGCTCGAAACTGTGGCCGGTGGACAGCGACAGCACGATGGCGTCTTCGCTGGCGGCGGCCTGCAGTTCGAAGTTGAAGGTGCGGCAGAAGCGCTTGCGCAGCGCCAGGCCCCAGGCGCGGTTGATCCGGCTGCCGAACGGCGTGTGGATGATCAGTTGGGTGCCGCCGGACTCATCGAAAAAGCGTTCCATGATCAGCGTGTCCTGGGACGGCAGTGCGCCCAGGGTCTGGCGCGCGCGGGCCAGGTACTCGACCAGTTGTTCGGCGCTGGCGACGTCCAGGCCCAGGCTGTCGCCCAGCCAGTCGAGGGCGGGCTGCAGTTGGCCGGGGGTGGCGCCGAGCAACTCGTCGAGCCGGCCCAGCAGGCGCGCCACGGCAAACGACAGTTCGGCGCTGCGCCCGGGGGCTTCGCCGAGCCAGAACGGAATGGTCGGCGGCTGGCCGTGGGCGTCCTCGACCCGCACCCGGCCGGTTTCCACCCGCAGGATGCGGTACGAAGTGTTGCCCAGCTGGAACACATCGCCGGCGATGCTTTCCACCGCGAAGTCTTCGTTGACGCTGCCGATATTCAGCGCCTGGGGCTCCAGCAGCACGGCGTAGTCGGCGTTGTCGGGGATGGTGCCGCCGCTGGTCACCGCCGTCAGCTGGCTGCCCCGCCGGCCGCGCAGGCTACGGTTGACGGCATCGCGATGCAGATAGGCGCTGCGAATGCCCTGGCGCCCGTTGTAGCCCTCGGCGAGCATGCGCAGCAGCGCCTGGAAATGCCCTTCGTCGAGGTCGCTATAAGGCGAGGCGCGGCGGATCATGTCCAGCAGCGGCTGCTCCTGCCATTCCTGGTTGCTGACTTCGGCGACGATCTGCTGCGCCAGCACATCCAGCGGCGCCCTGGGGATCTGCAGGGTGTCGAGTTCGCCGCGGTGCACGCAGTCGAGCAGGGCGGCGCATTCGATCAGGTCGTCGCGGCTCAGGGCGAACAGGCGGCCTTTGGGCGTGCCGCCGACCTGGTGCCCGGAGCGTCCAACCCTTTGCAAAAAGGCCGAGATCGAACGCGGCGAGCCGATCTGGCACACCAGGTCGACATCGCCGATATCGATGCCCAGTTCCAGCGAGGCGGTGGCGATCAGTACTTGCAGGTCGCCGCGCTTGAGACGCTGTTCGGCGTCCAGGCGAAACTCCTTGGCCAGGCTGCCATGGTGGGCGGCCACCGCGTCCTTGCCCAGGCGTTCGCTGAGGTGGCGGCTCAGGCGTTCGGCCAGGCGCCGGGTGTTGACGAACACCAGGGTGGTGCGGTGTTCCCGCGCCAGTTCGGCGATACGTTCGTAGACTAGTTCCCAGACGTCGTTGGCCATGACCGCCGACAGCGGCACGGGCGGCACTTCGATGGCCAGGTCCCGGGGGCGGGCGTGGCCGATATCGACGATCTCGCAGGGGCGTTCATGACCCACCAGGAAACGCGACACCGCTTCGATGGGCTTCTGCGTGGCCGACAGGCCGATGCGCGTCAGCGGCTCGGCGCATAGCGCTTGCAGGCGCTCCAGGCTCAAGGCCAGGTGGCTGCCGCGTTTGCTGGCGGCGATGGCGTGGATCTCGTCGACGATCACTGTGCGCGTGCTGGCCAGCATCTGCCGGCCGGAGGCCGAGCCCAGCAGCACATACAGCGATTCGGGGGTGGTCACCAGGATGTGCGGCGCGCTTTTGCGCATGGCGCTGCGGTCTTTCTGCGGGGTGTCGCCGGTGCGCACCGCGGTGCTGATGCGCAGTTGCGGCAGGCCCATGCGTTCGAGTTGCGCGGTGATCCCGGCCAGCGGGTCCTGCAGGTTGATCTGGATATCGTTGCTCAAAGCCTTGAGCGGCGAGACGTAGACCACCAGGGTCTGTTCCGGCAGCGTGCCGCCGTTTTCCAGGCCGCGATGAACCAGCTCGTCGATCACCGCGAGGAAGGCGGTCAGGGTCTTGCCCGAGCCGGTGGGCGCGGCGATCAGCGTCGAACGGCGCTGGCGGATCAGCGGCCAGGCCCGGGCCTGGGCGGCGGTCGCCGCCGGGAAGCAGCTGTCGAACCAGGCGCTGACCGCGGGATGAAAACCCGGCAGGGCGTTGGCGGGGATCTGGGGAAGGTTCATGCACAACGTTATGCGACCGCCGGAGTGAAGTTGCAAGCCTGCCTTGTCGCCGCTGGCGGCAGCGGCCCTGAAGGGCTGTGTGCTTTGTTGCTCTACACTTTCTCAGTGACGGTTGCGCCGGAAACCCGCAAAATGCAACGATTCTGAGCAATATTCATGGCCAGCCCCGCGGGTCTGGCCGATTCAAACCATCGTTCCGAACAGATTGGGCCTGCTGACTCTATGCGAATGCGCCTTATGTTACTGGGCGGCGGAAATGCCCTTGGGCAGGCGCTGATTCGCCTCGGTGCGGAGGAAGACATCGGTTTCCTCGCCCCCCGTCCGCCGCAAGACGGTTGGGATGCCGCGAGCCTGACGCAACTGCTCGACGACACCCGTCCGGATGCCTTGATCAACCTTGCGTACTACTTCGACTGGTTCCAGGCGGAGAGTGTCCCCGAGGCACGCCTGGCCAGCCAGGAACGGGCGGTCGAGCGGCTTTCCGAGCTGTGCCAGCATCACAACATCATTCTTCTGCAGCCTTCCAGCTATCGCGTGTTCGACGGTTCGCGGGCCACCGCCTACAGCGAAAAGGACGAACCGGTACCGCTGGGCCTGCGTGGCCAGGCCTTGTGGCGGATCGAGCAGAATGTGCGCGCCACCTGCCCACAGCATGTGCTGCTGCGTTTCGGCTGGCTGCTGGACGATAGCGCCGAAGGCACCCTGGGGCGTTTCCTGGCCCGTGCCGAGCAACCCGAAGAGCTGCTGCTGGCCGACGACCGCCGGGGCAACCCGACGCCGGTGGACGACGCCGCCCGGGTGATTATTTCGGTACTCAAGCAACTCGATTGCGCCGCGCCGCTGTGGGGCACTTACCACTACGCCGGCCATGAGGCGACCACGCCGCTGGCGCTGGGCCAGGCGATCCTCACCGAGGCCCGCAGCCTGCATCCGCTGGCCATCGAAGCGCCGACCGCCCAGGCCCACGCCGCCCGGCCGGACGCTGCCGAAGAACCGCAGCACGCGGTGCTGGCCTGCAAAAAAATTCTGCACACCTTCGGGATCAAGCCTCGCGCCTGGCGCGCGGCACTCCCGGCTCTACTGGATAGGTTTTATCGTCATGGCTGATGGCCCAATCTTGATCACCGGCGGTGCCGGTTTCATCGGTTCGCACCTGACCGACGCTTTGCTCGCCAAGGGCTACTCGGTGCGGATCCTCGACGATCTGTCCACGGGTAGACCCGGCAACCTGCCGCTGGACAACCCTCGGGTCGAACTGATCCAAGGCGACGTCGCCGATGCAGCCCTGGTGGCGCGGGCGATGAGCGGCTGCCGCGCGGTGGCGCACCTGGCCGCGGTCGCTTCGGTACAGGCTTCGGTGGATGACCCGGTGCGTACCCACCAGAGCAACTTCATCGGCACCCTCAACGTCTGTGAAGCCATGCGCCAGGCTGGCGTCAAGCGCGTGCTGTTTGCTTCCAGCGCGGCGGTTTATGGCAACAATGGCGAGGGCGAATCGATCGACGAAGACACGCCCAAGGCACCGCTGACGCCCTATGCGTCGGACAAGCTGGCCAGCGAGTACTACTTCGATTTCTATCGCCGCCAGCATGGGCTGGAGCCGGCGATCTTCCGCTTCTTCAATATCTTCGGGCCGCGCCAGGATCCATCCTCGCCGTACTCCGGGGTCATCAGCATCTTTTGCGAGCGCGCGCAGAAAGGCCTGCCGATCACCGTATTCGGCGATGGCGAGCAAACTCGCGATTTCATGTATGTCGAAGACCTGGTGGACGTGCTGGTGCAGTCCTTGGAAACACCGCAACTGGAAGTCGGCGCGGTTAATGTCGGCCTGAACCAGGCCACCACCCTCAAGCAATTGCTCGAGGCCCTGGGCAAGGTGGTGGGGCAGTTGCCACCGATCAGCTACGGCCCGGCGCGCTCCGGGGATATTCGCCATTCGCGGGCGAACAACCAGCGCCTGTTGCAGCGCTTCAAGCTCCCCGAACCGACGCCGATGAGCGTCGGGTTGGCACGTTTGCTGGGCCGCTGAGCTTTCCCCCAGCCATGAAAAAAGGCGCCCTTGCAGGCGCCTTTTTTTGTCTGGCCGATTTAGAACTTGTAGCCCAGGCCGACCATGTAGACCCACGGATCGACGTCCACGTCGACCTTGGCCCGGGTGCCGCCGGCGACCGCGTTGTTGTTCACGTAGGCGGTGGTGTCGATGTCGACGTAGCGCACCTGGGCGTTGATCATCACGTTGTCGGTCAGCATGTAGTCGGCACCGACCTGCCAGGCCAGGCCCCAGGAGTTCTTCGCCCGGAAATTGTCGAAACCGGCGGCGCTGGCGCGGCTGCCGACGTGCTCGTCATAGATCCAGGTGTAGTTGATGCCGGCACCCACGTAAGGCTGGAAGGCGGCCTTGTGGTCCAGTGGGTAGTACACGACGCTCAGGGTCGGCGGCAGATGCTTGAGGGTACCGAGCTTGCCGTTGGCGGCGTCCAGCGCGGTGCCCTTGAGCTTGACGTCATGCTCGAACGGGGTGGCCGCGAGCAGTTCGATACCAACGTTGTTGGTCAGCATGTAGGCGAAGTTCAGGCCCAGCTGGGTGTCGCTGCTCATGGTCGCCTTGCCGCCGAGGTTGGCACCGGCCAATGGACCGCGGTCGACCTTGACGTCGCCGCTGTCGGCTTTCGGATTGACGGTGATGGCACCGGCGCGAACGATGATGTCGCCGGCTTCGTGGGCGTGGGCGATCGGGGCAGCGAGCGCGAGCGCGAACAGGGAGGCGCTGAGCAGGGACTTGTGCATGGGAGCTCCAAAGGACGATTCGAGTTGGCTAGGTCCAATGGTAAGGATCGTCAAGGAACAGGCTTTGACTCAGCTCAATGAAAAGCGGATCAGCGTGGAGGCAGGGGAACTGCGGGTGTTGTGTACGCTGTGCAACTGATCGCGGGCAAACGTGCGGCTACAGGGAACTGTGCTGTTTTGTGGGCGCAGGCTTGCTTGCGATGAGGTCATGAATGGCTCTGCGAAAAACGTGGTTTCACTCCTGCAATTCGTACACGTAAATCTTCTCTGCCTCCATTTGGTAACCCGCATCGGCGATTTCGCTGGTGGATGCCTTGACCTGCATCGGCCCCTCGATCCAGTACGGCTGATACAGCTCATCGAGCTTCACGCCGACGTCGCTTTTCACATGCACGATCTGGTTCGACGGCGGTGGCGGCACGTGGATGCAGGCGCCGAAATACGGCACCAGCAGAAACTCCGTGGTGCGGCCTTCCTCGCTGACTTCCAGCGGCACGATGTAGCCGGGCAGGCGCACCGACAGGCCGTCCAGGCTCTGCACCACCGGAGCGTTGGGCATGTCCTGCTTGGCCGCCGGGGCAGACTCGGCGGCCAGGGCGTCGCTCATCTGCGACAGGTCGTGCAGCGGCTGCATGTTCGGCACCTCCGCCGGCGCGTCCGGCGGGATCATTTCCGACCAGGCCAGATCACGGGGTTCGGCGGCCCACAGTGGCAGGGCGACCAGCATCAATAGCGCAAGCAGGGCACGGGGCATGCCGGAGCTCCTCATAACCAGAAGTTCCTCATAAGCGGATGGACAGGCCATCGGCCAACGATTGTCGGTAGGCGCGCCAGGCGGGCACGCTGCCCATCAGCAGGGCGGCGATCAGGATACCGCCGAGCAGCGTCCACTCATACTCGCTTGGCCAGGACAGCGGCAGATACAGGCCGTAGCTCGACTGCACATAACCCTGGGCCAGGGCGATGCCCAGGTACAGCAGGCCCAGCCCGGCGAGCACACCGGACAGCGCCAGGGCGAAGGCCTCCAGCACCAGCAAGGTCGCGATATGCCAGGGGCGGGCGCCGACCGAACGCAGGATCGCCATTTCCCGGCGGCGCTCGTTGAGGCTGGTGAGGATCGCCGTGAGCATGCCGATCAGGCCGGTCAGCACCACGAACAGCGACACCACGAACAGGGCTTTTTCCGCGGTGCCCATCAGGCTCCACAGTTCTTGCAGGGCGACCCCGGGCAGGATCGCCAGCATCGGTTCGCCGCGGTATTCATTGATCTCGCGCTGCACGGCGAAGGTAGCGATCTTGCTGTTCAGGCCGAGCATGAAGGCGGTGATCGCTTGCGGCGTCAGGTCCATGTTGCGCGCCTGGTCGGCACTGATGCGGCCGTTGCCCTGGGCCGGCACGCCGTTGTGCCAGTCGATATGGATCGCCTCCATGCCCCCGAGGCTGATGTGCAGCGTGCGGTCCACCGGGGTGCCGGTGCGCTTGAGGATGCCGACCACGGTGAAGGGTTTGTCGTCATGCTTGACCAGGCTGATGGCCGCTACGCCATGGGCCAGCACCAGCTTGTCGCCGAGCTTGTAATGCAGGGCCTCGGCGACTTCGGCGCCCAGAACCACTTCGAACGGATCGCTGGCGAACTCGCGGCCGCTGGCCAGTTGCAGGTTCTGCTGGTGGCCGTACTGGTAATGCTCGAAGTAGGCCGCGGTGGTGCCCATCACCCGGTAGCCGCGATGGGAATCACCGAGGGAAATCGGGATCGCCCATTTCACTTTCGGGCTATTGGCGAAGTGCTCGAAGCTGTCCCAGCGAATGTTGTTGGTGGCGTTGCCAATGCGGAACACCGAGTACAGCAGCAGGTTCACCGAACCGGAGCGGGCGCCGACGATCAGGTCGGTACCGCTGATGGTGCTGGCGAAGCTGGCGCGGGCTTCGGTGCGCACCCGTTCCACCGCCAGCAGCAGGCAGACCGACAGGGCGATGGCGAAGGCGGTGAGAATCGCGGTGAAGCGGCGGTTAGCCAGGCTGGCCATGGCTAGACGGAACAGATACATCTCAGACCTCCGCGGGCGTGGCGGCGCGATTGAGTTCGGCCAGCGACAGGTTGCGATCGAACAGCGGCGCCAGGCTCTGGTCGTGGCTGACGAACAGCAGGCTGGCCCCGGCCTCGCGGCATTCGGCGAACAACAGGCGGATAAAGGCTTCGCGGGCGTCGTAGTCCAGTGCCGAGGTGGGTTCGTCGGCGATCACCAGTTCCGGTTGGCCGATCAGCGCGCGGGCGGCGGCGACCCGTTGTTGCTGGCCGATGGACAGCGAGTCGGCGCGGCGACCGAGCAGGCCGGGGTCTTTAAGCCCCAGGTGGGCGAGCAGGGTGGCCGCCGCCTGGTCGACACTGCCGTGGCGCTGCACGGCGCGGCTGGCGCGCAATTTGGAAAAGTGGCAGGGCAACTCGACGTTTTCGCGTACCGAGAGAAATGGCAGCAGGTTGAACTGCTGGAAGATGTAGCCGGTGTGATCGACCCGGAAGCGGTCGCGGGCTCCGGCGGAAAGTTCGGTCAGCTCCTGGCCCAGCAGGCGGATGCTGCCGCGGCCGGGTTTCTGCACGCCGCCGAGCAGGCCGAGCAGGGTGGTCTTGCCGCTGCCGCTGGGGCCCTTGAGGAACAGCGTTTCACCCGCTTCCAGGCGAAAGGCCGGGATATCCAGCAACTGCGGATGGCCGGGCCAGCTGAAGCCCAGGTCGGACAGTTCGATAAGTGCTTGGGTCATGTTGGGCCGATCATGGAGTGAGTTTTGTAGCCGCTGCCGAAGGCTGCGATAAGGTCCGCAGGACCTTGCGAAGACCTCAAGAGCAACGACCCCTTCGGGCTCGATCGCAGCCTGCGGCAGCGGCTACAGGAGTTGCGGTCAGAATTTCAGGCTGGCGGCCTTGGAGGTCGCTTCCACGCCTTGCTGGCCACTTGGCGAGATGAGTTGTACCTGAATTTTCTGAGTGGCGGGGAAGGTCTTGAACACGCCGGCCAGGTCCAGGTTCTTCAGCGCGCCCGGCGTGGCACAAGTGAACTGGTAGTGCGCATGAATCTCGCTGTGTTCGTGGTGATGTTCGTGGCCATCGGCATCCTTCGCGTCGTCATGGTCTTCGTCGTGATCTTCGGGCTTGTCGCCGAACAGCGGGCTTTCCAGTTCCTGTTGCGCCACCACGCAACCGGCGGCGGGCGGCAGGCTGAACAGCGCCAGCGGTTTTTCCAGCTGGGCGCGCACGGCGGCGACCTTGGCCTTGTCCGCGTCGGTGCTGGCGGCGTGCTCGAAGCCCACCAGGTTCATCGCCGGGCTTTCCAGTTCCAGCTCCAGGGTCTGGCCGTCCAGTGCCGCGTTCAGGCGGGCCACGCCATGCTCGTGAGCACCGAGGCTGCCATGCTCATGGTCGTGGTCGTGTTTTTCGGCCGCGTGAGCGATGGCCAGGGGCAACAGGGCGAACGGCAGGGCGAGCAGCAGACGACGCATGGCAAGTCTCCGGGAGCGAACATGAAAATAATGTTATGTAATCTTATAACGGAAGTGGCGAGAGTTTGACCGCCTGCTTGGCGTTGCGCAAGACGCATGGGAGCATGCTCGTCAGAAAATTCGGGAGCAGAGCGATGGTGCGGATTCGTGGAAGCATCGGCGAATGGCCGGTGGATTTGACCCTGGAACTGGACGAGGCCGACTGGGATCAGTTGAGTGCCCGGCTGGGGACGCCGTTGCAGGCGGCCAAAGCCGAAAGCGGCGCGCCTGTGGCCAAGCCGGCGAGCCAGGATGATGCGTTGTGGCAGATCACCCAGGACCTGCTGCGCAAGGCCGGGCAATTGAGCGGCCCGGATCTTTTGGAGCAACTGGAAGGCCTGACCGGCAGCGCCGCGGCGGGCAAGCGGCTGTTGGTGCGTTTGCGCCATAGCGCACAGGTCAAGGTGGTGAGCGGCGGTGATACGCCGCTCTACAGCTGGGTCGAGTAGACAAGGGCTGCGCCGGCTTGCGATAAACCGGCGCGGCTATCAGCTATGAATCAGTACAGCGCGGCGAACAGCTTGCGACGGTAGGTGGTCACCAGCGGGTGGTCGTTGCCCAGCAACTCGAACACTTGCAGCAAGGTCTTGTGTGGCAGGCCTTCGTTGTAGCTGCGGTTGCGGATGAACAACTTGAGCAGGGCATCCAGTGCCGCGTCGTACTGCTGGCGCGCCAGTTGCTGGATGGCCAACTGATACACCGCCTCATCATCCTGCGGGTTCTGCGCCAGGCGGCTTTTCAGCTCGGCGCTGTCCGGCAGGTCGGCGGCCTGCTTGAGGAAGGTGATCTGTGCCTTGGCCCCAGCCAGCGCCGCCTTGTGTTCATCGCCGGTGACTGCGTCGAGTACGGTCTGGGCTTCGCCCAGTTCGCCGCGTTCGGCCAGGCAGCGGGCGTAGAGGATCAAGGCCTTGGCGTTGCTGTTGTCTTCACCCAACAGTACTTTCAGCGTGGCTTCGGCATCGGCGATGCGCCCTTCGGCGAACAGCGCTTCAGCCAGCTCCAGCGGGTCGGCGGCCTTGGGTGGCGGCATCTGCACATGGGGTTCGAGCATGGCGCGCACCGCGGACTCCGGTTGCGCCCCGGCAAAACCGTCCACCGGCTGACCGTCCTTGAACAGCACCACGGTCGGCAGGCTGCGAATGCCGAAGCGGGCAACGATGTCCTGCTCGATATCGCAGTTGACCTTGGCCAGCAGCAGTTCGCCCTGATAGCTCTCGGCGATCTGTTGCAGCATCGGCATCAGCGCCTTGCAGGGCGCGCACCATTCGGCCCAGAAATCCACCAGCACCGGCTTGTGGAACGAGTTCTCGATCACCGACTGGTCGAAGTCGGCGGTGCTGGCGTCGAAAATGTACGGCGTGTCCTGACTCATGGGGGATCTCGAAGAACGTGAATGGGCCAACTATAAGGGCTGGCGGGGTGTGCCTGAAAGCGGTGGCTGTCCGTTCGCCGGTTATCACGTAGCGCTGGCAGGGACTCAATCGCGCTGCGCGTGATACAGGCTCACTTCGCGGAATTCCCAGGGCTCGGCCAGATCCGGCAGGGTCAGGGCGTGGAGCATTTCCAGGCGTCGGTATAGCGGATGCTGGAAGTCCTTGACCCGGGAGTCCGCCACCAGCGCCTGGCGTCCGCGGCTGAGGAACTCATCCAGCAGCGGCAGGTTGGCGCGGTCGTAGAGCACGTCGGCCACCAGGATCAAGTCGAAGCGATCCGCTTGCGCGAAAAAGTCCGTGGAGTAACCCAGTTCAACCCCGTTGAGCGCCGCATTCGCCTTGCAGGCGGCGATGGCCAGCGGGTCGAGGTCGCAGGCCACCACTTCCAGCGCGCCGGCTTTCAGCGCCGCGATACCGGCCACGCCGGAGCCGGCGCCGAAATCCAGGACCCGCTTGCCTTGCACCCACTGCGGACGCTCGGCCAGATAGCGCGCCAGGGCCAAGCCGCTGGCCCAGCAGAAACTCCAGTACGGCGGTTCGTGGAGAATTCGCCGGGTTTCTTCCGGGGTGAAGGCGCGGTCCATGTTGTCGGCATCGATCAACCACAGCTTCAGCTCGGTGTCCGGCAGTTCGCAGGCCACCAGCTGGGCGTCGCCCAGCAGTTCGCTCAGGGCGCGTTGCAGGTCGAGCGGTGGGGTCATGGTGCTTTGACGAACTGCAACTGGCCCACGGCCTGGGTGGTCGGCTGGGTGATGAGTTGCGCCGGCAGGTGCAGGATCAACTGGCCGGACTGGCTGGCGCGGCCGCGCAGTTCAACGCGGGCGCCTACCGGGAAGACATCGGGATTGAAGCGCAGGCGAAACGGCAGGACCTTGTTGTTGCCGATCAGGTTGCTGCTAGCCAGCAAACGTTGCGGCCGGCCGCGTTCGTCGATCACCAGCAGCGCCAGTTCCACCTCGGCACCGCTCGGTACGCCCTGCAGGGTGCCGCTCAGTTCACGCTGGTAGGCCGGCAGGGGGCCGAGGTCGGTGGACTCCTGGGCTTTTTTCACACTCTGCTGGGGCGGCACGGTGGAGGCGGCCGGTTTCGGGGCGTCGCTGCTGCAAGCGACCAGCAGGCTGAAAAGGCTGAGCAAAACGAGCGGTCGTAGTGGCATGCGAAGCTCCAACAAGGTGAAATTCCATGTGCAAAACATAATAGTCGGTCTGTATACCGTAAAGGCTATGGCTTGTCTTGCCAGTGGGATGCGCTACCATGGCCCTCCCTTTTTTTGTTGCCTGCCACCATGCACTGTCCCTTCTGTGGTGCCAACGACACCAAGGTCATCGACTCGCGTCTGGTCGCCGAAGGCGAACAGGTGCGCCGCCGGCGTGAATGCCTGGCCTGCGGTGAACGTTTCACCACTTTCGAAACCGCCGAACTGGTGTTGCCGCGCCTGATCAAGACTGACGGCAGCCGCCAGCCCTTCGACGAAGAAAAACTCCGCGCTGGCATGCAGCGTGCCCTGGAAAAACGTCCGGTCAGCGTCGAGCGCCTGGAAGCCGCGCTGGTGCATATCAAGCACAAGCTGCGCGCCACCGGTGAGCGCGAGGTCAAGTCCCTGGTCGTCGGCGAACTGGTGATGGCCGAACTGCAAAAGCTCGATGAGGTGGCCTATATCCGCTTCGCCTCGGTCTACCGACGGTTCCAGGATCTCAATGAGTTCCGCGAAGAGATCGACCGTCTCGCCCGCGAGCCGGGCAAAGAATGAATACCTCCAGCGAACAGGCGGTACTCGACGCCCACTATATGGCGCGCGCCCTGGAGCTGGCCGCAAAAGGCCGCTTCAGCACTCACCCAAACCCCCGCGTCGGTTGCGTGATCGTGCGCGACGGCCAGGTCGTCGGCGAAGGCTGGCATGTGCGGGCCGGCGAGCCCCACGCCGAAGTCCACGCCCTGCGTGCCGCCGGTGCCACCGCCCGCGGCGCCACCGCTTACGTGACCCTCGAACCCTGTAGCCATCACGGCCGTACGCCGCCGTGCGCCGATGCCCTGGTGGATGCCGGCGTGGCGCGGGTCGTGGCGGCGATGCAGGACCCCAACCCGGAAGTCGCCGGCCGTGGCCTGCAGCGCCTGGCCCAGGCCGGCATCGCTACCCACAGCGGGGTGATGGAGCAGCAAGCCCGTGCCCTCAACCAGGGCTTCCTCAAGCGTATGGAGCAGGGCCTGCCGTTCGTGCGGGTCAAGCTGGCCATGAGCCTGGACGGGCGCACCGCCATGGCCAGTGGCGAAAGCCAGTGGATCACCGGCCCCGCCGCGCGTTCCGCGGTGCAGCGCCTGCGGGCCCAGGCCAGCGTGGTGTTGACCGGTGCCGACACGGTGCTGGCGGACAATGCCCGGCTGACGGTGCGTGCCGAGGAGCTGGGACTGGACGCGGAACAGACCGCCCTGGCCATGAGCCGTCCACCCTTGCGTGTGCTGATCGACGGCCGCCTGCGGGTGCCGCTCGATGCGCCGTTCTTCAAGGCGGGGCCGGCGCTGGTCGCCACCTGCGCGGCGGTGGAAGAACAGTACGCCAACGGTCCGGAATGCCTGATCGTGCCGGGTGCCGATGGCCAGGTGGACCTCCGTCGGCTGCTGGGCGAGCTGGCTGCCCGCGGCGTCAACGAGGTGCTGGTGGAAGCCGGTCCGCGCCTGGCGGGGGCGTTCGCCCAGCAAGGCCTGGTGGATGAGTACCAGATCTTTGTCGCCGGCAAGTTCCTCGGCTCTACGGCCCGGCCGCTGCTCGACTGGCCGCTGGCGCAGATGAGCGAGGCGCCGCAGCTGAAAATCATTGAAATGCGCGCTGTAGGCGATGACTGGCGAGTCATTGCCATTCCTCTGCCAGCAGTGAGCGTATAATTTCGGGCCTTCGCCACGCGGCGACCCTGTTCTCGAGGAGGACTCCATGTTTACAGGCATCATCGAATCCATCGGCAGCATCCGTGCATTGACCCCCAAGGGCGGCGATGTGCGGGTGTATGTGGAAACCGGCAAGCTCGACCTGGGCGACGTGAAGCTGGGCGACAGCATCGCGGTGAACGGCGTCTGCCTGACCGCGGTGGAACTGCCGGGCGACGGCTTCTGGGCCGACGTCAGCCGCGAGACCCTGGACTGCACCGCTTTCCATCAGTTGAAGGCCGGCAGCCGGGTCAACCTGGAAAAGGCCCTGACCCCGACCACCCGCCTGGGCGGTCACCTGGTTAGCGGTCACGTCGACGGCGTCGGCGAAGTGGTGGCCCGGGAGGAAAATGCCCGCGCCATCCAGTTCCGCATCCGCGCGCCCAAGGACCTGGCCAAGTACATCGCCCACAAGGGCTCGATCACCGTCGACGGCACCAGCCTGACGGTCAACGCGGTCAATGGCGCCGAGTTCGAGCTGACCATCGTCCCGCACACGTTGGCCGAAACCATCATGGCCGACTACCGGCCGGGTCGGCAGGTCAACCTCGAAGTCGACCTGCTGGCGCGTTACCTGGAGCGCCTGCTGCTGGGCGACAAGGCCGCGGAGCCTTCGAGCGGTGGCATCACTGAAAGTTTTCTGGCCGCTAACGGCTACCTCAAATCCTGACTCAAGGGGGTGCCGCGTGGCGCTCAACAGCATCGAAGAACTGGTTGAAGACATCCGCCAAGGCAAGATGGTCATCCTCATGGATGACGAAGACCGCGAGAACGAAGGCGACCTGATCATAGCCGCCGAGTGCTGCAAGGCCGAACACATCAACTTCATGGCCAAGCACGCCCGCGGCCTGATCTGCATGCCGATGAGCCGCGAACGTTGCGAGCTGCTCAAGCTGCCTTTGATGGCGCCGCGCAACGGTTCCGGGTTCGGCACCAAGTTCACCGTTTCCATCGAGGCCACCACCGGCGTGACCACCGGCATCTCCGCCGCCGACCGCGCACGCACGGTGCAGGCGGCTGCCGCCAAGGACGCCAAGGCCGAAGACATCGTCAGCCCGGGCCACATCTTCCCGCTGATGGCCCAGCCCGGCGGCACCCTGGCCCGTGCCGGCCACACCGAAGCCGCCTGCGACCTGGCGCGCATGGCCGGTTTCGAGCCGAGCGGGGTGATCTGCGAAGTGATGAACGACGACGGCACCATGTCCCGTCGCGCCGAACTGGAAGCCTTCGCCGCCGAACACAACATCAAGATCGGCACCATCGCCGACCTGATTCACTACCGGATGATCCACGAACGTACCGTTCAGCGGATTGCCGAGCAGCCGCTGGACAGCGAATTGGGCCAGTTCAACCTGGTGACCTACCGTGATTCGGTGGAAGGCGACGTGCACATGGCGCTGACCCTGGGCAACATCTGCGCCGAAGAGCCGACCCTGGTTCGCGTGCACAACATGGACCCGCTGCGCGACCTGCTGATGGTCAAGCAGCCTGGCCGCTGGAGCCTGCGGGCCGCCATGGCCACGGTGGCCGAGGCCGGCAGCGGCGTGGTGCTGTTGCTGGGCCACCCGCTGGACGGCGACGTGCTGCTGGCGCATATCCGCGAAACGGCCGAGCACGTGCCTGCGAAAAAACCGACCACCTACAGCATCGTCGGTGCCGGTTCGCAGATCCTGCGCGACCTGGGCGTACGCAAAATGCGCTTGATGAGCGCGCCGATGAAATTTAATGCGATATCCGGTTTCGACCTGGAAGTTGTAGAATACGTGCCCTCCGAATAAAAGCCGGTTGTTGCGGGCTTGAAATTCGCGGTTCAAATATCACTAGCGAGCGCGTAGTGAACGCGCTCCGGCTCTTTAAGAGATTTGTCGAATGACCCTGAAGACCATCGAAGGTACCTTCATCGCCCCCAAAGGCCGCTATGCCCTGGTGGTCGGCCGTTTCAACAGCTTCGTCGTCGAAAGCCTGGTCAGCGGCGCCGTTGACGCCCTGGTCCGTCACGGCGTGAGCGAAAGCGACATCACCGTGATCCGTGCCCCTGGCGCCTTCGAGATTCCGCTGGTTGCGCAGAAAGTCGCGCAGAAGGGCGAGTTCGCGGCGATCATCGCCCTGGGCGCGGTCATTCGTGGCGGCACTCCGCACTTCGAATACGTGGCGGGCGAGTGCACCAAGGGCCTGGCCCAGGTGTCCATGGAGTTCGGCGTACCGGTCGCCTTCGGCGTGCTGACCGTCGACTCGATCGAGCAAGCTATCGAACGTTCCGGCACCAAGGCCGGCAACAAAGGTGCTGAAGCTGCCTTGTCCGCTCTGGAAATGGTCAGCCTGCTGGCGCAGTTGGAGGCCAAGTGATTAGCGACGATAGCGATCGTTTCAACCCGCGCGACCCGAAACCTGCGGACGCTGGCAAGCCATCCAAGAGCGCCAAGCGTCGCGAAGCCCGTCAGCTCGCGACCCAGGCGCTGTACCAATGGCACATGGCCAAGCACTCGCTGAACGAGATCGAGGCGCAGTTCCGGGTCGACAACGATTTCACCGACATCGACGGTGCCTACTTCCGTGAGATCCTGCACGGCGTTCCGGCCAACAAGAATGAGATCGACAACGCTCTCACCCCTTGCCTGGACCTCACCATCGAAGAGCTGGACCCGGTCGAACTGGCGGTTTTGCGCCTATCCACCTGGGAACTGCTCAAGCGCGTCGACGTGCCGTACCGCGTTGTGATCAACGAAGGTATCGAACTGGCCAAGGTCTTCGGTTCCACCGACGGCCACAAGTTCGTCAACGGCGTACTCGACAAGCTGGCCCCGCGTCTGCGTGAAGCTGAAGTGAAGGCATTCAAGCGCTGATCCGCGCTTGTAGCTGCCATGGGCGAGTTTGAGCTGATCCGTAACTTCTTCGCTGCCGCGCCTTGTGCGCAGGGCGGCGAGGGCGTTGCACTGGGGATTGGCGACGACTGCGCCTTGCTGGCTGTTGCCCCTGGCGAACAGTTGGCGATTTCCACCGACACCCTGGTGGCCGGTGTGCATTTCGCAGATCCCTGCGACCCTTTCCTGCTCGGCCAGCGCTCGCTGGCGGTGGCGGTCAGCGACCTGGCGGCCATGGGCGCCGCACCTGTCGCCTTCACCCTTGCCCTGACCCTGCCGACGGTTGACGCCGATTGGCTGCAAGCCTATGCCAACGGCCTGAGCGCCATGGCGCAGAGCTGCGGCGTGCGCCTGGTAGGCGGCGACACCACCCGTGGCCCGTTGACCCTGACCATGACCGTATTCGGTCGCGTGCCCGCCGGCCAGGCCCTGACCCGCAGCGGTGCCCGCCCGGGCGAGCTGCTGTGTGTCGGCGGCGAGCTGGGCAATGGCGCCGGTGCCTTGCCCCTGGTGCTCGGACAACGCAGCGCCGAGCCGGCGGTCGCCGAGCCTTTGCTGGCCCATTACTGGTCGCCGCAACCGCAACTGGCCCTGGGCCAGGCGCTGCGCGGCAAGGCTACCGCGGCCATGGATATCTCCGATGGCCTGCTGGCCGATTGCGGGCACATTGCCGCCGCTTCAGCTGTCGGCTTGCTGATCGAAAGTGAAAAACTGCCGATGTCCCGGGCGTTGTTGAGCTTTCTCGGTGAGAATGGCGCCCGCTCGGCGGCACTCAGCGGCGGTGACGATTACGTGCTGGTCTTCACCTTGCCCGAAGCCGAGCTGGCGCCGCTGCTCGCCGCCGGCTGGCCGGTGCATGTGCTGGGCCGGGTCGTGGCCGGGCAGGGCGTGGTGCTGCTGGATGCCGAGGGGCGGGACATCACCCCGAGCACTCGGGGCTATCAACATTTTCGGGAGACACCGTGACAGATCATCCCAAACAGGTTCCGGCAGAGTTCGTGCCGCCCTCCGTCTGGCGTAATCCCTGGCATTTTCTGGCCTTCGGCTTCGGTTCGGGCACCTTGCCCAAGGCTCCGGGTACCTGGGGCTCGCTGGTGGCGCTACCTTTCATCCCTTTGTGGCAGATGCTGCCGGACTGGGGCTACTGGCTGATGCTCGGCATCACCATGCTGTTCGGCTTCTGGCTGTGCGGCAAGGTGGCCGACGACCTGCGGGTGCATGACCACGAAGGCATCGTCTGGGACGAAATGGTCGGCATGTGGATCACCCTGTGGCTGGTGCCGGAAGGCTGGCAGTGGTTGCTGGCGGGTTTCCTGATGTTCCGCTTCTTCGACATTCTCAAGCCCTGGCCGATTCGCTGGATCGACCGGCATGTGCACGGCGGTATCGGGATCATGCTCGACGACGTGCTGGCCGGTGTCTTCGCCTGGTTGGCCATGCAGGGGCTGGTGTGGTGCTTTACCTGAGGAGTCAGCCATGCCGGCCGTTCGCGTTCTGCTGGTAATGCTCTGTGTCTTGACCGCCAGCCTGGTCCGGGCCGCCGAGCCGGCGGCGCTGCCCGGGGAAATCCGGGTGGCCAGCGAGGAGTGGGACAGCTACACCCAGGCCGATGGCCAGGGCATGGCCTGGGATATCCTGCGCGAGGTCTTCGAGACCCAGGGCGTGAAGCTCGACATGCGCAGCGTGCCGTACACCCGCTCGGTCGGGCTGGTGCAGCGGCGTGAAGTCGACGCCCTGGTCGGCTCCTATCGGGACGAAACCGATGGTGCCCTGTATCCGCGCTGGAACTACGACACCGACCATATCTACAGCCTGGGCCTGGCGACGAACCCGCCGCCGACCCTAGCCACGCTCGGCAACTACCGCCTGGTCTGGGTGCGCGGCTACCGCTACCAGGACTACTTGCCCAATATTCAGCGTTTCAATGAAATCCGCCGGCGGGTCGGTATCTTGCCGATGCTCCAGCAAGGTCGCGCCGACTTCTATATCGATGCCCTGACCGAGGTCGATTTTGTTCTGTCCCAGGCCGGGGACCGCTCGCAGTTCCGGCGCAGCCATTTGGCCGAACTGCCACTGTTCCTGGGTTTTGCCGACAATGAACGGGGCCGGGTGCTGCGCGCGCTGTTCGATCGGCGGATGGCCGAGTTGGTGAAAAACGGCCGTTTGCGCCCGATTTTCCAGCGCTGGCAGCAGCCCTATCCGTTCGATACCGGGCGTCCGCCTGAAGACCGTTGATCTAACTTCTCGATCTTTATGTCCGATAATTCAGCCTAAGCGTCTGTCGGAAGCTGCTGTTACAATGCCGCCTCTGCGAATCTCCAGTCCCATACAGATCAGGAGCACAACGGTGCCCGTCGTTTTTGTCGCCGCTTCCAAGCTGCCCACCCCTTTTGCGCAATTCACCATGCACGGTTTTCTCGATGAAGCCACCGGCCGCGAGCACGTCGTGCTCAGCCTGGGTGATATTGCCGATGGCGCTCCGGTGCTCGGCCGGTTGCACTCCGAATGCCTGACCGGCGATGCCCTGTTCAGCCAGCGCTGCGACTGCGGTTCGCAACTGGAAGCCGCCCTGCAGGCGATCGCCCGCGAAGGCCGTGGCGTACTCCTGTACCTGCGTCAGGAAGGCCGTGGCATTGGCCTGCTGAACAAGATCCGCGCCTATGAGTTGCAGGATGGCGGCGCCGACACCGTGGAAGCCAACGAACGCCTGGGCTTTGCCGCCGACCAGCGTGACTACGCCATGTGCCTGCCGATGCTCGAGCACCTGGGGGTGAAATCCCTGCGCCTGATGACCAACAACCCGCGCAAGGTCAAGGCCCTGACCGAGATGGGCATAGTCGTCGCCGAGCGCGTGCCGCTGCATACCGGCCACAACCCGCACAACAAACTCTACCTGGCCACCAAGGCCAGCAAGCTCGACCACATGATGGGCAACGAGCACCAGGGCGAGGTAGACCGAGCGTGACCCGCGGTCAGGTCCGGCGGCGTCTGGCCGTCAGTTGGTGGCAATACCTGGCGCTGGCGCTGCTGCCGCTGTTCGTGATCAACCTGGTGTTTGGCCAGGGCGAGCCGCTGTTGCCGATCCTGGCGATGCCGTTTTTCATTGCTGGTGTAGCTTCGATGTTTGTCAGCCTGCGTTTTTTCGGCGGCTACAAACGGGCCTTGATCGCTACCCATAAAGCCCTCGATACCCCCGAAGAGCCAGCGGCCTGGATCGAGCTGGCGGCCCGCCGTCGCGCGGCGTTTCTGGCCGCGGCCCTGCCAGCCTGGGTCGGCGCCCTGGCGGTGTTCGTCGGCCTGGAAGCGGTGCCGCTGATCCTCCTGGCGCTGTCCACCGCGGTGCTGTTCTACCTCTACCGCATCCCGCGTCAGCTCGGTTGATGCGCCGCTGGCTGGCAGTCCTGCTGCTGGCCCTCGCAGGCCCGGCGCTGGCCGTGGAGCGCGTGGTCAGCCTCGCGCCTTCGCTATCGGAAATCGTCGTCGAACTGGACTCCGCCGACCTGCTGGTCGGTGTGCTCGACGCCGGCGAGCGTCCCCCTCAATTGCACAACCTGCCGTCGGTGGGCCGTTATGGTCAGCTGGACATGGAGCGGCTGCTCAGCCTCAGGCCGGATCTGCTCCTGCTCTGGCCCGGCAGCGTCGGCCCGGCCCAGCGCGAGCAGCTCAGCCGGCTGGGCATCCCGACCCTGGTGGCCGAACCCCACAGCCTCGACCAGCTCACCACTCAAATTGAAACCGTTGCCGCCCGGTTAGGACGCCCGCAACGCGGCCTGGAGCGTGCCCATGCGTTACGGCAGCAGTTGGCCAGTCTGCGTCAGCGCTATGCCCGCAGCGCGCCCCTGGCGGTGTTCTATCAGGTCTGGGACTCGCCGTTGTACACCGTGGGCGGCGGGCAAATCATCAGTGATGCCTTGAGTGTGTGCGGCGCGCGCAACGTGTTTGTCGACCTGTCGCTGCCGGCGCCCCAGGTCGGTGTCGAGGCAGTATTGCAGCGTAACCCCGAGGTGATCCTGGCCAGCACCCAGGCGCAACTTGACGCCTGGAAAGCCTGGCCGCAATTGAAGGCTGTGGCGCAAGGCCGGTTGTTGCTGATCAGCGATAAAGGCCTGGAGCGGCCGAGCGGGCAGATGATCGCCGCGACGGCCAAGCTTTGTGAGTTGCTTGATTCCGAGTAGCGGCTACTGGCGCCACTAAAGCTCCGGCGTCCAGGTCACCCCGAACATCCAGGCCCGGCCTGGTTCCCGATACCCGTACTGCGCGCCGTCATGGCTGTACAGCACCCGGCTGTAGGACTTGTCGAGCAGATTGTCGACCTTCAATTCCAAGCGCACCTCGCGAGTCAGCGCCCAGCTGCTGCGCAAGCCCAGCAGAGCATAACCGCCGAGGCGTTGCTGGTTGGCCAGGTCGTCATAGCTGCTGCTCACTGCTTGCCAGCTGGCGCCGAGGCCCAGGCGGTCGAACTGCCGATCCAGGTCCAGGCTCAAGGTGCGCCGGGCACGGCGGGCCAGGGTGTGGCCGGTGTCGCGGTCGCGGGGATCGATGATCGCCAGCCCCAGATTGCTCTGCCAGCCGAACAACTCCTGCTGCAGCGTCGCCTCGAAGCCGTTGATGCGTGCCGAGGCGACGTTCTGCGGGCGCGAATTGCTGCCGAAGATAATCGCGTCTTCCAGGTCGGTGCGGTACAGCGAGGTTTCCAGGCGAGTGGTTTCGTTCAGCTGGCTGCGCCATTGCAGCTCGTAGCTTTTCGAGGTCTCGGGCTTGAGGTCGGGGTTGCTGAAGTTGGGGTAATACAGGTCGTTGAAGGTCGGGGCGCGGAAGCCTTCGCTGTAGGTCAGGAGGACATCGTTGTCGGCGTTCAGCGGCAGGGTGAGGGTGCCGCTCCAGCTGTTCTGGCCACCGAACTGCTGGTTCTGGTCGCGACGCAAGCCCAGCTCGGTGGAGAAGCTGTCGGCCTTGAAGCGATGCTGGACAAAGGCCGCGCGGTTCCAGCGACTGTCCTCGGCGAAGGCGGTGCTGCTGTTGACCCGGTCTTGGTACCAGTCGCCGCCGACGATCAGGCTGTTGCGTTCGTCGAGCGTCAGGTCGTTCTGCCAGTTGACCGAGTCGCGGTAGGTGTTGAACACCGTGCGTTCGTCGCTGAGCTTGTCGAAGGTCTTCTCGCGGTTCTCGCTGTGGCCCAGTTCCAGGCGCGACTTCCAGACGTCGTTGATACGCCCGTCGACATAGCTGCTGAAGCTGCTGACCGCGAATTCGCTGTAGGGCTTCTGCGGGAAGCTCTCGAAGGTGCTGCTGTCAAAGCGCCCGAAGGGGTTGTCGAACTCGCTTTTGCCGCGGTTATCCAGCAGGTTCAGGCCCGCCTCCCAGTCGTCATTGAACGCATGGCTCAGACTCAGGCTGAGGGACTGGTTGCGGTAGGCGTCATCATCGCGATCGCTGGCATAGGACTCATGGGTGCGATTGCTCCCGGCCGTGTCGTCGAGGCTGGCGCCCAGGCTGAAGCGGGTCTGCTGGTCGCCGCCGGACAGGCCGATGCTGCGCTCCCAGGTCTGGTGGCTGCAGACCCCCAGGTGCAGGCGGGGTTGCAGGCCCTGCTCGGCGCTGCGCCGGGTGAAGATCTGGATCACCCCGCCGATGGCGTCGCTGCCGTAGATCACCGAGCGGGAGCCGCGCAGCACTTCCACCCGCTCGATCTGCTGGATATTCAGATGCTGCAGATTGCTGTCGCCGGAGCTCGAACTGCCGATGCGCTGGCCATCCACCAGCACCAGGGTCTGCGCCGACGAAGTGCCGCGGATATAGATCCCCGGCACGCTGGCCCGGCCGCCGCTCTGCGCCACTTGCACGCCAGGTACCCGTTGCAGCAGGTCGGTGACGCTGGAGGGTTGCAGGCGGTCGATGTCGTCGCGGGTGAATACGGTGTTGGCGGCGCTGCTGTCGTTGCGTGCCTCTACCTGGCGGTTGGCGCTGATCAGCGTGTCCGGCAGCTTGAGGGCCTGTTCACGGTCGAGAGTGTCGGCCAGCAGTTGGCCGGTGGGCAGCAGGCAAAGGGCCAGGGTGAGGTGCGAGGGTTTCATCGGCAATCTATAGCGAATGGAGCATGCGAGGAAAAACCGTAGCCGCTGCCGCAGGCTGCGATAAGGTCCGCAGGACCTTCCTGCGACCTCAAAAGCAACGCCCCCTTCGGGGGCGATCGCAGCCTTCGGCAGCGGCTACAGGTTACAGGCCGAGCCGTTGCAGGCGTGCCCGTACGGCGGCTTCGATACCGGCTTCGTCCAGGCCGCATTCGGCCAGCATCTGCGCCGGTTTGGCGTGTTCGACGTAGAGGTCCGGCAGGCCCAGGTGCAGGATTGGCTTGAGGATCGCTTCACGCGCCAGGAACTCGCCGACCGCACCACCGGCGCCGCCCATGATGGCGTTCTCTTCGATAGTCACCAGCAGTTCGTGGCTGGCGGCGATCTCGCACACCAGGGCTTCATCCAGCGGCTTGACGAAACGCATGTCGACCACAGTGGCATCCAGCTTGTCGGCGACTTTCAGTGCCTCGGCCAGTTGCACGCCGAACACCAGCAGGGCGACCTTGCTGCCCCGGCGACGGACCACGCCCTTGCCGATCTCGATCGGCTGCAGGTCTTTCTCGATGGTGGCGTTCGGGCCGGTACCGCGTGGATAACGCACGGCGGCCGGGCCGTTGTACAAGTGGCCGGTGCTGAGCATCTTGCGCAGCTCGTTCTCGTCGCTCGGGGTCATCACCAGCATGCCGGGGATGCAGCGCAGGAACGACAGGTCGAAGCTGCCGGCGTGGGTCGGGCCGTCTTCGCCCACCAGGCCGGCGCGGTCGATGGCGAACAGCACGTCGAGGTTCTGCACCGCTACGTCATGCACCAGCTGGTCGTAACCGCGCTGCAGGAAGGTCGAATAGATCGCCACCACCGGCTTGGCGCCTTCGCAGGCCATGCCGGCCGCCAGAGTCACGGCGTGCTGCTCGGCAATCGCCACGTCGAAGTAGCGCAGCGGGAAGCGCTCACTGAAGGCCACCAGGTCCGAGCCTTCCTTCATCGCCGGGGTAATGCCCACCAGGCGCGGGTCGGCGGCGGCCATGTCGCACAGCCATTCGCCGAATACTCCGGAGTACTTCGGCCCGCCGGCCTTTTTCGGCGCGGCGGCGGGGCTGTCCAGAGGGTCGAGCTTGGTGATGGCGTGGTAGCCGATCGGGTCGACTTCCGCCGGGGCGAAACCCTTGCCCTTCTTGGTCACCACGTGCAGGAACTGCGGGCCCTTGAGGTCGCGCATGTTGCGCAGGGTGGCGATCAGGGTCGGCAGGTCGTGGCCGTCGATCGGGCCGATGTAGTTCCAGCCCAGCTCTTCGAACAGGGTGCCGGGAACCAGCATGCCCTTGGCGTATTCTTCGGTGCGGCGGGCGATTTCCCAGGCGCCGGGCAGGCGCGACAGTACCTTCTTACTGCCTTCGCGCATGCTGGCGTAGGTGCGGCTGGAAAGAATCTTGGCCAGGTAATTGGACAGGCCACCGACGTTGCGCGAGATCGACATGTCGTTGTCGTTGAGGATCACCAGCATGTTGGCGTCCACTTCCGGCGCGTGGTTCAGCGCCTCGAAGGCCATGCCCGCGGTCAGGGCGCCGTCGCCGATCACCGCGATGGCCTTGCGCTCGCTGTTCTGCAGGCGGGCGGCAATGGCCATGCCCAGCGCCGCACTGATCGAGGTGCTGGAATGGCCGACACCAAAGGTGTCGTACTCGCTCTCGGAGCGCCGCGGGAAGGCGGCCAGGCCGTCCTTCTGGCGCAGGCTGGCCATGCGCTCGCGGCGACCGGTGAGGATCTTGTGCGGATAAGCCTGATGACCCACGTCCCACACCAGACGGTCGTCCGGCGTGTCGAAGACGTAATGCAGCGCGATGGTCAGCTCGATGACGCCCAGGCCGGCACCGAAATGTCCACCGGTCTGGCCGACCGTATAGAGCAATTCCAGGCGCAACTCATCGGCCAGGGTTTCCAGCTCGGCTTCGCCTAACCGGCGCAGGCCGTCCGGCGTGTTGGCACGGTCGAGCAGGGGCGTGGTCGGGCGCTTGCGGGGAATCTCATGAAACGTCGTGGGCATCAGGCGAATCGTTATAGGTATAAAAGAGGCGGCAGTTTACCTTATGCATCGCAAGCTGCCCACGCAGAGCGCGGAACTTGGCCGATATGCGGTCTGCCGCGCCGGGGTCGATCAACTGCGTCGTTCGACGATATAACGCGCCAGCTCCCGCAGGGGTTCGGCGCCCGCGTCAAAGGGTTGCAGTGCGTGCAGGGCCTGATCGCGCAGTTCCAGGGTATAGGCCTTGGCCGCTTTCAGGCCGAGCAGGGCCGGGTAGGTCGGTTTGTCCCGGGCGATGTCGGCACCCTGGCGTTTGCCGAGGGTCGCGGTATCGCTTTCCACGTCGAGAATGTCGTCCTGCACCTGGAACGCCAGGCCGATGGCCTGGGCATAGGTCTGCAGGGACTTGAGCTCGTCTTTTTCGGCCCGGCCGCTGGCCAGGGCGCCGAGCTTGACGCTGGCCTCGATCAGCGCGCCGGTCTTGTGCCGGTGCATGTACTCCAGGGCTTTCTGGTCGAGCTTGAGGCCGACCGAACCGAGGTCGATGGCCTGGCCGCCGACCATGCCCGCCGGGCCCGCGGCCAGCGCCAGGGCGCTGACCATCTGCAGGCGGATCTCGGCACTCGAATCGCTCAGGCGCGGGTCGAGCAGGGCGCTGAAGGCCAGGCTCTGCAAACCGTCGCCGGCGAGAATCGCGCAGGCTTCATCGAAGGCTTTATGGGTAGTTGGCTGGCCGCGACGCAGGTCGTCGTCGTCCATCGCCGGTAGATCGTCGTGCACCAGGGAATAGGCGTGGATCAGCTCCACCGCGCAGGCCGCGCCGTTGGCCTGTTCCGGCCGGGCACCGAGGGCTTCGCAGGCGGCGTAGGCCAGCAGCGGGCGCACGCGCTTGCCGCCGTTCATCACGCTGTAGCGCATGGCCTGGTAAAGACGGGCCAGCTCCGGGCTTGGCGCGTGGAACAGGGTTTCCAGTGCAGCATTGACCCGGGCCTGGCTGCTGGCCTGATAGGCCGTAATCATTCTGGTCGTTCCGCGTCGAAGGGTTCTTCGGCCAGTTCGCCATCGCGCTCCAGCAGGATCTGCACCTTCTGCTCGGCCTGGGCCAGCGCCGCCTGGCAATCGCGGGTCAGGCCGATACCTTGCTCGAAGGCGGTCAACGAGTCTTCCAGCGACAGCTCGCCGTTCTCCAGACGCTCGACCAGCGTTTGCAGGTCGGCGAGGGATTGTTCGAAATCTAAGGCAGCTTTTTTGCGGGCCATGGCGGCTATCCCGGTTGACGTTAAACCGGCGCGACACTAGCAGACATGGGGTTTTGGGGCAAATGAGCGGCGCTCGCGGAACGGATCGGCAGGGCGATTTTTTGCCCTGGATCAGGGCCGGTTGCGCGGGTCGACCTTCTGTCGCCATTTCTTGCTTTGCGACAAGGAAAGTTGCGCGCACTTGCCTTGCAATGCCCCATCGTTGATTGGCAAGGAGAAGCTGCAATGAGTGTTTTTCGAAGTGTATTGGGGGCCTGTGTGCTGCTTGGCAGCTGTGCCAGCAGCCTGGTGCTGGCCGGTGGGGCAGAGGGTTTGCAGCGGGTGCAGGTCGAGCTGGTCGCACCGCCGCTGGTTCATCCTCATGAGCAAGTGGTCAACGGGCCGCCCAAGGTGGTGCAGTTCCGCATGAGTATCGAAGAGAAAAAATGGTCATCGACGACCAGGGCACCACGCTCCAGGCCATGACCTTCAACGGGTCCATGCCCGGCCCGACGCTGGTGGTGCATGAGGGTGACTATGTGGAGCTGACACTGGTCAATCCGCCGACCAACAGCATGCCCCATAACGTCGACTTTCATGCGGCCACCGGCGCCCTGGGCGGGGCGGGCCTGACCCAGGTGGTGCCGGGGCAGGAAGTGGTGCTGCGTTTCAAGGCTGATCGCAGCGATACCTTTGTCTACCATTGCGCACCGCAAGGCATGATGCCGTGGCACGTGGTGTCGGGCATGAACGGCGCACTGATGGTGCTGCCCCGTGACGGCCTGCGCGATCCTCAGGGCAAGCCCCTGCATTACGACCGCGTCTACACCATAGGCGAATCCGACCTGTATATCCCCAAGGACAAGGACGGCCACTACAAGGACTACCCGGACCTGGCGTCCAGCTACCAGGACACCCGCGCGGTCATGCGCACCCTGACCCCGAGCCACGTGGTGCGGTGCCAACGCGCTGACCTCCAAGGTCGGTGAAAGCGTGCTGTTCATCCATTCCCAAGCCAACCGCGACAGCCGTCCACACCTGATTGGTGGCCATGGGGACTGGGTCTGGACCACCGGCAAATTCGCCAACCCGCCGCAACGCAACATGGAAACCTGGTTTATCCCCGGCGGCTCCGCGGTCGCGGCGCTGTATACCTTCAAGCAGCCGGGCACCTACGTGTACCTCAGCCACAACCTGATCGAGGCCATGGAACTGGGGGCCCTGGCCCAGATCAAGGTGCAAGGGCAGTGGGACGATGACCTGATGACCCAGGTGAAAGCGCCGGGGCCGATCGTCGAAAGCAAGTAATAGGAGGACGGGCGGGGGATATTGCTCGGGTCTTGAACATTTCGTAAAAGTCCGTAATATCCTCGCCATGCTCATCGACCAAATCAAAGCCCTGGCCAGCGACATCCGTATGCAGATGCTCGAATGGCTGAAGGACCCGGAAGGCAACTTTCCGCCCCAGGGGCATGACGCGCCGAAAGAAATCGGCATCTGCATGACTCACCTGCAGCACAAGGCCGGGCTTTCGGCATCCAGCACGTCCAGCCACCTGGCGATTCTGCAGCAGGCCGGGCTGGTCGAGGCCACGCGTATCGGCAAATGGACTTACTTTCGCCGTAACGAAGCGGCCATTGCTGCTTTTGCCGAGCAACTGAAGCGCGAACTCTGAGTTTTTTTACTTGAACATTTCGTTATTTTTCGAAATGAAAAGGCAACCCAGGAGGATCTGTTCATGAAAGCAATCTACGTACAACCCGGTGGTGGCTACGACAAAGTAGTGGTCGGCGAGGCGCCGGCCGCGGCGCCACAAGCGGGCGAAATCACCGTGCGCCTGCGCGCCAGCTCCCTCAACTACCACGATTTCGCGGTGGTCAGCGGCATGTGGGGGCCGACCGAGTCGCGCATCCCGATGGCCGATGGCGCCGGCGAAGTGATCGCCGTGGGTGAGGGGGTCAGTGAATTCGCCGTTGGCGACTCGGTGGTCAGCACCTTTTTCCCCGAGTGGCTGGATGGCAGGCCCAATGTCGTCGGCTTTGCCACGGTGCCGGGCGACGGCCTGGACGGTTACGCCCGTGAAGTCGTTACCGCCCGCGCCACCTCCTTTACTCGTGCACCCAAGGGCTGGAGCCACGCCGAAGCGGCGACCCTGACCACTGCCGGCCTGACCGCCTGGCGCGCATTGGTGGACGACGGCCGGGTGACCGCCGGCGATACCGTGCTGGTGCAAGGCACCGGCGGCGTGTCGATCTTCGCCCTGCAATTCGCCAAGATGCTCGGTGCTACCGTGATCGCCACCTCGTCCAGCGATGCCAAGCTGGAGCGGCTGAAAGCCCTCGGCGCCGATCACCTGATCAACTACCGCGAGGATCCGGCCTGGGGCGAAACCGTGCAGAAACTCACTGCCGGCCGTGGCGTCGACCACGTGATCGAAGTGGGTGGCCCGGCCACCCTGGAACAGTCGATGATCGCTGCCCGGGCCGGTGGCCATATCTCGGTGATCGGCATCCTGACCGGAGTGGCCGGCGAGTTCCCGATCGTCACCGCGCTGGTCAAGCAGCTGCGCCTGCAAGGCGTGCTGGTGGGCAACCGCCGGCAGCAGCAGGACATGGTCCGCGCCATCGATGCCAACGGCATGCATCCGATCCTCGACAAGCATTTCGCCTTGGATGCGATAGTCGATGCCTTCCGCTACCAGGAAAGCAACCAGCACTTCGGCAAGATCATTCTCGATATCTGATCCTGCCTGGCCGGCCGCCGCGGATCACTCGCTCTGATCCGTGGTGGCCAGCACCTCGTTGATCTTCCAGCAGCCCTTGTCCTTGACCAGCAGCAGGTCGACGACCTGCGTGGTGTCCGGCGTATTGCCCAGGGTCACCGACTCGCGCGCCGAGGTGCCTTGCACCTGGGGTTCGCTGACCTTGATCTGGGTCAGCCACTCATCCATGTAGTCCTGGGTCTTGAGGAAATAATCCTCTTCCAGGCCCTCGGGGCTGTTCATCTGTTTCTTGATCCGTTCGATCAGCGCTTGCGTGACGTACTGCTGCAGGTGCGGCAGGTCATCGGTGATCGGGTCTTTTTCGTTGCTGAAACTCTGCAGGTACCAGTTGTAGAAAGCCTCGGCCACCGGCTTGGGCGAGCTGGCGCAGTCGGCGAGAGCGAGGGGTTGATGGAAAGCCGCGGCGAGGAGCAGCAGGGAGAACAGCTTTCTCATGGGGACGTCCTTACAGGAGTTAAGACATTGAGCCGTTGAGACATCAGGTTTATGGCCGAGTGCTCGATTTCAACACGCTGCGTCTCGGATCGCTATCTGCCTGTGCGCTGGCAGCGATTTGCAATACAAATACACTTTCAAATGCTGTAGTCTTGAAACTACAGTCGCGGGATGATCGAGATCAAACAGACCGCGACCTTTATGGAGTGGGAAAACAGGCTCAAGGATTCCAGAGCCAGGGCGTTGATTGCTGCGCGGATTTTTCGTCTGGCCAACGGTCTTGCCGGGGACGTGTCGCCGGTGGGCGAAGGCGTCAGTGAGCTGCGCATCCATTACGGGCCGGGCTACCGGGTTTACTTCCAGCAGCGCGGCTTGCAACTCGTCATTCTGTTGTGCGGCGGCGACAAGAGTCGCCAGGGCCGCGATATCGAACTGGCCAAACAGCTGGCCCGTCGTTGGAGCCGATCATGAACGAACCGCTTTTCGACTATGACCCCGCCACGGCCCTGCGCGACCCGCAGGCCATTGCCCTGTTCATGGCGGACGCCTTCGAGACCGGCGATGCCGGCTACATCGCCAAAGCCCTGGGGGTGGTGGCGCGGGCCAAGGGCATGACTGAGCTGGCCCATGAAACCGGGCTGTCCCGCGAGCAGCTGTATCGCTCATTCAGCGACAAGGGCAACCCGACCCTGAAGACCCTGCTGGCGGTGATGCGTGCACTGGGGCTGGACATGACGGCGCGGGTGCATGGGGCGTCTTGATGGCCGGGCCGAGTAGCCGATGTCGGGGCGGGCGGTCCTGCCTAACACGCCTGGAGGGAATTCATGGCGCACGGGGCGAATGAGCTTCGCCCCGTTCCAGTGTTCGCCGATTTTTAGCCAACTGGATGCTCCGCGACCACTGATCATCAAATGACCTAATTATGCGCGGGTATAAAGGAGAGTCTCCGTACGCCTGCCGCTCGACCACTCTTCCGACTTTTGTGTTAGCGCTGAGACCCTAGAAGGTGTAGACAAAATAAACTAAAGTTACCATTTCTTCTGCCTGGACAGCCTCGAAGTCATGCCTAGAATCGGACGCCCGCCCGCGATTACCGC
>NZ_OBDX01000080.1:0-2217 GCF_900215185.1 Pseudomonas sp. LAMO17WK12:I10 | reverse complement strand
TAGGCATGACTTCGAGGCAGCCCAGGCAGAAGAAATGGTAACTTTAGTTTATTTTGTCTACACCTTCTTAACATTCGTGACAGGTTCTACTTATTCTGGACAGTACCGAGCCGGACAAGCCGTCAAGCAGCAGACTTATCGCTCATTCGTAGCCCTATTTCCTCTGAAATAGCGACTGATATTAGCGGAGTATCCATGTCCGTGCCCGGCCGAAGTTACACCGTCGGCAACGGCATGGATGCGGTGGTTAAAAGCAGATCATCGTATGCCATTTACAATATACCGGGAGCTGGCTTCCGACCTACCCGCAGGACTTCGATATGAATTTAGACTTGGGTCTCCACACATACTCTATTAAACCTTCTACTAGTAGGAGCTATACATTACCTACATCTCAAATGACTCCAGCCGCACTGGTGATTGACCCAGTAAGCGACAACGACTGGGTAAATGCTCTTGAAAAGCAGCAAGGCATTACAATCAGCGGCTGGGCAGAAGCTGGCAGCATGGTGTTGCTGGAGTTGGGGGGCACTAGGAGAGAGGTGCTGGTGGACGCTACGGGCAGGTGGCAGACGATCTTTTCCAGCTTTGAAGTACCGCCTGATGGTAGCACCAGGCTATCCGCGATCGTTACTGATGCGACTGGATATGTTTCAGCATCAACCATGCGGACAATCTCTATAGACACGACCAGACCAACCGAACCAACGCTCGACCCAGTGTCGGGTGACAATCGGATTACCGCCGCAGAAAAGGCGGCAGGCTTCACCCTTAGTGGCAGCGCAGACCCGGGCAGTGAGGTGAACTTGAACCTTGTCGGCACCACTATCCATTGGAAGCGGGTAATAGCCGATGCCACCGGCAGATGGGTGGCAAGCTTTACCAAAGATGAGATACCAGACGGCACATTTGTTATTACCCCACAAGCATTTGATCAGGCGAGCAACCCATCGAACTGGCGCGAGTATCGGATCGTTGTGGAACCAACCGTACCGGTGATCGACTCGGTGGGCGGTGACAACTGGGTGAACGCTATCGAAAAGCAGGTGGGCGTTACTGTCACCGGCCATGGCGCAGCGGACAGTTTAGTGACACTGGAGTGGAGTGGTGTTAGGAAGACCATACTGACGGATTACATAGGTAAGTGGTCAACGACCTTTGCCAGTCACGAGGTTCCGGCTGATGGAATAACCCTTATACACGCCACAGCTACTACGAGCGGCCACACTTCCGCGCTCGTTACACAAACGGTAACCGTAGACACTACAAGCCCAAACGAGCCAACGCTCGATCCAGTCGCTGGTGATAATCGGATCACTGCCGCTGAAAGGGAAGCCGGTGTCACCCTCAGCGGTAGGGCCGAACCAGGTACTGAAGTGCTCCTGCGCTGGCTGGTCGGAACCACTCCTCAATCGAAAAGCGTGACCACCGATGCCACAGGGAAGTGGTGGACGACTTTGTCCGGCAGCGAGATTCCGGATGACGTCTTTCGCATCTGGCTGCTGTCTATCGATCAGGCTGGTAACCAATCGTACCTACGGGACTATCCGATCGCTTTAGGATCGACCGTTCCGACCATTGATCCAGTGACAGGCGACAACTGGATTAATGCCGCAGAGAAGGCAGTCGGTGTCACTGTCAGCGGCCGCGCTGATCCAGGTAGCATGGTGCGCGTGGATTGGGATTGGGACTTCTGGAAGCCCGGCTTCGAGGCAACTAAAATGGTAGCTGTCGATGGTGGAGGTCGATGGTCGGCACTCTTCTCTAGTAGCGAGCTTCCAGAAGATCGCCTGAGCACTACGGTTATCTATGCAACCAACATCGATGAGGCCGGCAACATTGCCCCATATTTCGCCTCTAGGGGCGTATACCTAGACACAATGGTGATCGGCGCCTAAGCCATTGGCGCATGCCCCAAGCGGTTATCGCCTGGGGCATGCGCCATTGATCAGCAACAGCCCTAAGCTTTACCAACGACCAGACATCCCGTTTAAACAGCTCAAATTAGTCCGAATTACGGACGGTACTGGGCCGCCTGATAGACACGAATTTGAATTGGTAACCGCTGCGACCAGATATCACACGGCTAGAATCACCGGAACCATGGCGGGGTACCCGCTCTAGTGTGGTGTTTCAGAAGTACCACTGAAAAACTGGCCTACGCTCTATAGAACTCACTCATCAAGAGCTGTGTATCGACCATAGGCCGACCAGCAA
>NZ_OBDX01000025.1:0-107027 GCF_900215185.1 Pseudomonas sp. LAMO17WK12:I10 | reverse complement strand
TCAAGTTGGGTCGCTTTGATTTGAAAGATGCCCAGGACGGTTACATCAGGCTCAGTCCGGCGTCATAGGCCTGATTTGGTGTTACCTATGTGCCTGAACTTTTCTGTTACCTATGTGGTTGTCCCGTTCACGCCCCTGGCGTACGGCCTTCGCTGCGCTCAGGTTCCCTCGCTCCGGCGTCCATCAGGGGGCATCGACTCCGGTCGGCTTCGCTTCGACCTCCATACGATGTCCTCGACTGCGTCGAGGGGCGCTGCGCGCCATCCCCCTGATGAACGCCTCCACTCGGCCTCCCGATGGGGCGGGTAGATCAAAATCAAAAGCCAAAGCTGCGCCATGCGCGACCTACCGGTCGGCGCTAGCCCTGTAGCCGCTGCCGAGCTTGCGAGGCTGCGATCGACCCCGAAGGGGGCGCAGGGATTTTGAAACCGCTGGAGGACCTTCGGTCCTATCGCAGCCTCGCGGGCTCGGCAGCGGCTACAGACCGGTTATATCGGCGCTTTTTGTAGGAGCGAGCTTGCTCGCGATCAGGTCCCGCGGCTGACAGGTTTGTCGTGTAGGACGCTGTCTGAAAGTGAGGCTCTTCGCTTTCTTTTGTAAGGCTTTTCCGAGAAACTCCGGGGCGCTTGCGTCTGGGAAGGGGGCTCTCTAGCCTCGGGTTCGTCACCGGTTTTTCGGTGATCGGGTTTAGCAGCTCGCTTCCAAGTCACGCAGGTATCGCTGTCAGCTCAACCAATGATGTTCGGTTGCTGTTTGCTGTCATGGCGGCTGTGCGTGGGGCACCTTCGGGTGCGCCGGAATCTTGGACCGGTCTGCTAACCCGCGTACAGCTGCCACCCTCATTCGTTTAGCAGCGGTAGGTGGTGGCTCCATTCCAAGAGGATCCGCCATGAAAAAGCTCGTCCCCGATCCACCCGTTTCCCTTCCGTGCTCACGTAGAAATCCTGAGCATGATCGTGCCAATGAAAGCATGCTTCAGGCGCTGTGCCGGCATCGTGGTGATGGTTCGCCGATGGATGCGCTCAAGCCAACCGTGGGGACTGTCGTTGGCCGTGACTCGTTGTTTTGTGTTCGCGAGGGCATCAGCGCCGAGGAGGCGTTGCTTCACGTTTCGATCCTGCTCAAGGCCGCCGAAGAGGTGTCCGATGAGATCACCGAGCGGGCCAGTGGCGTGGAGCGTGGCCTGATCTGGTCGATGATCCACAACGTGGAGATGGCGCGGGGTGTGGTGGATGCGCTGCTCGACGGCAGCCGCCCGCCAACGCAGGTCTGAACCCGAACCCCGAACCCCGAACCCCGAATCTGGAATCTGGAACCCGAACCCTGTAGCCGCTGCCGAGCCCGCGAGGCTGCGATCGGCCGCGAAGCGGACGCAGGGGCTTGAGACCGCTGGAGGACCTTCGGTCCTATCGCAGCCTGCGGCAGCGGCTACAGGGATTGGGGAGGGTGGGCGGCCTGTCGCGAGCGAGTGTGCTCGCGACAGGGCCTTGAGGGTCAGACGCGGAAGTGGCTGACCATCATTTGCAGCTGGTTGCCCAGGCGCGCCAGTTCGACGCTGGAGGCGGCGGTTTCATCGCTGGCGGCGGCGGTCTGTTCCGAGACGTCGCGCACGTTGATGATGCTGCGGCTGATTTCCTCGGCCACGGCGCTCTGCTGTTCGGCAGCGGCGGCGATCTGCTGGTTCATCGACTGGATGTTCGACACCGTGCGGGTGATGTTCTCCAGGGAGACACCGGCCTTGCGGGTCAGGTCGACGCTGCTGTCGGTCAGGCTGCGGCTGTTGTTCATCACATTGGCCACTTGCTGGGTGCCGTTCTGCAGGCCGGCCACCAGGCCTTCGATTTCCTCGGTGGACTTCTGCGTGCGTTGCGCCAGGGCGCGGACTTCGTCGGCGACCACGGCGAAACCGCGACCGGCTTCACCGGCGCGGGCGGCTTCGATGGCGGCGTTCAGCGCCAGCAGGTTGGTCTGTTCGGCCACGGCCTTGATCACGTCCATGACGCTGCCGATCTTCTGGCTTTCCTGTTGCAGCACGCTCATGGCGTCGGTGGAACGCACCACTTCGCTGGCCAGGCGTTCGATCTGGGCGATGGCTTCGGCCACCACCTTGTCGCCTTCGCGGGCTTCGCCGTCGGCGGCGGCCGCGGCTTGCGAGGCTTCTTCGGCGTTGCGCGCGACTTCCTGCACGGTGGCGGTCATCTCGTGCATGGCGGTGGCCACCTGGTCGGTCTCGACCTTCTGGCTGTTGACCCCGGCGCTGGTTTCCTCGGTCACCGCCGACAGCTCTTCGGCGGCGCTGGCGATCTGGGTCACGCCGTCGCGGATGCCCGTGATCAGTTCGCGCAGGGTCACGCCCATGCGGCCGATGCCTTGTTGCAGCACGCCGAGTTCGTCGCGGCGGGTGACGCGCACGTCCTGGGTCAGGTCGCCGGACGCGATGCGCTCGACCACGGTCATGGTTTCACGCAGTGGGCGGGTGATCTGGCGGGTGATGATCACCGCGGCCAGGATGCCCACCAGCAGCGCCAGCAGGGTGCTGATCAGTTGCAGGCTGCGGGCCTGGACGCTTTCTTCGTCGCGGCGGTCGAGCTGGAACTGGTACAGCTCTTCGCTCTGGCTGACGATCAGGGCACCCTGTTCGGTCATTTCCTTGCGCGCCTGGCCGGCTTCGCTGACCGCGGCCTTGAAGGTCAGCAGGGAGGTGCGGTAGTCATCCAGCGCTGTTTTCAACTGGCGCAGGGCATCGCCCTGGGTGCTGCTGAAATGGCTGTCCAGGCCACCCAGCGCGGCAATCGCCGCGTTCATCTGGGCGGCGGCATTGCGTTCGGCTTCCGCGGTGCTGTTGTAGATGTATTCACGGACTTCGAAACGCGCCAGCAGGAACTCCTCACGGGCCTTGGTGATGGCCTGGAACTGTTCGAAGCGCTGGTCGCTCAGGGGCATTTGCTGAACGCGCGTGGTGATGCTGTTGATCAGGTTGCGCGCCGTTTCCGAGTTGCCGTTCATCACCGCGCGGGCGGCGTTGGCGTTGCGGTAGGCATTGCGCATCTTGTTCAGGGACGCCTGGTAGGCGCTGATGGTGGCGCCCTGTTCCTTGAGCAGCTTGATGTTGGCCGGGTTCTTGAAGCTGTTCTGCAGCTTTTGTTGCTGGGCCGAGAAGTCGTCCAGGGAGGCCTGCACATTCTGCGCGGCGGTTTCGTCGCCGTTGGTCAGCATGTATTGCAGGCGGGTCACGCGCAGCTTGGTCAGCCCGGCGTTCAGTTGGGTGATGTCGCTCATCCAGTTGCTGCGGTCGATCAGACCGCCCAGGCTGGTCCAGCCCGTGATGGCGAGGATGGTAGTCAGGGCCAGGACCAGGCCGAAGCCCAGGCCTAACTTGAGATTGACGCTGATGTTGCCGAACCAGCTATTCATGCAATTCCTCCAGGAACGTTGTGCTGCTTGATCGTGTATCGCTGGAAGATTGTTGTTATTGGTGGCCAGCAAGGATTTGTTCGCAGGTGTGTATCGGCGGCAAGGGCAATAGCTGAAACGATTTCGTCGCATTAGTTTTTTGCACCATTTTGGGGCTTTTCAAGGGCCGGATTTCGCTCCAGAAACCGCCTGGCCGATTGAGCTTTTTTTCACATCCGTTTCACCCCTGGCCCACGCCAGGCTCCCTAGAGTCCGTCCATCGATCGGGTGCCTCGCACTCGATTTGTCATGAGCGGCGGTTAGCGTCTGCTGCGCTGCTCAACTCAATGTCTGGTGGTCATATAGGGGCGGCTCGCACGTGGCGTCAGGACTCAGTCTTCCGGTGGCAAAGCCCGCGCTCGTCGCGAGCCGTTTTGCCCGTTATCGCAATACCCTGGTGATCGCCCTGGTGGCCTTGCTGGTGCTGCCGCTGGTGTTCTTTGTGCTCAAGCCCGCGGCGGTGCCGGACCTGGCCCACGGCAACCTGGCCGGCGCCAGGGCCTTGAGCGCCGGCTGGGCCAAGGGCCAGATGATTGTGCTGATTCGTCACGTCGAGCGTTGCGACCATTCCAGGGCCGCCTGCCTGAACGTGCCCGACGGCATCACCGACCGTGCCCGTGACGTGGCGGTGGGTGTGGGCGCGCAGTTCGAACACCTGGGGCTGGACAAGGCCGACATCTACCACAGCCCGCTGACCCGCGCGGTACAGACCTCGGGTTATATGTTCAGCAAGGCCGGCAGTGGCGAAGACTGGCTGTTCGACTGCAAACGCAGCCTGTTGCGCGATGCCCTGGCGCACAAGGTGGCCGGGCGCAACCTGGTGCTGGTGACCCACAGCGAATGCATGGCCGCGCTGGAGAAGGCGCTGAAGCTGCCGTCCTCGACCCTGGGCTACGGCGCCTCGTTGTTCGTCTCCACCGATCCCCTCGACGGGCGTCCGCACATGCTCGGCTTCATCGAAGCCAGCGACTGGCGTTCCGTTGCCTTCAATCGCCCCTGACCGTCCCTTGCCCGAGACTCTGCATATGCCGGCGCTTTCCCGTTCCCGCTTTACGGCCTGGAGCTTTTATAAATGGAACCTTGGCCTGCCGCTGCTGTGCGCGGCGCTGGTGTTCCTGATGTTCGACATGACCCGGATCGACATCGCCTTCAGCGACCTGTTCTTCGATCCGCTGAGCCAGACCTTCCCGCTGGATCACTCCCATCTGTTCGAGAAGATCACCCACAAATGGGCGCGGATCATCCCCAACTGGACCGGCGAGCTGGCGCTGATCGGGCTGCTGCTGTCGTTTGTCTGGCCGTTGTTCAAGGGCGCAAGGTTCGGCCGCGGCAAGGCCTTGCTGGAGAGGCTCCGCGTGGCGCCGGTATTGCGTTTTACCGCGCGCCATCGCCGGGACCTGCTGTTCGTGGTGGTGGCCTTCGCCCTGTGCACCGGGGCTATTCACTACCTCAAGGGCCACACCAGCGTGTACTGCCCGGTGGAAACCACCCAGTACGCCGGCAAGATCGAGCACAAGGAGTGGTATGAGAACTTCGAGCTGTTGAAGACCGCCGGTGACGGCCGCTGCTGGCCGGGCGGCCATGCCTCGGGCGGTTTCACCCTGCTGGCACTGTACTTCGTGGCCCGGCGTTATCGCTGGCGCCACGCCAAGGCGCTGCTGTACGGCTCGCTGCTGCTGGGTTTCGTCTATGGCACCACCCGGGTGCTGCAGGGTTGGCACTACATGTCCCATACCTTCTGGGCGGGGATCGTGGTGTGGATCACCTGCCTGCTGACGGCGCTGCTGTTTTATGGCCGCGCGCGCCTGGAACAACCGGTGCTGGCGCACAGCGAACCGGGGGCCGAGCAGTCCGCGGCGCCGATCGATAACGGCGCTTCAGTAGCTGACTGAATCGTCAGTGCGAGGCACCTGGCGGGAGAGGGCCCCGGCGCAATTTTTGGCGCTTGCCGATGTTTTTTGGGTGACCAGAACTGTTAGGGTGCGCGCCCCGGAGAAAAGAGTTCCCGGGTTCCTGGTTTATGGAGTCATGCATGAAACACTTGAGCAAAGTTGCCGCCTCGGCGCTGGTTGTCCTGGCCATGGCTGGCTGCACCGGCACTGCGATGAAAACTCAGCAACTGGATAGTAGCCAGTACACCGTGGTCGGTCACAGCGAAGCAACGGCTACCGGCATCATGCTGTTCGGGGTCATTCCAATCCGGCAGAACAACCGCTTCGTCCGCGCCCAGACTGCGGCCATCCAGGCCAAGGGCGGTGACGCGATGATCAACACCCAGATCCAGGAAAACTGGTTCTGGGCCTGGGTCCTGAGCGGTTACACCACCAAGGTCTCCGGCGATGTGGTCAAGCTGAAATCCGTTCAGTGAGCCATGTCGGCGCCGGTGCGAAAGCCTGGCGACGAGATAAAAAAAGGCACCCATGAGGGTGCCTTTTTTATGGGCGCTCACTGTGCCGGTCAGTGGCCGACAAAGTAGTAGGCCTGGCGACTGACCGTGACCTTCTTCAGTACCTTGAGCGGTGGCTTGGGGTCTTCCTCCAGGGCCATGACCGCTACGTTGTTCGGCGAGGTGCCGAGAAACTCATTCAGTTGGGCTTCGGTCTGCACATCCTTGAGCAGGCTCTGGGTGTAGAACACGCTGGCGCCGGCCGCGCGTTCGTTGGCCTGATACAGCGCCACCTGTTTCCCGGCGGCCTGTAGCGTCTGGATCTCGCTGATCAGCGGCACAAAGGACAGCTTGCGATCGGCCCGTGGCGCGGCCCACTGCGCGGCCACCAGGTAACTGCACACCACCAGCGTCAGCACGCCAATGGCCAGGCCGCGGCGCTGACGCCCCACGATGCTCCAGAACCCATCACCCGCGGCGCGCTGGCGCAGGCGTTCGTACAGCACTGCCGCGTATTCGGCCGCCAGCACCGCCGCGGCCGGGGTCAGCGACATCAGGTACACGGTGCGCTTGCTCGACGCCAGGCACAGCAGGGTGAACTGGGCTACGAGCCACAGGCTGAAAAACAGCAGGTAGCGGTTTTTCACCAGGCTTTTGCGAAAGTGCCACAGGCCCAGGTAGACCAGGATGTTCCACGGCAGGAAGGCTTGCGGCAGCTTAGCCAGGTAGTAATAGAAGGGCTCGTAATGCCCGGCCTCGACAAAGGAGCCATCGAAACGCCCGACGCTGTTGGTCCACAGCACTTCGCCCAGGGCTTGCAGGCCCCCGCGCTGGTACAGGAAATACAGCCAGATCAGCAGTGGCACCAGACCGAGCAGGGTCAGCAGGGCGGGTTTGAGCCAATGGCCGAGGGCGAAGCGCTTTTCGATCAGGCTGTCGGCCAGCAGCCAGGCGAAGATCACCACGCCCGGCATCGCCAAGCCCAGCACGCCCTTGCTCAGGGTGGCGATAGCGATGCCGAGGGCGAACAGCAGCCAGCCCAGGGTGGCCGGCTGGCCTTCGGCCTGGCGCCGTTGGGTGTGGAAAAACGCCAGCAGCGCCAGGGTCACGCCGAGGCTGAGCAGGGCGTCTTCACCAACCCCGCGCACATTGCCCCAGTAACTGGCCATGGTCGCCAGCATGGCCCCGGCGACCCAGGCCACCGCTGGCGGCCGGCCGAAGCGGCGCAGCATGGCGTACAGCAGCATCACGCTGAACAGCCCGGCGAAGGCCGAGGCCAGGCGCACCGCCCACGGCGTGCCGCCGAATACGCGGATGGCGCTGGCATCGAGCCACAGGCTCAGCGGCGGTTTTTCCAGGAAGGGCTGGCCGAACAGGCGCGGCGTCACCCAGTCATCGTCCAGGTGCATCTGCATGGCGATCCCGGCGACCCGGGCTTCGGTGGAGCCTTGCAACTGGTGGTTGCCCAGGGCGAAGAAGAACAGCAGGGCGGCAAGCAGAAGCAACAGCGGTGCGGGTCGCGACATGAGGGGACTGCCGAAGAGATTGCGCCGGGGAGGATCAGGCGCTCCGAGTATACGGAGGTGATTCTTAACAAATCGTGAACGAGGGAGGGATTGGGCGGCGACGCTGGCGGCTGGCGGTTTATCCGGGGCGGTGGCGAAGTACCGCGCTCCCGGGCGCCAGGCCAATCCCTGGTCCTGGCGCCCGAACGCGGCCCCGCCGCCGGGTGTAAGGGGCCACACCCGACGGCCTTGCTCAGGACTCTATTTGAGGCTGCCGCAAAGAAACTGCTTCAAGCGCTCGCTGCTGGGGGTTTCCAGTACGCGCTCGGGCGGTCCTTCCTCTTCCACCCGGCCCTGGTGCAGGAACATGACGTGGTTGGAGACTTCGCGGGCGAAGGCCATCTCGTGGGTAACCACCACCATGGTCCGGCCTTCCTCGGCCAGTTGCTGCATGACCCGCAGCACCTCCGACACCAGCTCCGGGTCGAGGGCCGAGGTCGGCTCGTCGAACAGCATTACCTGTGGCTCCATGGCCAGCGCCCGGGCGATGGCCACGCGCTGTTGCTGGCCGCCGGACAGGTAGGACGGGTACTGGGCCTCGACCTTGGCCGGCAGGCCGACTTTGTCCAGGTACTTGCGGGCCCGCTCGATGGCCTCGTCACGGGCGATGCCCAGCACATTCATCGGGCATTCGATGATGTTTTCCAGCACTGTCATGTGGCTCCACAGGTTGAAGTGCTGGAACACCATCGCCAGCTTGCTGCGCATCGCTTGCAGCTGCTTCGGGTCGGCCGCGCACAGTTCGCCCAGGCGGTTCTTGCGGGTGCGCAGCTCTTCGGCGTTGACCACGATGCGTCCGCCGGACGGTTGTTCAAGGTAGTTGATGCAGCGCAGGAAGGTGCTTTTGCCGGAACCGGAGGAGCCGATGATGCTGATCACATCGCCGGCCTTGGCCTTGAGCGACACACCCTTGAGCACCTCGTGGCTACCGTAGTTCTTGTGCAGGTCTTCGACGATCAATTTGTACATGCGAGCCTCTCCCGTAAGGGATCAGTGAGTCTGTGGCTTGAGGTAGGCCAGCCAGCGCAGTTCGGCGCGGCGGAACAGCCAGATCAGGACAAAGGCGCTGCAGGCGTAGAGCACGCCGGCAATGCCGAAGGCGCTGAAGGAGGCGTAGGTGGCCGAGTTGACGTCGCGGGCGACCTTGAGCAGGTCCGGCACCGTGGCGGTAAAGGCCACGGAGGTGGAGTGCAGCATCAGGATCACTTCGTTGCTGAAGGACGGCAGCGCCCGGCGCAAGGCCGATGGCAGGAGGATGCGCCGGTAGAAGGTGAAGCGGTTCATGCCATAGGCCTTCGCCGCTTCCACCTCGCCATGGGCGATGGAGCGGATGGAGCCGGCGAAAATCTCCGTCATGTAGGCGCAGGTGTTGAGCCCGAACGCCAGCACCGTGCAGTTGAAACCGTCGCGAAAGAACGCGTCGAGAAAGTCCTGGGCGCGCACCACGCTCAGGCTGTAGACCCCGGCGTAGAAGAACAGCAGCTGGATGTACAGCGGCGTGCCGCGAAACACATAGGTGTAGAGCCACACCGGGGTGCGCAGCAGTGGGTTGCGGCTGACCCGGGCCAGGGACAAGGGTACCGCCAGGGTGAAGCCGACCAACACCGACAGCACCAGCAACCATAGGGTCATGGCCAGCCCGGACAGCTGCGCGGCATCGCTCCACAGGTAGGCCTGCCAGTACTCCTGGAGAATATCGGTCATAGCGCGGCCCTCTTCACACCGACCGAGTAACGCTGGCTCAGCCAGATCAACACCAGGTTGGAAAGACTGGTGATAGCCAGGTATATCAGGCCGCCGACCAGGGTGAAGTAAAAGAACTGCATCGAACCCTTGCCGGCGTCCTGGGTGGCCTTGACCACGTCGCTCAGGCCGATGATCGACACCAGCGCCGTGGACTTGATCAGCACCAGCCAGTTGTTGCCGATGCCCGGCAAGGCATGGCGCAACATCTGCGGGAACAGCACTTTGCGAAAGGTCTGGGCGCGGCTCATGCCGTAGGCCCTGGCCGCTTCCTGCTGGCCCCGGGGCACCGCCTGGAACGCGCCGCGAAAGGTCTCGGTGAAGTAGGCACCGTAGATGAAGGCCAGGGTCAGCACCCCGGCGAGGAATGGGTCGATGTCGATCTGCGCCATCTGCAGCCAGTCGGTGAGCTGGTTGAGCAGCATCTGCAGGCTGAAGAACAACAGCAGCATGATCACCAGGTCGGGCATGCTGCGGATCAGCGTGGTGTAGCCGCCGGCGAGCGCTTGCAGGCCACGGTTGCCAGAGGCCTTGGCGCTGGCGCCGAGCAGGCCCAGGAGCACCGCCAGCAGCAGTGACGACAGGGCCAGTTTGAGGGTGGTCAGGGTGCCCTGCAGAATCTGCGGGCCAAAACCTTCCAGAAGCATTTCACGCCCCTTGTTGTTATTAGAGTGAGCTGAAAAAGGCGGCGACGCGGCCGTGGCGGCGGCGGGCGTCGCGCCTGGCGTTGCGCAGTCGCGGTCAGGGCCCGCCGTAGATGTCGAAGTCGAAGTATTTGCGGTTGATCCTGGCGTAGGTGCCGTTGGCCAGGATGGTCGCCAGCGCCTTGTTCAGGTCCTCGCGCAGTTCCACATCGTCCTTGCGCAGGCCGATGCCGTCGCCGACACCGAAAAAGCCCGGGTCGCTGAGGGTGTCGCCGGCGAACTCGAAATCCTTGCCCATGGGTTTGGACAGGAAGCCGTAGCTGGCCTGGATCGACGACTGCAACGAGGCGTCGAGACGCCCGACGATCAGGTCGGCGTACACCTGGTCCTGGCTCTGGTAGGAGAGAATCTGCACCCCTTGGGCGCCCCACTTGGCCTTGGCGTAGGCCTCCTGGGCCGAGCCCTGTTCGACGCCGACCCGCTTGCCCTTGAGCGAGTCGAGGGTCGGCACCAGGCCCGCGCCGCGCTTGGCGATCAGCCGCGCGGGGGCGTTGGATATCTTGTCGGTGAAGGCGATGCGGGTCATGCGCTTGGGGGTGACGGTCATCGACGAGGCGATGGCGTCGAACTTGCGCGCCAGCAGGGCGGGGATCATCCCGTCCCAGCTGCTTTCGACCCACACGCAGCGGGCCTTCAGCTCGGCGCACAGGGCTTCGGCGATGTCGATGCCAAAGCCGCTCAGCTTGCCGTCGGGGTCTTTGTATTCCAGGGGCGGGTAGGTCGGGTCCACGCCCAGCTTCAGCACCTTGCCCGACCAGTCGGCCGCGCCGGCGCTGGCCGACACCGACAACAGCACCCATGAAACCGCAGCGATCATTTTTTTCATTGTTTTTTCCTCGGTTAATCGCCGGCTACGTCAGTGATGACACTGCTACAGCCTTTTGTCGCTACCTGACCACTCAGCCAAGAAAACGCTCGGCCAGCTTGACCCAATAGGTCGCGCCGATGGGCAGGCAGTGGTCGTTGAAGTCGTAACCCGGGTTGTGTAGCAGGCAGCTACCCTCGCCCTGGCCATTGCCGATCACCAGGTAGCTGCCGGGGCAGCGTTCGAGCATGAAGGCGAAGTCTTCGCTGGCGGTGAACGGCTTGAGGTCGTGGATCAACTGTTCGTCGCCCAGCCACTCGCGGGCCACTTCCCGGGCCAGGGCGGTTTCCTCGGGGTGGTTGATCAGCACCGGATGGCAGTGCTGATAGTCGATCTGCGCCTGGGCGCCAAAGCTCGCGGCCTGGCCGTGCACCAGCTCGGTGATGCGTCGTTCGAGCAACTGGCGCACCTCGGGCGTCAGGGCGCGCACGCTGATGCTCATGTCGGCCGAAGCGGGGATCACGTTGGAGACGGTGCCGGAATGGATCGCGCCGACGCTGACGATGGCCGTGTCCTGGGGGTTGATATTACGCGCGACGATGCTTTGCAGGGCGACCACGATCGAGGCACAGACCAGCACCGGGTCGACCGCCTTGTGCGGCACCGCGCCATGCCCGCCATGGCCGATGATCTTCACGCTCACGGTGTCGGCCGAGGCCATGAACGGGCCGCTGTAGAAGCCCAGATGCCCGGTCGGATGGCCCGGCACGTTGTGCATCGCGAACACCGCGTCGCAGGGGAAACGCTCGAACAGGCCGTCATCGAGCATCGCCCGGGCGCCGCCCAGGCCTTCTTCGGCGGGCTGGAAAATCATCTGCAGGGTGCCCTTGAAGTTGCGCGAGCGCGCCAGGTAGTGCGCCGCCGCCAGCAGGGTGGCGGTATGCCCGTCGTGGCCGCAGGCATGCATCACCCCGTCGATCCGGCTGGCATGGGGCACGCCGCTGGTTTCCTGGATCGGCAGGGCGTCCATGTCGGCCCGCAGGCCGAGCGCGCGGCCCTGGCCATTCTTCAGGGTGGCCACCACGCCGGTGCGGCCGACGCCGGTGCTGACTTCATAACCCCATTCGCGCAGTTGCCCGGCCACCAGTTCGCTGGTGACGAACTCTTCGAAACCCAGTTCGGGATGGGCGTGGATCCTGCGGCGCAGGGCGATCATCGCGTTCTGCTGCTCGGCTATTTCGGGTAGCACGTAACGGGCGTTCATGGTGGGGCTCCTCGGCCAGGGTCGCTCGCCAGCTCGGACCCGTCGGGCGAATCGTCGAGGCGCTGTCGGGCTGATCTTAGGCATCGGGTGGCCTGTCGGGGAGGCTCAGTTTGGTTATGATGACAACCTGAAGTTGTCACCTGGGCACGCCGATGAAATTGCATCAACTCCAAGCCTTGATCGCCAGCGCCGAGACCGGCAGTATCCGCGGCGCCGCGCGTTCGCTGAACCTGTCCCAGGCGGCCGTGACCAAGGCGCTGCGCGAGCTGGAAACCGCCCAGCAGCTGCCGCTGTTCGTCCGCACCCCCAGCGGCCTGAACTTCACCGAGTACGGCAAGGTGCTGCTGACCCACGCCCGGCTGGTGCTCAAGCAACTGGAGCATGCCCAGGCCGAACTGGACCAGTTGCGCGGCAAGAACAGCGGCCGCCTGTGTGTCGGGGTCACGCCATGGATCGCCCTGACCCTGTTGCCCGAGGTGGTGCTGGAGTTTCGCCAGCGCATGCCGCAGGTGCGCCTGGAGCTGTTCGAAAGCCTGATGGCGGTGGCCCAGCCGCTGCTGCGCGACGGCAGCATGGACTTCGCCATCGGCCAGTTGCACCCGTCCCAGGCGCCCCAGGACTTTTCCTGCGAGACCCTGCTGGACTATCAGACCTCGGTATTGGTGCGCCAGGGCCATGCCCGGCAGAACGCCCGCTCGATCCATGAGCTGCTCGATCAGCAATGGACTTTGAACTACGCCCCGGATGGCCACGACGCGCTGATGCAGGACCTGTTCTGGCGCCACGGCGCGCAGATCGACGAACGCCGCATCGTCCGTGCCCATTCCCTGGCGATCCTGCAAATGATGGTCGAGCGCGCCGACATGTGTACCTGGGGTCCGACCATCATGAGCACCGCGCCGCCGTTCCTCGGGCGCCTGGTGTCGTTGCAACTGGAGGAGCAGTTCGAACCCCGGCACCTGAGCATCGTCACCCGCTGCAACGTCGCCCTGAGCAACCCGGCGCTGTGTTTCACCGATTGCCTGCTGCAGGTGATCCGCCGGCATGCGCGCTCGGCGCGCAAAGAGGACCGGGCCTTGTTCGAGACCGTGCGCCTGCGAGTCTGAGGCGGGCCGCGGAGTGCAAGCAGGTTGCGGCAATCGTCACTACGCTGGGAGGTGCGCCCGGCGGGTGATTGATCTTTGAAAACGCCCAGGGCGCCTTTCTTTCCTGCGGCTGAACAGGTGCCTTAAACATGCGCAAACTGTGGCGAAAGTATCTGGACCTGCTGGACGGCGACCTGAACACGCGGGTCTTCGACAACGTCAAGAACCTGCTGGTCTGCGCCTTGCTGTTCGCCGCCGGGACCAACGCGCTGCACAGCGACCACCACCTGTTCCTGGGCCTGTTCGGCTCCAGCCTGACCGGCTGGGGGCTGATCGGGGTGTCGGCGCTGCTGATGCTGCTCAATGTCAGCGACGGCCTGCGCCGGCTGGCCAGGCTGCCTTATCACCGGCTGCTGCAGGTCGCGCTGTTCCTGGTGTACCTGGTCCTGGCGGTGCGGGTGGTGGAGATCGTCTGGAACTTCCGGGCCGAGTAGCGCCAGTCACACCAGGGCGTCGTTGACCCGCGCGGTGAGCACATGATCCTGCCAGCGCCCGGCGATCTGCAGGTAGACCCTGGCATAACCTTCGCGCTCGAACCCCTGGCGTTCCAGCAATGCGGCACTGCGCTGGTTGTCGGGGATGTAGTTGGCCATGATCCGGTGCAGCTTCAGCTCGTCGAACATATGGCCGATGGCGGTCTGCAGCGCCTCGTGCATCAATCCCCGGCCCTGATGGGCCGCGGCAAGGGAATAACCCAGGTAACAGGCTTGGAACGCCCCGCGCATGATCCCGGTGAAATTGCACGTGCCGATCATCTGGCCGCTGGCCTTTTCCAGCAGGGCGAAATGCACGGCATTGCCAATACCATAGGCGACTGCCTGCTGTTCCAGGCGCAGGCGTACCTGTTCGGTGCTGTAGTAGTGGGCCGGTCGTAACGGCGACCAGGGCGCCAGGTGTTGCTGGTTGTCCAGGTGATAGGCGCTTTCGAGTTCGGCCTGGGCCGGGCTCAGCACCACCAGGTCGAGGCGGGCGCTGTGGAGTTCAAGGAGGGCCATGAAAGTATCTCGACATAAGGAGGACAAAGGCTTGCTGTCATCGCGACAACAGACAAAAACTCTACAAAAAAACGCGTGTCGACCACCCCGGAAATACCCTATACAGAGAGCGGCCCGCAATCGCCCATGGCGTTCGCGGGCGCCCGTACCACCCACCACGCAGGAGATGGACATGTTCAGGTTCCTCACGGTCACTGAATTAGAGCAAACCCCTCGGCATCGTCATGGCGGCTCCGTCAGCGGAGCCATTACTGCCTGGGAGCTGAAAAATCTGGCTCTCAATACCAAGGGGTTTGTCATATGTCCAAAGAATTACTCGGAGTTTCTGCTGTAGGGCTGATGGTGCTGGGCGAGTTTTGCGCGATCTACAGCGAAGTGGCCGCCGCCCGCCTGGCGCATACGGGCAACACGTCATGGTCGGACCTGGCGTTGCCTGTACTGATCATGTGTTTCGCCGGCATCTGCCTGATTGGCGCCTATTGGCTGGGCTATTTGGCGGTCGGCGATATCTGGATGATCACGGTGGTGTCGGTGACCTCGCTGTTGCTGCTCGAACCGCTGGTGATCTGGTCGGTGTTCCGTGAGTTGCCGGGGCGCGGCACCCTGATCGGCTGTTGCCTGGGCGCGCTGGGCATGCTCTCGGCGGTCTTTCTGTAACTCGCGCAATGACTCGAATACGGCCTGGCGGCGATCCCGCCGGGCCGTTTTTTTGTCCGCGATTGGCGGCTCGCCAGTGTTAAGTGGCCGCTTCGGTTTGCGCATCGAAGGCCGCCATGGCCATGGGAATCATCGCCAATAGGCGCGACCTGCCGATGCCATCCCGAGCCTGCACCGACAGCCCATGTAGCACCGTGGCATAGCAGTCCCCGAGGGACGTCACGTCGGTGCGCTTGGGCAGCTCGCCGGAGCGCACGGCCTGCTCCAGGCGCTCGATGATGGAGCGGGTCCTGTCGCGGCGGTGTTCGGCCAGCCATTCTCTGATGCCGTCGTTGTCCGCCGAGCAATTGGTGGCGGAGGACACCACCATGCAACCCAGTGGCCGGTCGGGCTGGGTATAGAGTTCGACGGCTTCCCTGAGCATGCGCTCGATGGCATCGCGGGCACTGATATCGTCGCCCAAGGCCGCGTCGGCAAAGGCGCCGTCGCCCGACTCGTAGACTTCGATGGCTTCGCGAAACAACGCTTCCTTGGAGCCAAAGGCCGCATAGATGCGCGCCGAGGCGATGCCCAGTGCGTCCACCAGGTCGGACATGGACGTGGCCTCGAAGCCGCGCTGCCAGAACACATCGCGCGCCTTGTACAGGGCCTGCTTTCGGTCGAATTCGCGGGGTCTGCCAGCCATGTCCAGTTCTCGATGCAAAGGGAGTGCTGTCAATTATTGGTCGATCGACAAAAAAATCAAGCCATCGTATTGACGGGGTGTTGAGGGCAGTCCTATTTTTTGTCGACCGACAAACAATAGGGCGTGAACCATGAAAACCCTCAAGGGACCGAGCCTGCACCTGGCTCAATTCAGTGATGCGGCACCGCCATTCAATACCCTGCCCGCCATTGCCGCCTGGGCGGCGGGGCTGGGCTTCAAGGCGCTGCAAGTACCGGCCTGGGATGAACGGCTGTTCGATGTCCGCCTGGCGGCCAGCAGCCAGGATTATTGCGATGAGGTCAGCGGCACCCTGGCCGAGCATGGGCTGGTGATCAGCGAACTGACTACCCACCTGTTCGGCCAGTTGGTGGCCGTGCATCCCGCCTACGACAGCCTGTGCGATGGCTTCGCCCCGGCGGCTCTGCGGGGCGACAGTGGCGCCAGGACCCAGTGGGCTCTCGAACAGTTGAAACTGTCCGCCAAGGCTTCGCGCCGGTTGGGCCTCAGCGATATGGGGACCTTTTCCGGCTCGTTCGCCTGGCCCTATTTCTTTCCCTTTCCACAGCGCCCGGAAGGCCTGATCGACTCGGCGTTCAATGAACTGGCCAAGCGCTGGCTGCCGATTCTCGACGCCTGTGACGAGCAGGGGGTGAACCTGTGCTACGAGATCCACCCTGGCGAGGACCTGCATGACGGTGTGAGCTTCGAGATGTTCCTGAAGCGGGTCGGCAACCACCCACGCTGCAAGATGCTCTTCGACCCCAGCCATTTCGTCCTGCAGCAACTCAATTACCTGGACTACCTGGATATCTACCACGAGTTCATTCGCATGTTTCATGTGAAGGACGCCGAGTTCAATCCCACCGGCCGCCAGGGCATCTACGGCGGTTATCAGCCCTGGGCCGAGCGGGCCGGGCGGTTCCGTTCGCTGGGCGACGGGCAGGTGGATTTCAAGGGGATCTTTTCCAAGCTGGCGCTCTATGACTATGCCGGCTGGGCGACCCTGGAATGGGAGTGCTGCCTGAAAGACCAGGAGCAGGGCGCGCGCGAAGGCGTGGCCTTTATCAATGAGCACATCATCCAGGTGACGGACAAAGTCTTCGACGACTTCGCCGGCGCGCCGCTGGACCAGGCCCAGATCAACCGACTGCTGGGCATTGCCCAGCCCTCCCATCAAGGACGCTGAACATGGATCTTTTCGAGCAGCAGGCTTTTGCCGGGCGTGACTACCGCCATGGCTACGTACAGGTGGACGGCGGGCGCATTCACTATGTCAGTGAGGGCCAGGGCAAGCCTGTGTTGTTGATCCCCGGGTGGCCGCAGACCTGGTTCACCTGGCGCCACGTCATGCAGGCGCTGGCCTGGCAGGGTTACCGGGCGATCGCGGTCGACCTCCCCGGCATGGGCTTGTCCGATCGCCCCGAACAGGGCTACGACACCGGCACCACGGCGTCTCGCCTGCAGGCCTTGATGCTGGCGTTGGGTTACAGCCAGTACTCGGTGGTGGGGCACGATGTCGGCATGTGGGTGGCCTACGCCTTGGCCAGCGACTATCCGCAGGCGGTGGAGAAACTGGCCCTGACGGAGGCGGTGATTCCCGGCCTGGCCGAGGCGCCGACGATCTTCGCGCCTGCGGGGCAGAACATCTTTCTCTGGCACTTCATGTTCAACCAGTTGCAGGACCTGCCGGAGATGCTGATCGCCGGGCGGGAGGCGCAGTACCTGGCTTACATGTTCGAAAAGTGGTCGGTGCATCAGGAGCGGGTCGCGATCCAGACCTATGTCAAAGCCTACTCGGTGCCCGGTGGGCTGCGGGGCGGGTTCGCCTATTACCGGGCCATCCCCGAGAGCATCCGACAGAACCGCGAGCGTGCCAGCCGCCCACTGGAAATGCCGGTCCTGGCGATTGGCGCCGAACACGCCACCAACGATGCGCCGCTGCTGACGATGAAGGGCAATGCCCTGAGACTTCAGGGGGCGATAGTGCCGGGGTGTGGCCACTTCATTACCGAAGAGGCACCCGAGGCCTTTATTGCTCATCTGCTGCCGTTTCTTCGGCAGGAGGACTGAACACGCCAAGCTGAGTGATCAAGGGGAGGGGGCGCCAGCCTGTCTTTGCGAGTGGGGCTGATGGGAGGCCAGCATTTTTTTGCAGGCTGTTCAGGGATGGTTCAGGGCCTGGCGCTGCAACATGGCAGCCGGCATGCCCAGCCTTCGGGCAGTGCACCTTCTGACGGATCATCCATGGACCACCACCGCATTCGCATCGAGATGTTGGGCGTCTTTCTGTTGGGCCTGCTGCTGTTCACCCTGGGCATCTGGGACCAGCCGGCGCAAGGCTTCGATGGGCGCTGGATGTTGTTCTTGCAGGAGATGTTCCGCCACGGCGCGAGCCTGTTTCCCACCACCTATGGCGAGCCTTATCCGGACTATCCGGGCACCGCTACCTTATTCAGCTATGGCTTTGCCCAGCTGTTCGGCACCCCTAACGAATTGGCCAATATCTTGCCCACGGCGCTGGCCTCGGCCGGGGTGCTGGCGTTGCTGTACCGCCTGCTGGCGCCGTTCGACCGTACCTGGGCGCTGCTGGCGGTGCTGCTCACGGCGCTGACCACCCAGTGGCTGGAGAAGTCGCGCTCGGTATGCCTGGACCAGATGGTCTCGTTGCTGTGCCTGGGCTGTTTTTACCTGCTGCACAGCGGCGAGCAGCTGGGTTCCAAATGGCGCCAGTACGCGATTTTTCCGCTGTTCGTCATCGCCTTCGCCATCCGCGGTCCCCTGGGGTTGATCGAGGTCTGCGGCGTGGCCTGTACCTACTGGGCATTGAGTACTTGCCGGGCACCGGGTGACGGCTGGCGGCTGTTGAGCAAGGTGCTCGCCCATGGGCTGATCGGCCTGATCCTGCTGGCTGCCTGCTGGTGGGCGTTGATGCAACTGGCGCAGTTCAGTGGCGGCGAAGCCTTCGCCCGGCAGGTCTACCAGATGCAGGTGGGCGGGCGCCTCGATGAAAGCGGCGAGCCGCTGTATTTCTACTTTCAGCTCAGCCTCTACCGGTACTTCCCGGTGGTGCCGCTGGCGCTGGCGACACTGTTCGTCCTGCGCCGGCAATGGTCCATGCGGCACTCCGACGACACGCTGCAACTGCTGGCGCGCCTGGGTGCCTGCGGGCTGATGATCCTGCTCGGCTTGTCGGTGCCGCACTTCAAGCGTGCCTATTACATCCTGCCCATGGTGCCGATGTTCGCGGCGGTCGCGGCATACGGCCTGCTCCACCCGCAGCGCTGGCTGCTCAGGGGGCGCTGGTTTTATCTCGGCCTGGTGGCGCTGTTGCCGGGCTTGTGCGCCGTGGCGCTGCTGGTCTGCCGCCACAGTTGGCAGAAGCATGGTTACTGGCCGGCGCTGTCATTGCCGCTGATGATGGCGGTGTTTTTCGGCCTGCAGGTGCTGGCGCTGCATGTCTGGCAAACCACTCGCAATGCGCCCGGGCGGCGCCTGGTGCTGCTCAGCTTGTTGGCCCTGGCGGCGCAGTGGTGGCTGCTGGTGAAGGTGATCGAGCCGGCCAAGGATCTGCAATTCGCCACCCGGGGTTTTGTCGACCAGGTCGAGCAACTGCGTGGGGAGGACCGCGGCACCCTGGTGTTTCTCAACCTGGGCAAAGACACTTGGGCGGTGCGCTACATGATGAACCTGGACCACGACGAGCAGCCGCGGTTTATCGGCAAGGACGATCTGGCGCCGCTGGCGTCGTTGCCACGTCCGGCCTGGGTGATCCTGGCGCGCAAGGATCGGGCATTGCTGGCGGGAACGGCCCTGGAGCAGGCGACCCCGGTGTTCGAGGGGCGCTTGAACGGCAATCCCTGTCTGGTGTTCGAGCTGAAGTGAAGGCCAGGCAACCCCAGGGCGGGGCTGCCTGAGGGCGGATTATTTATCCGACTTGATGCTGGTCCAGACTCGCGTCCGCACGCGCTCCAGCTTTTGCGGCAGCGGCTGCACCACATAGAGCTTCTTCAGGGCTTCGGGGGTTGGCGTCAGGTCGGTATTGCCGGTGATCTCCTTGTTGATCAACGCAATCGAATCCTTGTTGGCGTTCGGGTAACCGAGGAAATCACTGATGGGCGCGATGACTTTCGGGTCCAGCAGGGTGTTGAGGAACTCATGGGCCTCGGCGACATTCTTCGCGCTCTTGGGAATGGCGAAGGTGTCGAACCAGATCGGCGCGCCTTCCTTGGGCAGGCGCCAGTCCACCACCACGCCGTTGCCAGCCTCTTTGGCGCGATTGCCGAACTGGTAGAAGCTGCCGGAATAGCCGATGGCCACGCAGATGTCGCCGTTGGCGATATCGGTCATGTATTTGGCCGAGTTGAAGTAGGTGACATAGGGGCGGACTTTCAGCATCAGTTCCTTGGCTTTTTCATAGTCCTGCGGGTTCTGGCTGTTGGGATCCAGGCCCAGGTAATGCAGGGCCAGCGGCAGGATTTCCGACGGCGAGTCGAGCATGGCCACGCCGCAGGACTTGAGCTTCTCCATGTTCTCCGGCTTGAACACCAGGTCCCAGCTGTCCACCGGCGCGTTGTCGCCCAGCGCGGCCTTGACCTTGGCAGGGTTGAAGCCGATCAGCACCGTACCGTACATGTAGGGCACGCCGTACTGGTTGCCCGGGTCGTTGCGGTCCAGCAGCTTGAGCAGCTCGGGGTCCTGGTGCTTCCAGTTGGGCAGCTTGGACTTGTCGAGCTTCTGGAACACCCCGGCCTTGATCTGGGTGTCGAGGAACTGGTTCGACGGCACCACCAGGTCGTAGCCCGAGTTGCCGGTCAGCAGCTTGGCTTCGAGGGATTCGTTGGTGTCGAAGGTGTCCCAGGTGACCTTGATGCCGCTGTTCTTGGCGAAGTCCTTGGGCACCGACGGCAGGATGTAGTCGGCCCAGTTGTACACCCGCAGCTCACGCTGCTCGGCCTGTGCCGCGCCGGCCAGCAGCGACAGCCCACAAACGGTGGCACTCAGTATGCGTTTCATAGTGGCCATGAATGGTTTCCCCAGCGTGGCGATGGTTTTTATGTTCTGTACGCGGCAGGCGGTCCTTGAAAGGCAAAGGACAAAGAGGGTCAAGGTTCACAAGGGCGGTTCTGGTGACAGCCTGGGCCATCGAGTCAGTGGTCCGGGTTCGATTCTTGCCGACGGCCCCTGGGATTCACAGCACGGGGTTGGCCAAAAGGGGATCGTAATGGCCATTGATCGTGTCCATGGCAGGCAACGCGCTGGCCCTGGGTTCAGGGAATGAAGCCCGGCAACCGCGCCACCCGCTCGGCCAGGTACTCCATGAGCAAACGCACGCGCAGGGGCCGGTAGCGGCGCTCGGGGTAGATCAGGAACGCCTCGTTGGCTGGCCCGCTCCAGTCGGGCAGGACCCGCACCAGTTGCCCGCTGTCCAGCAGGTCGCTGACCAGCCAGGCCGGGGTGACACAGAGCCCGGCGCCCTGCAGCACGCCGTCACGGATGGCCAACGAGCTGTTGCTCCGGTAGCGCCCTTGGGGGGTGACGCTGACCTTCTCGCCGCTCGGGCCGCTCAGCTCCAGGCGGTCGCCCGCCGCCAGCCAGGCGAAGCGCAGGAAGTTGTGCTCGCCCAGGTCGGCCGGGTTGTTCAAGGGTGCATGCTGGCGCAGGTACTCCGGGGCCGCCACCAGGTAGCGCGGCGACGTGGCGATGCGCCGGGCGATGGCGTTGGGCGGCAAGTCACCGCCCAGGCGCAGGGCCAGGTCGACGTTCTCCTCGGTGAGGTCGACGAAGCGATCGTTGAGATTCAGTTCCACCTCGATGTCCGGGTATTGCGCCATGAACGCCAGCAGCAAGGCATTGAGGTGCAGCACGCCCAGGCTCACCGGCACATTGACCCGCAGCACGCCCTCGGGGCGTTCGGTCAGGCCGCGCACCTCGGCCACCGCTTCGCTGTATTCCTCCAGCACGGCTTTCGCCCGTTCGTAGAAGCGCTTGCCCTGTTCGGTGGGTGTCAGCCCACTGGTACCGCGGGTGAGCAGGCGGGTGCCCAGCTGTTTTTCCAGGGCCGCTACCAGCTTGCTGACGGTAGGCTGGGTGCTGCCCAGTTCCCGGGCGGCCGACGACAGGCTGCCCAGCTCGACGGCGCGGACGAAACAGTGCATCGCTTTGAGACTGTCCATGGGTATTCGATATCGGAATGGGCTGTATGAAGTTATGCCTTCTATCACGGTTATTTCGAATGGAGCAATCTGGCTCGCCTCAGCCTTATGGCCTCAAGGAGCTACCTGGATGAAAGCTCTGCACTCAAGCTTTTCCCTGCCGCTGATAGTCACGACCCTGCTCGCCGCAGGCCCGGTCCTGGCCCAGGACAACTGGCTCACCACCTGGATGGCCAGCCCGCAACCGACCTGGGGCAACGAGCTGCCGCTGCCCACGCGGATTCCCGAAACCTTGGCCGACAGCACCATCCAGCAGAAGCTGCGCGTCAGCGTCGGTGGCAGCCGGGTGCGGGTGGTGGTGTCCAACGAATACGGCCAGCAGCCGCTGCGGATTGGCGCGGCGCGGGTCGCTGCGATGGAGGGCGCGGCTTCCGTTCGCGCAGGCTCCGGGCAGGCCCTGACGTTTGGCGGCGCGCCGCAAGTCAGCATCGCGCCGGGCGAGACCCGCACCAGCGACCCGGTCGCGTTGGCGATGCCGGCCCTCGGCGAACTGCTGGTCTCGCTATACCTGCCGCAACCCACGCCGCTGACCACCTTCCACTGGGACGGCAAGCAAACCGCGTTTATCGCTGCGGGCAACCACGTCGACACTCAGCAGTTAGCGGGTGAGCGGCAAGTGGAAGCGCGGCTGTTCCTCAGCGACATCCTGGTGGACGCCGCGCCCGACAGCCGGGCGCTGGTGGTGCTCGGCGACTCCATTACCGACGGCAACGGCTCGACCCTGGACAGCAACCGCCGCTGGCCGGACTTCCTCGCCCAACGCCTGGCCGCCGAGAACATCGCCGTGCTCAACGGCGGCATATCCGGCGCGCGCCTGCTCGAAGACGGCATGGGCGCCAGCGCACGGGCACGTTTCGAGCGCGACGTGCTGAGCAAACCCGGCGTGAAAAGCGTGGTGCTGATGCTGGGGATCAACGACATCAGCTGGCCCGGCACCGCCTTCGCGCCCAACGCACCCTTGCCTACACTGGACGAGCTGATCGCCGGCTATCGACAACTGATCGACCAGGCGCATCGCCACAACCTGCGCATCATCGGCACCACGCTATTGCCCTTCGAAGGCGCCCTGGAAGGCAGCATCATCGAGCACTACCACAGCCCACAAAAGGAACAACTGCGCCAGGCGCTCAACCAATGGATACGCACCGGCCAGGCATTCGATGCGGTGATTGATTTTGATCGGATGACCCGCGATCCGCGGTATCCGACTCGGTTGTTGCCACTTATGGATTCGGGCGATCACCTGCATCCGGGGGATGCGGGGAATAGGGGGATGGCGGAGGGGGTGGATTTGAAGGTGCTGTTTTGAGTGTTTGGCGGGGGCGTTGAATTCGAATGCGCCCAGCATTCCAGGCCGGTTCAGGCCGTGTCTGTTTTCCACATGCGCAGGTGATGTCATTAAGGAACAGCGCGGCAGGTCATGCTGCCGCGCTGTGCGTTCGCGGGGCGTTCTACTTCAGCGATGGCGTGTGGCGACTGCCATCGAGCAAGGCGTCTACCACGGCCCGCGCCATCTCCACCGAGTGCACCATAGACCAGATCAAACCGCGCTCGATGCCACTGCCGCGCTCGGTGATTTCATCGGAAACCTCCTCGGCGCTTTTCAGCAGCAGGGAGACATGGAGCAGTGCTTCTTCGGCGTTGACGCCTTCCCGAACCGAGAACAAGGAGTCGCGACTCACCGGGATACTGACGGTTTTTTTGAGCGACTGAATCAGAGACACATCAGCAGGCTGAACTGAAAGCTTCTGCCTGATGTGCTGATTGGCCAGATCGTGTTCGAGGTTTCTGACGCGGTGGGTAGCACTACGGGGAGGATCGGGGACGAGCTTTTTCATGGTGTAACTCCTAGTACAGAGATAGGAGCCATCACCGTCGCTGCTAAACGATAGGGTGGCGGCCGTTTGCAGGTTAGCAGACCGGTGACTAGGACCCCGGCGCACCCGAAGGTGCCCTGCGCACGGCCGCCATAAAACGGAGCCAAAAAAGCACCACGTAATGGGGGCGCCATGCGCCTAGTTACACGTCGAGCTGCTAAACCCGGTCACTGAATTTGCAGTGACAGAACGAGGCTAGCCAGCGGGTACACCAGGCGCAAGCGGCTAGGAGTTTCTAGGAAAGTTCGCACAATAGAAAGAGACTTAACGCTGCTTCAGGGGAAGGAAGGCTCGGCACTGTGAGTGCGGGGAGGGTGCGGTTGGTGATGGTGGCGGAACGTTAAGGCCAGAAACAACAAAGCCCGCACAAGGCGGGCTTTGTTGGTGCTTCGTTTGGTGGGCCGGGGTAATCTGAAATAAGCCTGTAGAAAGCTGCTTTTATTGACTAATAGTTGATTGGTCAAATTGCTTGGAATACCACTTGGAATGCTGCGTAATCTGGCTTCCCATGGATGATGCTTGTTGAGCTCAGCCTCTATCAGGATTCGAGATCGAAGTGTAGCCGACGGCTTTTGATAACTACGTTCATTCCTGATTTTAAGGTACGTAGGAGCGACACCCAGCTGCGCTCAGGTATTTGGGCTGCAACGTCGGCTCAGCCGAGTGATTCGTCAAAGTAATCGCTGTCGAGCCTGGGGACCTTGTAAATCTGCGAGCTAATGCCCACATCGTGGTCGAGCATCAGATTGACTAGGCGTTTGCCATCGACCAGTACCAGCCCCTCGACCGATCGTGCGAAGTCAACGGCCTGGGCCGTGAAGCCGGAAGTGGTGATGAATACACCGCGTTTGGCTTTCTGCCCGGCCAGGGCGCCATAAAACGCTTGCAGGTCGGGGCGGCCGACGGTGCTCTGCCAGCGTTTGGCCTGCACGTAGACTTTTTCCAGCCCCAGCGCGTCCAGTGAGATCACGCCGTCAATGCCGCCGTCGCCACTGCCGCCGACTTGTTGCAGCGCCTGACGATTCGCGCCGTAGCCCAAGCTGTGCAGCACATCGAGTACGATGTGCTCGAAGCGCGTCGGGCTCGCTTGCAGCAGGCTGTCCAGCAGGTCGCCCGCGACGCTGGTACGCAGCTCGAGGATGGCTTGGTTCAAGCGCTCCTGCGGGCTGCTAGTGGCGAGGTCGGTCTGGGCAATCGGCGTTGACGTGTCGTTGCTTTCATCCAGCGAGGCGGCATCCGGCGCTGTCTTCAGCTTCACGCTCATGAAGTTCACAGCTAGATGCTCGACCTGTTCTGCGCTCAACGGGGCAGGGTTGGCCTGAGCGAATGCGCGGCCGGTGTCGGTCAGCTGCCAGTAGCCACGCTTTGCGCTGCTGGAATAACCGGCGCGCTTTAACCGGTCATGCGCCCAGCCCGAACGGTTTTTGTAGGTGGCCTGGCCACTGGCGATGGTCTCCTGCCGCTGTGCCTCGCTGAGGCCAAGCGTGACGGCGGCCGCTTCGTGGGCCTCGCCCGCAGTGGAGCCTTCCGGATGGGCAGAGAGAAAACGCAGGATGGGCTCGATGAACTGGTCGTAGGTCGGGACAGGCATGGTTCGTTTTCTTCCTTGTATGGCTTAGCTTAACTGAGTGGCCGGGCGCCCACGCCTGGCTTTGGGCGCGGTGGCGCGTTGGGTCTTGATGCGCTCCAATAGCACGCTGGCGGGTTCGTCGTTCGGATCTTGTGGCACCAGTTCGCCTCGGAAGGCTTTAGCCAGAATGCTCTGGGCCAAGTGGTCGACGCGGCTTTTAGCCAAGACAACTTTCGCTTCCACCTGCTCGGCAAAGGCGAAGAGTTGTGTAGTCCGGCAGGCTATTTCAGCCTGCTCTTCAATTGGGGGACTTGGGATAAGACACTTTTTGATGTGCTCTGAGCCGACGTTGCCTTGACTCACTTGACCAGTTTCACCGGAGAAAAATTGCTCGCGAAACCTTGCAGTTTGCAGGCACAGCAACAAAAAACGGCCATCTACCTTGTCCCTCTGCGGTCGTAATTTACCTACCCTTTGATTTACAAGAATCCCGGCAGGAGCACCGCATGCATTGCCATAGTCTCTTTTGTATCTTGTGCCTGTCATCGATAGAAGGATGTCACCCTCTAAGGTCATAAAGCGCTGGTATTCAGAGCCGACCGTATAGGAAACAAATGCTGGGGAGTTACTCAAGTCTACTTTTCCGTTTCTAACATTTCCAATCTTGGCGACCTGAATATCCCCAGTTTTTGAAAACCAATCACTTTTGAAGGCGAATCCGTTTTGAAAGTCAGCGAGCGAATCTAGGGGGACCTCGAGATAGGCGCTATGATCTCGCTGATCGGCAGAAGCTATCTTCAAGCGCCATTCTTCTGTTAATTTCCCGGAAACTGCAGCGGCGAGGACGGATTGGCGGAAGCGCTTAAGCAGCGCGGGGATGCTGTCGATACGGGCTTTCAGGGTATCGACCCGGGCCAGCAGCTCGTCGAGTTTTTTAGCAATCTGGATTTGTTCGTTGAGCGGCGCTAATCGCACTGGAAGTGAAAAGAAGCGGTCGCGGGTCATGTTCATGCCACTTTCACTTATCCCTGTCTTTATTCCGTCTATTTTTTCTTTCAGCTCGGAAGTCCTGAGCAAATGGGTCAAGAATTTTGGTGCTACAAAATTTTCATTTGGACGAAATCGATAGATTTTTCCAGAGAAAATTAGCTTTTCTCGTGTGTTCTCGATATGACAGATAACGCCACATCTTGAGCGAGGCCCGGCACAAGTCATCAGCAGGTCGCCAGCTTTAACTTCAAGCTCAGATTTTGGATTTAGTGATGATGGAAGTTTTTTATTTTCTGTTTCAAGAAAATAGCCATCTTGAATGGCAGTTGTTTTAAGAACGCCCCATTCACCTTCAGCGGCAGGAACGCTGTCACACTGAGGACTCCACCCCTGCTGGAGGACTTTTCCATTTTCTAATTGGCCAAGCAAGTCTTCGAGCAAACAGTCGGCCCAGGCACTCGGCAGCTCATTCATCCCCAACCTCCTTAGCCACCGTCAACCCCATCACTTCCGCCATCAACTGCTTCTGGGCGGCCACTTCATCGCCTGCCCCCAGTGCTTTCATAAGCTCTTCCAACTCATGTAGAGCCTCGGTCAATTCGGCCATGGCTTCACCTGCTAGTACTTCCGGAGCGGGTAGCTCGGCGGCGTCTAGGGTGTCGGCATCCTTGAGCCAGCTGATATCCAATGAGTCGTCGCGTTGTTTGATCTGCTCACGTGAAAATACGCGGAAGCGGCTGAGTTCCCCTATGCCTTCGACGTTTTCAGCTCGTGGGCTACTTCCGTTTGGATCTTCCCCGTAGGCGTCTTCAAAGGGTTTAAGGTGACCAGCGCCGAACGGCGTGCGTTTTCCAAAACTAGGCATGTTACTGCGCAAGTCGTATATCCATACGCGTCGGGTACAGGCTTGTTCCTGCCGAGGGTTGTCGGCAGTACCCTTCTGGAAGAGCAAAACGTTAGTCTTCACCCCCTGTGCGTAGAAGATGCCAGTAGGCAGGCGCAGGATGGTGTGCAGGTTACACTTGTCCATCAGGTCGCGACGCACGTCGGTGCCAACGCCGGCCTCGAACAGCACGTTATCCGGCAGCACCACGGCGGCGCGGCCGCCCGGCTTGAGGCCACGATAGATGTGTTGGAGAAAGGCCAACTGCTTGTTACTGGTGCGGTACGTGAGGTCATCACGAGTCGGGCCACCGCCACCCTTGGCGGTGCCGAACGGTGGGTTGGAAAGGATGACGTCAACCTTGGGCAAATTGGCCCCGGTCTGACCCAGGGCGTTGCCCAGGTGCACCACGCCTTCTTCGTCGCCTTCCATGCCATGCAGCAGTGTGTTCATTAGCGCCAGACGGCGAGTGCCGGGCACCAGCTCTACGCCAACAAAGGCGCGGTTGCGCTGGAAGGCCTGGTCTTTGGCGTTAAGGTCATAGTAATCGTCGGTTTGGCTTTTGATGTAAGCGTCAGCAGCGATCAAAAAGCCCGCAGTGCCGGCGGCCGGGTCTTGTATGGTCTCGCCCGGCTGTGGCTTGATGCAGCGGATGATGCTGTCGATCAGCGGACGCGGGGTGAAGTACTGGCCGGCGCCGGATTTGGTCTCGCTGGCGTTTTTTTCCAGCAGGCCTTCATAAAGATCACCGAGGCCGTCTTGGCGGGCGCTGAACCAGTCGATACCGTCGAGGCTCTTGATCAGTTGCTCTAGATGGCGCGGTTCCTTGAGACGAGTCTGAGCATCCGCGTAGATGGCGGCAATCAGCGGGTCCGGGTTTTTGCCAAGGTCCAGCAGCATCTGCCGGTAGTGATCGAGCAGGTTAACGCCGGACTTGCCAGCCAGGTCTGGCCAGCGCGAGCCTTCGGGCAGCTTGTGGCCGAAGCTGTCGTTATTCTGCACCTGTTCGTATTCCATCTTGATGAACAGCAGAAGCACGAGCTCGGTGACGTAGTCGCTGTAGTTGATGCCATCGTCGCGCAGGACGTCGCAGAGGTTCCAGAGTTTCTGGACGATATCGGAGTTGGTCATGGGGTACCTGTGGCGAAAATGTGCAAAGCGCCGGATTGTGCTGGCGCAAAAGCGTGGTTGTCCGGGTTCAGTCGTCTGGGGAGCGTTGTTCAGCCTTTAGCTCTCGGCCAGCTGCGGTCAGACGATAGCGTTGCTTGCTGCTATTAGGTTTGTCTGGAATGGTCATCTCGACCACGCCAAGCGCCAGTAGTGGGGCCAATACCTGCTCGCGGAATTTGCTGCGGTTGCTGCGCCCGACGAACGTCATCAGCTCTGGCGCAGTGTGATCGCCTGTCATCTTGTACAGCAGCGTTATCTGCTCTTGCTGTAAAGACAGGCGAGTTTCGGCTTGTTCTCCTTCGACAGCGGACTCAGTCCCTACTTGGTCCCTACTTGGTCCCGACTTAGTCCCTACTTGGTCCCCACTTGGGCCCGAAAGAGGCCCTTTTTCAACGGCGCGCTGAATCACCACCTTGAACTGATTACTCTGCCGGTCGTCCTCCAGCCGGATCATTGGCCAAGCATCGATAGCGCGCGGGATGCCGGTGCCCAAACCGCGATAGGGGAGAATGTGCACAGCATGGGAGGTGAGCGTCGGGTTACGACGGTTGGACAGGCCGAATCGAATTTTCTCGGTATCGAGCACGTCAGGCAGGTGCCCGGGGCTGATCAGTTCGATGCGATCGGCGAAGATCATGATCCGGATGGAGGCGCTGACAAAGTAGTCGCGGTGGATCAGGGCATTGACCAGCAGTTCTTCAAACACCTCCTCCGGCACTTCCAGCTGGCCGAGGGTATTGAAGCCCTGCTGACGCTGCACGTGGTGTAGGTTGCGCTTTATGAAGGCAAGGCTGCGTCGGTACTGTTCCTGCAGATTGCCGTCGATATCTTCGCTGTCTAGATAGTGGCGGTCATGCAGAACCGTGCCCGGAAACGCCACGGCCTTGATATCGAACGCCGGGCACAGGCGTTGTGGCGTTTGGCAGAAGAGCAGCAAACCGGCCAAATTGGGTGTGTCGCCACTGGCGAGGCCAAGATTTTCCAGGATGCGGGTGGTTTCCAAACCTGTCTGTTCGGGGTTCTGCCGAAAGCGTCTTTGGAAGTACTCGCCAAGCGCTTTGGCGTCGATATCCGCCACGCTGCTGCCCGCGACCGGTACCGCATCGGCGCACACCAGTCCGGCCTGCTGGAACAACCGCTGCAGTTCTTCACGGGCCGTGACCCGACGCTTGTCGGCGCCGTTCTTTACCCAGATGCGACCCTGGTTGTCGACATAGGGTTTATTCAGCCCTTGTTCGACTGTCACCACCATGACCAGCCCGTGCTCGGTCTGAAGGTTGCTGGACAATGGATTGATCGCCGGGCGGACATTCTGTGAGGCCGCGTTGGAGAGCAGCTGATTGAGTCGCGAAATGTCAGCGCTACTCAACCCGCTCACCGCGCCGGAGTCGTCTACGCCAATCAGCAAGTAGCCACCGGACGTATTGGCGAACGCCACCAACTCGGCTGCCAAGGCATCGATATTGCTGAAATCGCGCTTGAACTGATGGCGGCTGTCCTCACCACGGTCAAGGATCTGATGAAGCTCGGCAAGGGTCATTAAGCGTCTCTAGGTGTTGCAGTCGATAACTCGTGCAATAGGAGGGCATTATCCCTCATGAACGAGTACGGTGGCCAACCCAGCGTTCAGGATCGGCCTCATCCCGTCTGTGCCCACAGGTTGTCATTCAGGGCGTCCAGTACCACGCTCAGGTTGCCGCCGAGCATCTTGTCCAGCCGCGTGCTGCCGCCATCGCTCTTGAACGCCTCACCAATCTGCTTCTTGTCAATAACGACCTCGTGCACCAGTTGCTTGGCCAGGCGGTCAAGCCACTTACGCTGAATTTGAGTCCAAGGCTGCAGGGTATAAATCGTCTCCATCGCCTTGGTTACGCGCTGCTCGAATGGTAACAAAGCCTCTCCGAGGGCGGCGCGGCGGATGAAGCCCACGATACTGGCAGCGATTTCCTGGTTGGTTTGGTTGCGCCAGGCGCTTTGCAGGTTCACCTCACTGTAGCCATGCCCGTCGAGCAGCAGGCGCACTTCGCGCAATTGTTCACGAGTCAGGTCTTGCGGGCGGCTGACCACTACGCCGAGGGCCACTGACTGGTTCAACTGATTCTTAATGAAGTCGTTGAAGCTTTCCAGATAGTCCGCGGGCTTTTGGTAATCGCCGTAGTTCTGCTCACGGACCATCAGTTCGTCCGTGTGAGTGGAGATCACCGGGTAGTTCAGCGATCCCAGCAGGGCATTAACCGTGGCGAGCTGATCGAGCAGTTGGGCATGCTGTTGGATGAACTGGGCAGCTTGCTGTGGGCCGAGCTGGTGCAGGTGCTGATGCAGTTTGTCCGGGACTACGCCCCAGGTGTTCTCCAGTTCGGCGAGCTTGGCCTTTAGGGTTGGCTTTTGCTCGGCCTTATGGCTGGCCTTGCGCAGAATACGCATGATCCGCTGGCTGAGCTGGTCCAGGACGTCGTGGGCATGACTAGTGTCTGGCTGGTTACCAGGAGCATCGAGGCTGGCTGGGTTGCTTAGCTCGCTGACCAGCTGTTCGAGGCTTATGCTTGGGTCTTTCACTAGCGGCTTCATTGTATCTACTGGCTCGAGGGCAGCGTACAGATCAACCGGATCGTAGATTCTGAATACCGTCTTGCCGATTTCATCGCAGCGGCGAGTCGCGCGGCCCTTCATCTGTTCGTAGAGAATGCGCGAACGCACCCGGCGCATGAACACCAAGTGGCAAATGCGTGGTACGTCGATACCGGTGGTCAACAGGTCGACCGTGATGGCAATGCTCGGGTAGCGCTCGTTCTTGTACTGGCGGATCAGTTGTTTGACCTTGTCACTTTGCCTGGTGATGATCTGTACAGCTGCCTGGTTGTAATCCTCGCCGTGAACGTCCTTGAAGGCTTCGTCGAGAAGGTTTTTGACTCGCTCGGCATGGGCTTGGTTAACGCAAAAGATCATCGTTTTTTCGTCGCCCGATGGGTCGAGCTCTTGTGCCAGTTGCTCGCAGATGACCTTGTCGAAACCGGGTGTAATCACGCGACGATTGAAGGACTCGATTTCAAAGTCGAGTTCGTCCTCGAGCTCGGCGACATCTACCTCGCCGGTGCTCGTATCGATGACGCTGACGCTCTCGCCCTTGGCAAAGTGGATGCCATTCTGGCTCAGCAGGGTTTGGTAGCGGATTGGAGGTTCGTGGTCAATCAGCCAGTCGTCAGCCACGGCCTCACGGTAGCTGTAGGTGTATATCGGAGCCCCGAAGACCTCGCTGGTGTGCTTGGCTGGGGTAGCGGTGAGCCCGACGCGGCAGGCGTCGAAATAGTCGAGCACGCGACGATACTGCGATAGATACTGGTTGAAGTCGCGCACTGTCAGCTCGCCTTCAGTCATTTCCTGATCGAGGGTGTAACCGCGGTGGGCTTCGTCGACGATGATGCAGTCGAAGGCATCGATGGGCGGCGGAGTGTCCGACTGGAAGATGCGCTTGACCATGGCCTGCACAGTGGCGACCTGAACCCGTGTTTCAGCTTCGGCAGCCATGTCACCTAGTTCTTTGACGTCGTAGATCTGTGCCAGCGTGTGGTTCTGTTCCAGCGTCGCCTCATTGAAGGCTTCGATGGCCTGTTCCCCCAAGGCGCTGCGATCGACCAGGAAAAGAATACGGCGAAAGCGTTCGGCCTTCAGCAGGCGGTACATCAAGCCAATGATAGTGCGCGTTTTGCCGGTTCCGGTCGCCATGGCCAGCAGACAGTTGCGGCGATTGGCGGCTAGGGCCTGTTCGACGGCGCGGATGGCGTTTTCCTGATAGTCACGCAGCTTGAGATAGGCGAAGCCTTCCTGCTGTAGTTTCGCCTCGGCGTCCTCACGGCTGCGTTTGAGCAGGTCGAGTAGGCCGCCCGGCGTGTGGAAGTCCTGCAGCGGCCGGCGCAGGTTGGCCGGGCTGCGCAAGTCACGAAACCAGATGCCAGAAAGCTCAGCGAGCTGCTTAATGAAGGGCCGGCCATTGCAGGCAAAGGCAAACGGGACTTTGAAGTGGCCGCCCTGGCCATCCGCCCAGCCCGTGTTCTGCCCGGCCGGTTGCAGATTGTCGGTAACGATCAGTTGGCGTGAATAGCGCTCGGCTTGGGGAATGCGGTCCGCTATGTTGACACGCTTGCGCTTGGCTTCGACGATGGCGACTGGGATTAGGCCGGCGAACAGCACGTAATCAGCGTTTTCTTTCGGCTTGCTGGTTGGCCATTCGGCGATGGCCTTGTTCTTGCCCTTTTCGGGCCGAGCGCCCTTGCTGTAGGTAAGATCGAGCGAATCGGCTTCCCAGCCGGCATCGTTCAACTGTTGATCGATGAGAATACGGGTGAGGTCTTCATTGAGGTCGAACTGGCTGCTTGCCTGCTGAGTTTTACGCGTGACCTGCTGGGCAGCTTGCGGCTGATCTTCAAGCTGTTGTTGCAGCACTTTCAGCCGCGCCTCGAAATCGACTCGGGCCTTCGATAGTTCTGCCTCGCGTTCAAGGGCAATCTGCTCGTAGACGCGGGCTTCCTCGTTCATCTGCCCAACAAGACTGGCTTGCTCATGCTTTTCTTGCGCCAGTAGCTCGGCTAATTGGTGGTTGTTCTCCAATTGCTGGCGACTGTCGCCCAGCTCTGCGCGAAGTTTTTCGATCTGCCCCTGCAGCTCACGTAGAGGCTCACTCGGATCGGCCGGAACCATGAAAGGCCCAGGCTTAAAGATGTTGCCGCCCGTGCCAAATGACTGGTGATACCAGATCGCCAAGGCGCGGGCGACCCTCAGCCCGTCCAGTGCCTCACGATGCTGGGTGCGGAATTCATGGGTAGCCTTATTGCCTTCGATGCGCAGCGTATGGAATAGGTTACGGATGTTACCGTCGAGCTGGATTTCACGACTCAGGCGGAACAGCAGATCAGCTTGGGAAGTGGTGGCGTCGAAGTCAATGCCTGCTCTTACCGCCAGATCCTGGGCGAGCGCTTCGCCCAACTGGCGCAGTTTGATCAGCGTCGTGTTGGGGTCACTGGAAAATACTCGCTCGGCCGCATTGGCAAGTTGGAAAAAAACCGGATCGTGTTCTTTGAAAAAGGCGAAGTTGCTGTTCTCTGCCATGTTCCATCCCTTGAGTTCGTCACCAGCCATCCCGAGAGTGGTGGCGCTATAAAGGCATAATGCCAGACGAAGCGTGGTGCGTGTATAACCATACGCCGTCGGTCCAGCGTGACCAGCTTCTGGCCGAGGGCGAGATGTTACGCTTGTATGCGGCGCGACTTGCGCATAATCGGGCTGACGTTTAAAAGTCATGATTTCCTCAGCACTGAGGAGGTTGCTTATAGGCGCGTTGACGCCATGATTTTCCGAGGCGGTGGCGATTACCGATGGTTAGGAACGGGAGCTCCACTCAACGCTTAAAAACCCATGGCCTTTCCAGGCGTCGTGCGAGCAGTTGGACAGTAAGCAAATAGTAATACTGTGTTGCCTCACTGCGGCCGGTGAGGAAATGTTCAAGAAACCAAACCAAATGCTTTCGCTGCCAGGCCCAAGGAGTTGATCGCTGCCAGCGTTTTGCGATTTCAGATTGGATGATTCTCGCCTGCCGCAAATGCCGGTGCCGCGTCGCATGCGATCCTGTCAGCACGGCACTCAAGAACAACTCCATATCAAACGCCTTAGTCATACCCTCCCCCCTATGTAGGCAGCGACCACTTCAATCCGTCCATGCCCCAGCTCATCGCTGATCTGCATGCGAGCCTCAAGATCTAGGCGCCGGTCTATGGCGTAGCACTGACCACCATTTACAGGCGCACGGTGATGTGTGATCTGTTCATAGCGCTCACATGCAAACGCCGCCCGAAGTTCGTGAAAGCCTTTGAGGTCGTGTGCTTTCAGGACCTCTCTCGCTGGCTGTGCTATTTCCTGCAGAACGTTCAGATAGCTCTCGTTTGGAGCAATCAGGTTGCGGCTATCTGTGGGGGATACTTGCAACGCAAATCTAAGTGCGCCACGAATATGGTCATCCACCTTAATCCAGCGGGGGGCAGATGCACCGGCGCGGCCGCCTTTTGTGCCATCCTGAATATTGATTTTGCCGTAGAGCGCGGCTTCACGGCTCAGCCGTGGCAGGTCAGCCAGGATGGCCTCGCGCAAACGCATCCCCGTGGCTCGCGTCAACTGAACTATCGCTGCTGCTCGCATCTGACCACGGCTACAAAGCATCTCGACGATCTGCTGTACCTGTTCGCGGTCTTGGCCTTGCGGCGCCGATTGACGTACCCCGGTGCGCTGCATACCCAAGGCCTTGCTCGGACTTGGCAATTTTACATATTGATCACCGCGAAGCGCTGCCATGGTTCGGTTAACGCTGGATAGCCGGTTTTGTGCAGTGCTGATTGCTAGGTCGCCGTGCTCAACCAGGCCGCGAAGGTATGCGGCATAATCCGACAACACCTCGCGATCAATCTGCCGCGCATCATTGACCCCGGGCCCCGCTTCAGACCGACACCACTTCACGAATGCCAACCACCGATCAGAGTGCGCCTTGACCGTGCCGTAGTGGCCTCCGCCGAACATGTCTTTCAGCGCCTGCGGCCCTGCGTAGCTCAATTGCCTGCCGTAGCCAAAATTGCGGCCTTCTCGCCTGCCTACTAATACCATTTCGGTTACCTCGCCTAATTCACCAGGTCTTCGCCCCACATCATCCCGCCAAGAATGCTGAGTGTTATCAGGGATCAAGGCCCCTGCGGCCTGTGGGGATGTCCACTTACGCGGGACTGGTGGCTCCTTACGGCCAAGAGCTTGGGCATCTCATGATCTGGCCCCCTGAGCACCGAAACCGGTGGGCGGGTGGAGGCTGCGTTGGCTGACGAAACCAGCGCCGCGAGATCCTGAGTCGGGTGAAGGCAACGACGCGATGACAGGGGCGTGCCTGGCTGTCAGCCAGGTGCAGTCCAGTTAAGGTCTGTGGCACCATCATCTACATCGTTGTTGTAGGTGGCTTCGGCGTTTGTCACGCCGATTGTCACGAGGAGGATTGCAGCAAAGCTACGTATTACCTTGCCGGCAGCGGTGGTATGTGCGCCCGTCTCTTTCCTTAGAAAGAGACGGGCAAAGGGATGGCGCATATGAAATGGCCATGCGAATGGGTTGCTACAAGGCAGCAAGAGGGTAGGGTGGTTGCCGCATGGGCAACGAAGTGAAGTAGGCATCCATCACGTGGGTAGTGACCGTACGAGCTGCCGGACGCGAATCGTACTTAGGTTGAGCCACCGCGTTAGCGGCATGACCTTGAAGGCTCTGGCCATCTGGGGTGCTGCCAACGGCAGCGTTTGGAAGCTTCGTTTTAATGGCGTTGGGGGTATGGGTCAATGGCGAAACGCGCCTGGAATTGCGCCAATTGAAAGCGTTGGCGTGGAGTGGAAATCGGTGGCATTCAGTAGCGGCGCGGCCGCTCGTCGCTTTTATAGTGTTAGCCCCTGGGTATGGGGATGCGAAGCCTCCCCATACCCAGGGGCTGGGCCGGAGAGGCTTAGAGCAAAGTGAGTTGGCCACTGCCGTCAGTGAGTCTGACGGCGCGCTTTCTGCCACCGATGCCGCAGCGCTACCGGATCGGCACCACGATGCGATCACGCGTCACGTTGATCGCGGTTGCCGAAAGGTTGCCCGTCGCCGCTTTCTGAATGTATTCACTCCACCACGCCATCATCGGCCGTCGGCGCTCGATATAATCCGCACGGTTGTACGCACTGCGCACTTCATCCTTGTCCACATGCGCCAGCGCGACCTCGATCAGCTCGGGGTCCCAGCCATGCTCGTTAAGAATGGTGCTGGCCATCGAGCGCAGACCGTGGCTGACCAGGCGGTCTTGGAAGCCCATCCTCTTGAGCGCCATATTCGCGGTCTGGCTATTGGCGTGGGTGCGGGGGTTGCGGTCAGAGGGAAACACATATTCACGATTGCCGCTGTGCGGCCTAACCGTGGCAAGCAGTGCGAGCGCCTGCTCGGTGAGGGGGACCGCGTGGGGGCGGCGCTTCTTCATGCGCTCGGCGGGGATCACCCATAACGCTTTATCGAAGTCGATATCGGCCCATCGAGTGGTGGCCGCTTCGGCGGGGCGGGTCATGGTGTGCAGTTGCCATTCGAGCAGGCAGCGGGTGATGCGCTTGATACTGGCGTTGGCGATTTCCATCATTAGCTCGGGAAGCTCTTCGGGCGGAAGCGCGGCCATGTTTTCTTTCTTGGGCTTTTTGAAAACTGCGCGAATGCCACTGAGCGGGTTGGCGAAGATCAGCCCGGAGTTAACGCCGTAGGTCATGATCTCGTTGAGCCGCTGGGTCAAGCGTTTCACCGTTTCCAAGCTGCCTTTGGCTTCGAGCGGGCGAAGCAGCTCGATCACCATCGGGGCAGTGATCTTCACCAGTGGCGTGATCCTCATACTCGGCAGCACGTGCAGCGTGAGCGAGCGCCAAATGTCTTCGGCGTAGGCTGGGGTGACCGAGTCTTTCTTGAGCTCGAACCAGGCGAGAGCGACGTTCTCGAAGGTGTGTTCAGTTTCGGCTCGTCTGGCTTCATTTAGCATGTTGCGCTGCACTTTGGGGTCGATGCCTTGCGCGAGCAGTTCGCGCGCTTCGACAGCCTTCTTTCGTGCATTCGCTAGTGACAGCTCGGGGTAGGTCCCGAAGCCCATGTTGATGCGTTTTTTGGTCACCGGTTCGCGGTAATTGAAATTCCACAGCAACGAGCCGTTGCTGCGTACGCGGAGCTGCAAACCGTCGCCGTCGGTGAGGACGTAATCCTTGGACGCCGGTTTGACTCCCTTGAGTTGTCGGTCCGAGAGGCGGAGGGCTGGAGCAGGCATGAGATCTACCTCAGGCGCTGTTTTGGTATTCCAGAGATTAACCCCGGAGGGACTGGAATACCACTTGGAATACCTGAACGGTCAGAACTCTGCGGATGCCAAAAAACCTCAGAAGCGCTGAAGCCCTTGATTTTATTGAGTTTCCGGCACAAAAAAAGACGTCCGTGGACGTCTTTAGATGTTGAAGTGGTGGAGCCGGGGGGATTTGAACCCCCGTCCGCCAGTACTCCGCTGTCGGTACTACATGCGTAGCCGTGTCTATTGAGTTAACCCTCAGCGACCCGACGGGCAGGGTGCTTTGGGCGAGTTGTGTAAGTTTTAGCCGCTTCGTCCACAACGTACTGCACGGCGATTCTGTTCTGTATGACAATCATTTCGGGTTTACAGACATCCCCTGATGATTGCTGGACCCGAAGGTACCAGAAGGAAGGCTAGCGCCGCTTACGCAGCGAGAGCGTATTCCCCGTAGGTTTCGTCATTGGCAACTATAGGAAGTTGCAACAGTGGATTTACGAGTTCTGTTACCAACTCGGCATGCACCTAAAGTTTCGCAACCGGCGTCGAATCCTAAACGGCCCCGAACCTGCTGTGCATTACCAGCAGGTTTGTACAGTCTACGCCAAAATGGCCCGCAAGGCCATCCCGAAGGCGGGGCCTGTTAGCCGCCGCCTTCACCCTTGGTGCTGTTCTGGATGGTCTGGATCGCGCGGGTGGTCAGGGCGATGCATTCCTTGGTGCCTTCCTCGGTGTTTTTCGCCTGGGCCGCCTGGGCTTGTTGCACAGTGGCGTCGATGTTGGCCTGCAGGTCCGCGGCCTGGATGGTGGTCCGTGCATCACGGATGGTTTGCAGGTTCACCTGGCACAGGTCTTCCTGGTTCCCGGCGAAGCCGGGGGAAGCCAGGACCGAAGCGGTGACGAACAGGCCTAACAGTACAGAGCGTTTCATGGGCGTCTCCTTGAACTGAAGGGCCAAGCACTGCTGGCCATCAGTACGAACTGCCGGGTTTCAGGAAGCTCCCGTTTTCGGGGGCTTGATTGGTGGACTGCGGTGGTTCGCCAGGGTTCTATTTTTCTGCCCAGGGTCGCGACCACTGAACCTGCGGGCGTAAAAAGGGGCGAAACACCTAATGCCTGTGTAGGAGCGAGCAAGCTCGCTCCTACAGTGGGTACATGCCGATCAAGCCGTTCTAGCCCGGGTCACCCGGTCCACCAGATAGACCAGCCCGTGATAATCGATCCCGCCATGCTGGCTCAGGCCGATTTCACAGGTGCGGCTGGTGGAGATGCCTTCGCTGCAGTGCTGTACCGCGTCCTTGAGGCTACGCAGGGAGTGAGCGTTGAGCTCTGGTGTGGTGAAACCTTTATCGCCGGCGAAGCCGCAGCAATGGATGCCTTCCGGGATCACCACATTGTTGCTGCAACGCCGCGCCAGGTCGATCAGCGCCTGGCTTTCGCCCAGGTGCTGGGTGCTGCAGGTGACATGCACGGCGACCGGCGCTTCCTGAGGGGTGAACTCGAGCTTGTCCATCAGGTGGGTGCGGATGAAGCGCACCGGGTCGTACAGGTCCAGGCGCACGTCGCCCAGGTCCTGCACCAGGCGCAGGGTGCAGGGGCTGGTGTCGCAGTAGATCGGATCGAGGCCACCGCGGCTGGCGTGGAGCAGGGCGCCGATCAGTTCCTGGCGCTTGTGCTCGGCCTGTTCCGCGTAGCCCTTGGAGGCGAACGGCTGGCCGCAGCACAGGCTTTCGACGTTGTCCGGGATCACCACCTGGTAACCGGCTTTTTCCAGCAGGCCGCGGGTCTTGTCGTAGAGCGAGCTTTGCTCCTTGTCCCCGGCCGCCGGGCCCATGACCCGCGACACACAGGCCGCCAGGTAGACCACCCGTGGCCGCTGATCGCTGACGGCCGGGCTGAACCGAATGGCCCGTTCCGGCTGTGGCATGGCGCTGGTCCATTGCGGCACCTGGCCCTTGGACAGCCTGGTCAGTGCCGCCGAAACCCTGGCCAGGCGTGGTGCCCCCAGCAGCATCCGCGCGCCGTTGGCCACGTGCAGGGTGAGCCGCGCGCCCTGCAGGGTGGTGGCGAAGTGCGAGCCGAGCCAATCGGCCGCCTGGGTGTGCGTGGCGTGCCGGCTGCGCAGCTTCTTCACCAGCTCGCCAGTGTTGATGCCCACCGGGCAGCGCTGGGCGCACAGGCCGGTGGCGGCGCAGGTGTCGATGCCCTGGTATTGATAGGCCGCTTCCAGTTCCGTGGTGTCGATACCGGCGCGCTTGCGGGCCTGGATATCGCGCCAGATCACGATGCGCTGGCGCGGGCTCAGGGTCAGCCCCTTGGACGGGCACACCGGTTCGCAGAAGCCGCATTCGATGCACTTATCCACAATCTCGTCGGCCGCCGGCAGCGGCTTGAGGTGCTTGAGGTGGATCTGCGGGTCTTCGCTGAGCACCACGTCCGGATTGAGGATGCCGTTGGGGTCGAGCAGGCGCTTGAGTTGCCACATCAACTGGTAGGCATCGCTGCCCCATTCCAGTTCGACGAAGGGCGCCATGTTGCGCCCGGTGCCGTGCTCGGCCTTGAGCGAGCCGCCGAACTCCACCGCCACCAGTTGCGCCACGTCATCCATGAAGGCCTGGTAACGCGCGACTTCCTCGGCGCTGTTGAAGCCCTGGGTGAAGACGAAATGCAGGTTGCCCTCCAGCGCATGGCCGAACAGGATCGCTTCGTCGTAGCGGTGTTTGTCGAACAGCGCGATCAGGCGGTTGACGCCGATGGCCAGCTGTTCCACCGGGAAGGTCACGTCTTCGATGATCACCGTGGTGCCGGTCTTGCGCACCGCGCCGACGGCGGGAAAGGTGTCCTTGCGGATCGCCCAGAGCTTGGCGTTTTCCTTCGGGTCTTCGGTGAAGTCGACCTGCTTCTCCACCGGGAAGGAGGCGAGGGACGCCATGATCTGCGCCAGTTGTTCCTGCAGCAGCGCGGAAGACGCGGCGCGGGACTCGATCAGCAGCGCACAGGCATTGGCGGACAGTTGCTGGACGAAGGCCGGCATCCCGGGTTTGTCCTGCACCGAGCGCAGGCTGCGGCGGTCCAGCAGTTCCACGGCGGACACCGGCTGGTTTTTCAGCACGGTTACCGCGTTGCAGCAGGTTTCCACATTCGGGAAGACGATCAGCGCCGAGGCTTTGTGTGGGTGGTCGATCACCGTGTCGTAGGTCACCGCGCTGATAAAGCCCAGGGTGCCTTCGGAGCCCACCAGCAGGTGGCTGAGGATGTCCAGCGGCTCATCGAAATCCACCAGGGCGTTGAGGGACAGGCCGGTGGTGTTTTTCAGGCGATATTTGTGGCGGATCTTCGCCGCCAGTTCACTGTTGGCGCGGGTCTCGCGGCCGAGGCTGGCCAGGCGTTCCAGCAGTTCGCCGTGGCTGCTGCGGAAGGCCGCGACGCTGGCGGTATCTTCGGTGTCCAGGCGAGTGCCGTCGGCCAACACCAGGCGCAGGCCGGCCAGGGTGTGGTAGGTGTTTTGCGCGGTGCCGCAGCACATGCCGCTGGCATTGTTGGCGACGATGCCGCCGATCTTGCAGGCGTTGATCGAGGCTGGGTCGGGACCGATCTTGCGCCCGAACGGCGCCAGCCAGACGTTGGCCTGGGCGCCGATTACCCCCGGTTGCAGACGGATCTGCTGGCCCTGGTCGCGGATCTCGCGGCCATTCCAGTTATCGCCGAGCACCAGCAGCACCGAATCGCTGATGGCCTGTCCCGACAGGCTGGTGCCGGCGGCGCGAAAGGTCACCGGTACGCGGTCGCGCTGGGCCAGCTTGAGCAGGGCCACCACTTCGTCTTCGGACTCGACGCGGATCACCAGTTGCGGAATCAGCCGATAAAAACTTGCATCGGTGCCGAAGGCCAGGGTGGAGAGCGGATCGTCGAAACGCCGCTCCTGGGGGATTAGTTGTTGGGTATCACGCAGAAAAGCCACCGGTAGACTCATTGGTCCTCCAGAATCAGCACCACCAGGTCTTTCGGGCCGTGGGCGCCGTACGCCAGGACCTGCTCGATATCGGCGGTCTTCGACGGCCCGGACACCAGCAGCGCGTTGGTCGGCATGCCCTGGGCCCAGGCGTATTCCTGCTGGACCTGATAGAAGTTGTCGCGGATCTCGCTGGCCTTGAGCAGGGCGAAATGCACCGGCGGCACCAGGCTCATCAGCCGCGGTTCTTCGCGGGTCGGCCAGAGGATCAGGCTGCCGGTGGCAGCGATGGCGCCGAGGGTAGTGGTGAGGCTGGCCGGGGTGTCGTTGAACAGCTCGGCTTTCCATTCCTCGACGGGCCGATCGTAGGCCTTCAACGCCGGTAACCCGGGATGCTCGGCCCAGTATTGGCTGACGCGCCGGCCGTGGGGCGTGGTCGGTGCGATCAGCAGGCTCGGCAATTGGCGTTCGCCCAGCAGGCGGGCGAGCAGCGCCGGCCAGTCCTGGGCGGTGGTCTGATGAATCTCGGTGTGCACCGCTTCCATCTGCTTGCGCAGCTGCGGGATGCGTTGTTCCGGTGTGTAGGTATAAGGCTCGGTGACCAGGGCCTCATCGAAGTTATCCACAATCGGCGTGGTGCCAGTCAGGCTGCTGCGCAGCTTGCCGAGGATGTTCTGTTTGGCGCTCATCGACGTTCTCCCTGTTTGGCCAGATGCTCGCGGGCCAGGTCATGCAAGGACCGGGCGGCGGGTTTCGGTGCGCTGTGGTTTTGCGTCCAGGGGCCGACGTTGCTCGGGGTCAGCGCGCGCAGGCGGGTGGCCGCCAGGCTGAACAGGCGATACAGCGTGGGCGAACTGTTGAGCCTGGCCCAGGCGTTCCAGATAAAACGTTCCTTGCGCGAGTACTTGCTGCCCTGGCCGCGCATCACCTGATGGGGGCTGTCCGGAGCCTTGACGTTCTCTTCGCGCAGGCGGCGCAGTAGGCTCGGGATCGGGATCTTCACCGGACACACTTCGCCGCAGGCGCCACACAACGAAGATGCGCTCGGATGGTCCGGCACCTTGGCCAGGCCGACCATGTGCGGGGTGATGATCTTGCCGATGGGGCCGGGGTAGACCTCGCCGTAGGCGTGGCCGCCGATGCGGGTGTAGACCGGGCAATGGTTCATGCAGGCGCCGCAGCGGATGCAGTTCAGGGTCTGGCGCAATTCGCTGTCGGCAAAGGCCTGGCTGCGACCGTTGTCGAGCAGCACCAGGTGCACTTGCTGCGGGCCATCCAGCTCATGCTCCTTGCGCGGGCCGGAGATCATGTTGACGTAGGTGGTGATCGGCTGGCCCAGCGCCGAGCGGGTCAGCAGCGACAGCAGCGGCACCACGTCGCGCAGGTTCTCGACGACCTTCTCGATGCCGGTGACGGCGATGTGCACGGGCGGCACCGTGGTCGACATGCGGCCGTTGCCTTCGTTTTCCACCAGCAGCAGCGTGCCGGTCTCGGCCACGGCGAAGTTGACGCCGGAGACGCCGATGTCCGCTTCGAAGAATTTCTGCCGCAGGACCCTGCGACCGATCTGAATGAGTTGGTCAACGTCCTTGGTGTACTCCACGCCAAGTTTGTCGTGGAACAAGGACGCGACCTGACCGGCGTTCTTGTGGATCGCCGGCATGATTATGTGTGAAGGCTTCTCGTGGTCGAGCTGGACGATGAACTCGCCCATGTCCGACTCAAGGCATTCAATGCCTTGTTCAGCGAGGACATGGTTCATCTCCATCTCTTCGCTGACCATCGATTTGCCCTTGATCACTTGCCGCGCCTCGTGAGCCCGGATGATCGAGAGGACGATGCCATTGGCCTCGTCCACCGTTTCCGCCCAGTGCACTGTCACACCGTTGCGGGTCAGGTTCTGTTCAAGCTGCTCGAGCAGGTCGGGCAGCTTGGATAACGCACGGGCCTTGATCGCATTGCCCAGGGCCCGCAGGTGTTCGCGCTCGTGGGCATCGCTGAACGACGCCGCACGTTTGGCCATGAGGGAATCCATGGCGCTGCGAAAGTTGTTTCGCAGTTGTCGGTCACCCAGGGCCTGGTGGGCCCGGGTGCGAAAATCGTCCGACACGGTCAGGGTCGGAATAAGCTCCGGGGTGCTCATGCGGCACCTCCGGTACGCTGCCAGAGGAAGCTGGCCAGGTGTTGGCCGCGCAGCGCTTCCCGTTGTTTCTCCAGCGAACCGTTGATGTTCATCAAGCAGCCGCAGTCGGCGCTCAGCACCTGGTGGGCGCCGGATTCCTTCAGCGCGCGGGTCTTGTCCGCGACCATCGCGCCGGAGATGTCCGGCATTCGGACGCTGAAAGTCCCGCCAAAGCCACAGCATTCGCTTTCGTGGTCGTGTTCTACCCGCTCCACGTTGCCCAGTTGTGCCAGCAGCTCACGACCGTGCAGGTGGGTATTCATCTCGCGCCGTGCCGAGCAGGAGGTGTGCAGCGCCACCTTGATCGGCTCGCCACTGTCCTTGAGCTGCACCTTGCATACGTGCAACAGGAACTCAGCCAGCTCGTAGGTGCGTTCGGCCAGGGCCTGCACCTGCTTCAAGGTTTGCGGCTCATCCTTGAACAAGTCCGCGTAGTGCTCGCGCAGCATGCCCGCGCAGGAACCCGACGGCACCACCACCGGATAGTCGCCGGCGAACAGCGCCAGTTGCGAGCGGGCCACGGTGCGCGCCTGCTCGGTGTAACCCGAGGTGTAGGCCGGTTGTCCGCAGCAGCTTTGCCCTTGCGGGTACTCCACGCGAATGCCTTCGCGCTCGAGCAGGTGAATCGCATCCATCCCGGCTTCGGGATAGAACAGGTCGACCACACAGGTGCCGAACAGGTAGACCCGCGACGGTTTCTCGCTGGGGTACTGGCGCGGTTCGGCCAAGGGCGGTGCGACACGGGTCGCGTTAGGCACGGCGTTGTAAAAAAGCTCGCTCATCAGGCGTGTCTCCGGGTGGTCCCGGTTATCCGTCTGCGGCGGCTGCTGAATATAGAGAGACAAGCTTTCAGCAGCCTTGCAGACCGGGTTGTGAGTTGCAGGCGCCGCAAGGGTGCTCCGGCGCCGGTTCTTTCGGTGTCGCGATCAGTGCACCAGCATGCCGGTGAACCAGTAGGCCTGGGCCAGGGTGATCAGGCCGACGATGGTGGCAAAGAATAGGCTGTGCTTGAGGGTGAAGCGGAACAGGTCCGATTCCTTGCCTACCAGGCCGGTGGCGGCGCAGGCCACGGCGATCGATTGTGGCGAGATCATCTTGCCGGTCACGCCGCCGCTGGTGTTGGCCGCCACCAGCAGGGTGTCGTTGACGCCGATCTGATGCGCGGTGGTGGCTTGCAGCGAGCTGAACAGGGCATTGGACGAAGTGTCTGAACCGGTCAGGAACACCCCCAGCCAGCCGAGGAACGGCGAGAAGAACGGGAACGCCGCGCCGGTACCGGCCAGCACCAGGGCCATGGTCGAGGACATGCCGGAGTAGTTGGTGACAAAGGCGAAGGCCAGCACCATACCGATGGACAGGATCGGCCAGCGCAGTTCGTAGAAGGTCTCTTTCAAAGTGGTCAGACCAGTTTTGAAATTGATCTTCAGCACCAGCATCGAGATCAGCGCGGAGAAGAAAATCGCTGTGCCGGTGGCGGAAATCGGGTCGAGCTTGAACACCGCCGGAATCGCGGTCGGAGTGGCGACGATCGGCGCGCTCTTGATCACCAGTTGGTCCAGGTGCGGAATCGCGAAGTTGAATACCCAGCTGTACATCGAGCCGCCGGCGGCGAACATCGCCTTGAACGGTTTGAGGGTCCAGATGGTGACCAGTACGGTGAGAATCAGGAATGGCGACCAGGCCTTGAAGATTTCACCGAAGCTGTAGGGCGAAGGCTGGGTGGTGCGCGGTTGGCCAAAACCGCCGTTGCGCACGGCCGCGGCGCCGACGCTGGCGGTGGCCGCGGCGAACGAACGCTTGGGTTGCCAGACCTTGAGGAACAGCGTCAGGGAAACCAGGCTGGCCAGGGCCGAGGTGATGTCCGGCAGCTCCGGGCCGATGAAGTTCGAGGTGAAGTACTGGGTCACGGCAAAGCTCAGGCCGGCCACCAGCGCCGCGGGCCAGGTCTCTTTGACGCCGCGCAGGCCGTCCATCATGAACACCAGCCAGAACGGCACGAACAGTGACAGCAGCGGCAGCTGGCGGCCGGTCATAGCGCCGATCTTGAACGCGTCGATGCCGGTTACCTGGCCCGCCACGATGATCGGAATGCCCAGGGCGCCAAAGGCCACCGGGGCGGTGTTGGCGATCAGGCACAGGCCGGCGGCGTACAGCGGATTGAACCCCAGGCCCACCAGCAGCGCGGCGGTAATGGCGACCGGCGCACCGAAACCGGCGGCACCTTCGAGGAAGGCCCCGAAGCAGAAACCGATCAGCAGCACTTGCAGGCGCTGGTCGTCGGTGATCGACAGCACGGAGCTGCGGATCACCTCGAACTGGCCGCTCTTGACCGTCAGTTTATAGAGGAATACGGCGGCGACGATGATCCAGGCGATGGGCCACAGACCGTAGGCAAATCCATAGCCAGCGGCGGCAAGCGCCATGTCGGTGGGCATCTGGAAGGCGAAGATCGCCACCAGGATCGATAGCGCCAGGGTGATGCTGCCGGCGACGTGTCCTTTGAGGCGGAACACGGCCAGAGCCAGGAAGAAGAAGACGATCGGGATGACGGCGGCGAGGGCGGACAGGCCGAGGCTGCCGAGCGGGCTGTAAAGCTGTTGCCAGGTTTGCATATGGGGTGGCCCCTAATTGTTGTTGGTCAGGCACTGGTCAGCGTATTTGGTTAATTGGTAATACCAATTTACAATCGCTGTTGGCTAGGGTAAAAGCCTTGTGAGCGGTGTGTCAATTTGCCGCCCTAAAACTTTTGTCGAAGGTGCGGTGCAGATGGCATCTGATCCGCTCGCCAACCTGCGTTCTGATAGGTGCTGGCACAGCCCCGATAGGCCAGAATAGAGAGTCCGGCGCGCGGTCGGGATCGTGGAGAGTGAGTTATGGGGTTTGATCAGATTCGTCAGCGCCGTTTGTCTGACGATATTGTCGAGCGGCTCGAGGGGATGATCCTCGAGGGCACGCTGAAGTCCGGTGAGCGCCTGCCGGCGGAGCGTGCGTTGGCGGAGCAGTTCGGTGTCTCGCGACCGTCGTTGCGCGAGGCGATCCAGAAACTCACGGCCAAGGGCTTGCTGGTCAGTCGCCAGGGCGGCGGCAACTATGTGGTGGAGTCGCTGGGCTCGACTTTCAGCGATCCGCTGCTGCAGTTGCTGGAAAGCAACCCTGAAGCCCAGCGTGACTTGCTGGAGTTTCGCCACACCCTGGAAGCCTCATGCGCCTATTACGCAGCATTGCGTGCCACCGAGGTGGATCGTGAACGGCTCACCGCGGCTTTCGAGGAGCTGCAGGATTGCTATTCCCGGGCCGGGGATGTGAGCCGGGTGGAAGAGGGCGCGGCAGACGCGCAATTTCACCTGGCGATTGCCGAGGCCAGTCACAACGCTGTCTTGCTGCACACCATTCGCGGGCTGTTCGATCTGCTCAAGCGCAACGTGGTGACCAACATTGGCGGCATGTACAAGCAGCGCACCGAAACCCGCGACATGCTGATCAGCCAGCACCGCGATCTGTACCAGGCGATTATCGAAGGGCGGGCCGAGCAGGCGCGCGAAGTCTCCAGCCGGCACATTCTGTATGTGCAGGAAGTGCTGGAAGAGGTGCGTCAGGAAGTGCAGCGCGTGGCCCGGGCGGAGCGGCGCAAGGGGATTTAGTTGGGAGATTCATCGCTGACCAGCTCACTCCTGGTAGGAACGAGTTGGCCAGCGATCATGGCATCAAGGTAGAAGGGCGTTACTCTTCCTTGCCCTTGTTGCGCACCGCGCGATGCAGCTCACGATCGGAGTCGCGTTCGCGTTCGGTATGACGCTTGTCGTATTCCTTCTTGCCCTTGCCGAGAGCGATCTCGCACTTGACCATGTGCTTGCTCCAGTAGAGCGACAGGCACACGCAGGCATAGCCTTTCTGCTGCACGGCAGCGAACAGCTTCTCCAGCTCGCGCTTGTTGAGCAGCAGTTTGCGCGAGCGCACGGGGTCGGCGATCACATGGGTGCTGGCAGTGGTCAGTGGCGTGAAGTGGCTGCCCAGCAGCCAGGCTTCGCCGTCCTTGAGCAGCACGTAACTGTCGACCAGTTGTGCCTTGCCCGCACGCAGACTCTTTACTTCCCAGCCGGCCAGGACCATGCCAGCCTCGAACCGATGTTCGATGAAGTAATCGTGACGCGCCTTTTTATTTTGCGCGATGGTCCCTGTTGGGTGTTTCTTCTGTTTAGCCATAGGGGCGGCATTATAGGCAGTTGCACGCGTGTCGGCTACGGTGAAGCAGCGTGCTTGAGCAGGTTGAGTGAATCCCGGACAATGCGCCCTCTTTTTTCTCGGTTGGGCGCGTTTTTGATGTCGACGGACAAGGTTTCTGTCCACGGCGGCTGGGCCAGTCGCTGGGTTTTCATACTCGCTGCGACTGGTTCTGCCGTGGGCCTGGGCAGTATCTGGAAATTCCCATATATGGTCGGCGTCTACGGTGGCGGCGCCTTTGTCCTGGTATTTCTCGCCTGCATCGCGCTGATCGGTGTGCTGGTGATGCTGGCGGAAACCCTGATCGGCCGTCGCGCCCGGCAAAGCCCGGCCAATGCCTTGAAGGCGCTGGCCCTGGAGGCGGGGCATTCGGCCAAGTGGTCCTGGGGCGCGTTCGCCGGAATGATCACGGCCTTGTTGATTCTTTCCTTCTACAGCGTTGTTGGTGGTTGGTCGCTGGACTACATCATCGATATGGGGCGTGGTGATTTCCAGGGCGTGACGGCGGATCAGGTCGGCGCCTATTTCGGCACGGTGATTGCCGACCCCTGGCGGCTGACGCTGTGGCACACACTGTTCATGCTGTTGTCGGCGGCGGTCATCGCCAAGGGCGTGGTGGCCGGGCTTGAGCGCAGCCTGCGGATCATGATGCCGCTGTTGTTCGTGATGCTGCTGATCCTGCTGGGTTACAGCCTGACCACCGGGCATTTCATGGAAGGCGTGCATTTCATGTTCGACTTCAGCACCGACAAGCTGCTCGACGGCCTGTTGCCGGCCATGGGACATGCATTCTTTTCCCTGAGCGTCGGTGTCGGTTCCATCATGATCTACGGCGCTTACATGCCAAAGCATTCGTCCATTTCCGGCACTATTGTCGGCGTGGCGCTGCTGGATACCTTCGTTTCGCTGCTGGCGGGGCTGGCGCTGTTCCCGATCGTGTTTGCCGCGGGGTTGAACCCGAGTGAAGGTCCAGGGCTGATGTTTGTCAGTTTGCCTTTTGCCTTTGGTAATGTGGCGTTCGGCCAGCTGATGGGGGTGGTGTTTTTTGTCCTGGTGGCCATTGCTGCCTGGAGCTCGGCGATCTCGCTGCTGGAGCCGATGGTGGCTTACCTGGTGGAGCGGACTCGAATCCGCCGCGGCTGGGTGACATTCTGGCTGGCGTTTACCTGCTGGTTCGTCGGATTGGGAACGGTGTTCTCCTTCAATATCTGGCAGCAGGCCAAGTTTTTCGTGAACGAAGGCGGGGCTTTCCACCTCTACCAATGGGGGGCGGCGGGTGGTCTGGATTTCTTCGGGGTGATCGATTTCTTCACCTCGCGGATCATGTTGCCCTTGGGTGGCCTCTGCTTTGTGGTGTTCGCGGGTTGGGTGATGGGGCGCGAGGCGGTTCGTGATGAGCTGTCGATTCGCAGCCCGCTGCTTTTTGCCCTGACCCTGTTTTTGATGCGCTATGTGGCGCCCATCGGCATTCTTATAGTGTTTGCCGCCCAGTTGTGGAAATGACGCTGACATGACGACACATATTCAACGCTCGGCCCTGTTGCCTTATCCGGCGCAGTTTTTGTACGACCTGGTCAACGACGTGGCGCGCTACCCGGAGTTTTTACCCTGGTGTTCGTCGGCCGAGGTGCTGGAGAGCAGCGAGGTGCAGATGCGCGCCAGCCTGGCCGTTGCCAAGGGCGGGCTCAGCCAGCATTTCGTGACGCGCAATACCCTGGTGCCGGGCCAGTCGATCGAGATGAACCTGGAAGAAGGGCCGTTCAACCAGTTGCACGGCGTGTGGATTTTCAAGCCGCTGGGCGAGAAGGCCTGCAAGATCAGCCTGGATTTGTCGTTCGACTACGCCGGTCCACTGGTTCGCGCGACCTTGGGGCCTTTGTTCAACCAGGCGGCCAACACCCTGGTCGATGCGTTTTGTCAGCGGGCCAAGCAGTTGCATGCTTGAGCCAATGATCGAAGTCGAGGTGGTGTATGCCGCGGTCGACCGGCAGGTATTGCTCAGTGTTGCGGTGCCAACGGGGACCACTGTTCGTGCGGCAGTGAAAGGCTCCGGGATAGGCGCGCAATTTCCAGAATTGGATCTGGACAGTTGTCCGCTGGGGATCTTTGGCAAAGCGGTTGCGGACCCAGGGAAGCAGCCGGTTCGGGCGGGCGATCGCATCGAAATCTACCGACCGCTGCTGGCTGACCCTAAAGAGGTCCGACGTCTGCGCGCGGCAAAGGCGGCGCAGGCCCGGGGTCGTACTTCAGAGTCCTGAGCAAATCGACAGGCAACAAAAAGCCCGGACTCGCCGGGCTTTTTTATTCCGCCACAAATTATTGCGGCGAGGTGTCCAGAGGTTCTGGCGTTGGCACCGGAACGGTCTCGACGTTGTCGACGTCCTTCTGGATCTGATCGAGCAGAGAGCCAGGCTTGGCCGGTTTTTCCGGTTTTGGCTGTTCGGCGTTTTCAGTAGGGGCGGTCACGGTGGTGCCACTGTCCTTGCCCAGGATGGCTTCGTCGCGGCTTACGCCAGGCATGAAGTCACCGGAAAGGCTTACCAGTTGGTCGTTACCGTTGAAGATAACGCTGACGCGCTCCTGCTGGCGTTCACCGCCACCGGGTTGCAGGCTGTACAGGTAATCCCAGCGATCGGCGTGGAACGTGTCGGTCAACAGAGGGTTGCCCATGATAAACCGTACTTGCCGGCGGGTCATTCCCGGGCGTAACTGGTCTATCATGTCCTGCGTGACGACATTGCCCTGCTGGATGTCGATTTTGTAAACCCCGGGGAATGAACAACCGGCGAGTGCGAGCAGTCCCACGAAGGTGAAACTGGTTAGCAAGAGCTTGGTGTTTTGCATCGGTGGGCGACTTCCACTATCTTGGCTGGGACAACGTAAACCCCGATCATACCCGCATTAAGAGGAGCTGCGAAGCAGCATCCGCGAGAAAGCTGACCATGGTTGAAAATAGCGAACTACGTAAAGCCGGCCTTAAAGTGACTCTGCCACGGGTCAAAATTCTACAAATGCTCGATTCCGCCGAGCAGCGACACATGAGTGCCGAGGATGTTTACAAGGCGCTGATGGAAGCTGGCGAGGATGTCGGTCTGGCCACGGTTTACCGTGTTCTGACCCAGTTTGAAGCAGCAGGCCTTGTGGTACGCCACAACTTTGATGGCGGTCATGCTGTATTCGAACTGGCTGACGGCGGTCACCACGACCACATGGTCAACGTGGATTCCGGTGAGGTGATCGAATTCTTCGACGAAGAAATCGAGAAGCTTCAGAAGGCGATTGTCGAGAAGCATGGCTTCGAGTTGGTGGATCACAACTTGGTGCTGTACGTACGCACGAAGAAATAAGCATGTCGCGCGGACATAGTCCGCGAAACGATCGAAGGCGACCCAAGGGTCGCCTTCGTGCTTTCTGCTCTTTATTAAAGTGGCAGGGGCTCAAGCCTTGGCGGTAACCACCATTTTTTTCGCGTGGGCCAGCGACTCCTTGGTCAGGTCGATGCCGCCCAGCATCCGCGCTACCTCTTCGATCCGCTCGGTCTTGCCCAGTTTGGAAACCGCAGTGTGAGTCGCATCGCTGCCGCGTACCTTGTGCACAAAAAGATGTTGATGGCCCTGGGCTGCCACCTGCGGCAAGTGGGTGACCGTCAATACTTGGCCGCGCTCGCCGAGGCGACGTAGCAGTTGGCCGACGATCTCCGCGGTCGGGCCGCCGATGCCGACGTCTACTTCGTCGAATACCAGGGTAGGGACACGAGAGGTCTGTGCGGTAATCACCTGGATTGCCAGGCTGATCCGCGACAGTTCGCCCCCGGATGCCACTTTGGCCAGTGCCTTGAGTGGCTGGCCGGGGTTGGCGCTGACCAGCAGCTCGACCTGCTCGAGGCCGTTGGGCTGCAGTTCATCGCCGCTGTTGGCGTGCAGTTCGATGGTGAAGCGGCCGCCAGGCATGCCCAGGCGCTGGATTTCCTGTTCGACGGCGCTGGCCAGGCTGGTTGCGGCCTGCTGGCGCAGCTCGCTCAACTCCCTGGCTTTTTCATGATAGTGCCGGGCAAAGGATTTCAGCTCATCGCCCAGGCGCTCAATGGATTCGTCATTGGCATCCAGAGTTTCGATTTCCTCCAGCAGTTTCTGCTGCATGGCTGCCACCTCGGTGGGCTGGATCCGGTGTTTGCGGGCCAGGGTATAGATGGCGTCCAGCCGCTCCTCCAGTTGTTGCAGGCGCGCCGGGTCCGCATCGAAATGGTCGACGAAGCGATTCAGTTCGCCGACGGCTTCTTCGACCTGGATTTGCGCGCTGGCCAGCAGGTTGGTGGCTTCCGCCAGGGCGCCGGAGGTATTGCCGATGCTCGACAGGCGATTGAGGCTCGCTGTCAGGGCGCTGAGGACGTTGCCCGAATCACTTTCGCTGCAATGCTCGACGACCTGCCGGCAGATGCCCAGCAGGCTTTCGGCATTGGTCAGGTTCTTGTGTTCGAGTTCCAGTTGTTCGAGTTCGCTTTCACCCAGGGCCAGGTTCTCCAGTTCCTCCAGCTGATAGCTGAGGAGCTGGTGGCGCGCCCGCTGCTCGTCCCCGGAGTTGGACAGGCGCTCCAGTTCCTGGCGGGTCTGGCGCCAGCGCTGGGCTGCCAGCGATACCTGGCGAGCCAGGTCGGTGGCACCGGCGTATTCGTCGAGCAGGCGGCGGTGGGTATCGGTTTTCAGCAGCGACTGGTGTTCATGCTGGCTGTGGATGTCGATCAGCAGTTCGCCGAGGGCCTTGAGGTCGCCTAGCGGGCACGGGGAGCCATTGATGTAGCCGCGGGAACGGCCTTCGGCGGTGATGACCCGGCGCAGGATGCATGGGCTGTCGTTGTCCAGGTCGCGTTCGGCGAGCCAGGTGCGGGCCTCGGGAATGTCTTCCAGGTCGAAGGTGGCGAGAATGTCGGCCTTGTCGGCACCTGGGCGTACCACGCCACTGTCGGCGCGATCACCCAGGGTCAGCCCCAGGGCGTCGAGCATGATCGATTTGCCGGCGCCGGTTTCACCCGTGATGACGCTCATCCCGCGATCCAGTTCCAGATCGAGATGTTCAACGATGGCGTAGTTGTGTACGGACAGGTGCACCAGCATAAAGGCCGCTCCCAAGCTTTAGGTCTGGTTATTTATACAGTGTTTTGTTTTCGGCTGACAATGCCCGCCCTTAGCTCGATTCGCTTGCTTGGCGGATTTTTTTATCGTGTGCGGGAATAATTAGCGACCGGCGTTTGGGGGGCATCCAATGATTTTTGCCGAGGGCGCGGCCCTTGAACCTGGAAAATGCGACCCCATATATCGGGGCAGAAGCGTGAGTTGAGCTCGCGGACGATATTGAAAGGAGAATTTTATGGCTGACGAACAGACGCTGGATACGCAAAATCTCGACGCCAATCAGGCCCCCGAGACTTCGGGCGAAGATCTGGCGGCTCGTGTGCAAGTGCTCGAAGAGCAGTTGGCTGGCGCTCAGGATCAGGCACTGCGTGTTGCGGCCGATCTGCAGAACGTCCGCCGCCGTGCCGAGCAGGATGTAGAAAAAGCTCACAAATTCGCCCTCGAGCGTTTTGCTGGCGACCTGCTGCCAGTAATCGACAGTCTCGAGCGCGGTCTTGAGTTGTCCAGCCCGGACGACGAAAGCATTCGCCCGATGCGTGAAGGTATCGAGCTGACCCTGAAGATGTTCCAGGACACCCTGAAGCGTTATCAGCTGGAAGCGATCGATCCGCATGGCGAACCGTTCAACGCTGAACAGCATCAGGCGATGGCCATGCAGGAAAGTGCCGACGTCGAGCCGAACAGCGTTCTCAAGGTGTTCCAGAAGGGCTATCAGCTCAACGGTCGCCTGCTGCGCCCGGCCATGGTCGTGGTCAGCAAGGCACCTGCACCGGTTTCGCCTTCGATTGACGAGAAGGCTTGAAATCGCGCGCAGGGCCCCCATTTATAGGTCAAGCGTTTAAGTGCTACCGCAGTCGGCCACCACTGCTGTGGCAACAAAATCTAAAGTTTCGGGAGAGTTAACATGGGCAAAATTATCGGTATCGACCTGGGGACTACCAACTCCTGCGTCTCCATTCTTGAAAACGGCAATGTAAAAGTTATCGAAAACGCTGAAGGCGCGCGTACCACGCCGTCCATCATCGCTTACGCCAACGATGGCGAAATCCTGGTTGGCCAGTCGGCCAAGCGTCAGGCCGTGACCAACCCGCACAACACCCTGTACGCGGTGAAGCGTCTAATTGGTCGCCGTTTCGACGAAGAGGTCGTACAGAAAGACATCCAGATGGTCCCTTACAAGATCGTCAAGGCTGACAACAACGACGCCTGGGTTGAAGTGAACGGCCAGAAAATGGCTCCGCCACAGATCTCGGCTGAAATCCTCAAGAAAATGAAGAAGACCGCCGAAGACTACCTCGGCGAGGCTGTGACCGAAGCGGTGATCACCGTTCCGGCCTACTTCAACGACAGCCAGCGCCAGGCGACCAAAGACGCCGGCCGCATCGCGGGCCTGGACGTAAAACGTATCATCAACGAACCGACCGCGGCCGCTCTGGCTTACGGCATGGACAAGGCCAAGGGCGATCACACCGTGATCGTTTATGACCTGGGTGGCGGTACCTTCGACGTATCCGTGATCGAAATCGCTGAAGTCGATGGCGAGCACCAGTTCGAAGTACTGGCAACCAACGGTGACACCTTCCTCGGTGGTGAAGACTTCGACATCCGTCTGATCGACTACCTCGTGGACGAGTTCAAGAAAGAAAGCGGCATGAACCTCAAGGGTGACCCGCTGGCCATGCAGCGCCTGAAAGAAGCCGCTGAAAAAGCCAAGATCGAGCTGTCCTCGAGCCAGCAGACCGACGTCAACCTGCCGTACATCACTGCAGACGCCACCGGTCCTAAGCACCTGAACGTGAAGATCTCTCGTGCCAAGCTGGAATCGCTGGTTGAAGACCTGGTTCAGCGCACCATCGAGCCTTGCCGCATCGCCATGAAGGACGCCGGTATCGACGTCAGCAAGATCGACGACGTGATTCTGGTCGGCGGTCAGACCCGTATGCCGCTGGTGCAGAAGCTGGTGACCGATTTCTTCGGTAAAGAAGCACGCAAGGACGTGAACCCGGACGAAGCCGTTGCCATGGGTGCTGCCATCCAGGGCGCGGTACTGGCCGGTGACGTGAAAGACGTACTGCTGCTGGACGTCAGCCCGCTGACCCTGGGTATTGAAACCATGGGCGGCGTGATGACCGCGCTGATCGAGAAAAACACCACGATTCCTACCAAGAAATCGCAAGTGTTCTCGACTGCCGACGACAACCAGGGCGCAGTGACCATTCACGTGCTGCAGGGCGAGCGTAAACAAGCCGCGCAGAACAAGTCCCTGGGCAAGTTCGACCTGGCCGAGATTCCACCAGCTCCACGTGGCGTGCCGCAAATCGAAGTGACCTTCGACATCGACGCCAACGGCATCCTGCACGTAGGTGCGAAAGACAAGGCGACCGGCAAGACCCAGTCGATCGTGATCAAGGCCAACTCCGGTCTGTCCGAGGAAGAAATTCAGCAGATGGTTCGTGATGCTGAAGTCAACGCCGAAGAAGACCGCAAGTTCGAAGAGTTGGCCAGCGCGCGTAACCAGGGCGATGCCCTGGTTCACTCGACTCGCAAGATGATCGCTGATGCGGGCGACAAAGTGACCGCTGAAGAGAAAACCGCGATCGAAGCTGCCGTGGTTGCCCTTGAAGCCGCTATCAAAGGCGATGACAAGGCTGCCATCGACGCCAAGGTCGAAGAGCTGTCGAAGGTGTCGGCTCCGGTCGCTCAGAAGATGTACGCCGAGCAGGCTCAGCCGGCAGAAGGCGCAGCTTCGCAGGCCGAGTCGGCCGAGAAAGCCGACGATGTCGTCGACGCCGAGTTCGAAGAAGTAAAAGACCACAAGTAAGACTGCTTGTTGGTCGGCCGGTTGACTGCCTTTGTGCGGTGACTGGTAGGATGTCGCCGCGCGGGAGCTTGCTCCCGCGTTGGCGTGTCTGGAGCAAGCGAATTTTTTACGGTGTGCGATTCTTTTCGCGCGCTGGCGGTACGGTCGGAAATGCTCCTGCTTTCCGTTCGGGATTACCGCAATTGTCGGCCAGTCTGTTGGTCGTCTATCCAAGACCAGGATCGTTGAATTGACGTGAGTTGGGTCCGGGCCTGTATTGGGGCTCAACGAGTTTGGCGAGGCTCAGGAGGGCATTGTCGAACGTCCTTAAGAGTGTGAAGACTTATGGCAAAGCGTGACTATTACGAAGTATTGGGTGTGGAGCGAGGCTCGAGCGAAGCTGACCTGAAAAAGGCTTACCGCCGCCTGGCGATGAAGCACCACCCGGACCGTAATCCCGGCGACAAAGCGTCGGAAGATATGTTCAAGGAGGCCAACGAGGCCTACGAAGTATTGTCTGACTCGAGCAAGCGCGCGGCTTATGACCAATATGGTCATGCCGGTGTCGATCCGAGCATGGGCGGTGGTGGTGCCGGCTTCGGTGGCCAGAACTTCTCCGACATCTTTGGCGATGTCTTCAGTGATTTCTTTGGCGGTGGTCGTGGCGGCTCCCGTGGCGGGGCTCAGCGTGGCAGCGACTTGCGCTACACCCTGGAGCTGAACCTGGAAGAGGCGGTGCGCGGCACCACCGTGAATATCCGTGTTCCGACGCTGGTCAACTGCAAGCCTTGCGACGGCTCGGGCGCCAAGAAAGGCTCCTCGCCTGTTACCTGTCCGACCTGTGGCGGTATCGGTCAGGTGCGCATGCAGCAGGGCTTCTTCTCGGTGCAGCAGACCTGCCCGCGTTGTCATGGCCAGGGCAAGATCATTTCCGATCCGTGCGATTCCTGTCATGGCGAAGGTCGCGTCGAAGAGTACAAGACGCTGTCGGTGAAAGTGCCAGCGGGTGTCGATACCGGCGACCGCATTCGTCTGTCCGGCGAGGGGGAGGCGGGTACCCAGGGTGGCCCTACGGGCGACCTGTATGTGGTGATCAATGTGCGTGAGCACGCGATCTTCCAGCGCGACGGCAAGCACCTGTTCTGTGAAGTGCCTATCAGCTTCGTTGATGCGGCGCTGGGCGGCGAGCTGGAAATCCCGACGCTGGATGGCCGGGTCAAACTGAAGATTCCTGAGGGCACCCAGACCGGCAAGCAGTTCCGTGTGCGTGGCAAGGGTGTGGCTCCGGTACGTGGCGGCGGTGCTGGCGACTTGATGTGCCGGGTTGCGGTGGAGACTCCGGTAAACCTGAGTCGCCGTCAGCGTGAGTTGCTCGAAGAGTTGCGTGGTTCCCTGGCGGACGACAATACCCACTCGCCAAAAACCACTGGCTGGTTCGAAGGCGTGAAGCGCTTCTTCGGCGACCTGTAAGGAGCGTGGCATGCGACGTATAGCTGTAATGGGCGCCGCAGGGCGCATGGGTAAGAACCTGGTTGAGGCCGTGCAACAGCGCTCGCCGCTCTCCGGGCTTACCGCAGCCATCGTACGGCCTGGCAGTTCCTTGGTCGGTGCCGATGCGGGCGAGCTGGCCTCGCTGGGGCGCATCGGTGTGCCGATGTCCGACAGTCTGGAAAAGGTCGCCGATGAGTTCGATGTGTTGATCGATTTCACGCTTCCGGAAGTGATGCTGAAGAACCTGGCGTTCTGTCGCAAGGCGGGCAAGGCCATGGTGATCGGTACCACGGGGCTGGGCGCCAAGGAAAAGCAGGTGCTGGCCGAGGCGGGCAAGGATATTCCGATCGTGTTCGCCGCCAACTTCAGCGTTGGCGTCAACCTGTCGCTGAAGTTGCTCGACATGGCGGCCCGTGTGCTGGGCGATGATGCGGACATCGAAATCATCGAGGCGCATCACCGGCACAAGATCGACGCGCCTTCGGGGACGGCCTTGCGCATGGGCGAGGTGATTGCCGATGCGCTGGGACGTGATCTGCAGAAGGTCGCGGTGTATGGTCGTGAAGGTCATACCGGTGCACGTGAGCGTGAGACCATTGGTTTCGCCACGATCCGGGGTGGTGATGTGGTGGGCGATCACACGGTGCTGTTCGCTGCTGAGGGCGAGCGTCTAGAGATTACCCACAAGGCTTCCAGCCGCATGACTTTCGCCAAGGGGGCGGTACGTGCTGCGTTGTGGTTGGACGGTCGTCCGGCGGGTCTTTATGACATGCAGGATGTGCTGGATCTGCGTTGAGATGCATCCAAAACAGGGCCAGGCTTCGCGCTTGAGCCCTGTTTTTATCCGCTAAGCGATGTTCTGTCGCATTCCTCTGCCTTTAAGGCTCTTTAGCGGTGGACCAAAAAAGCCTTTTTCTGTAAGCTACAGCTTTAGTGTGTCCACTAAAAGCGCGCAGAATAATTCGGTGAAGAAGCGGGGTGACGTGTCCATACGTCACTCCGCTTTTTTACAACCTGCGATCGCCCTTTCAGGCTTTATTTACGGGAGGTCTTCTTGACTAAGCCAGCCATACTCGCCCTTGCTGATGGCAGCATTTTTCGCGGCGAAGCCATTGGAGCCGACGGTCAAACCGTTGGTGAGGTGGTGTTTAACACCGCAATGACCGGCTATCAGGAAATCCTTACCGATCCTTCCTACGCCCAACAGATCGTTACCCTGACTTACCCACATATCGGCAATACCGGCACCACGCCGGAGGACGCCGAGTCCGATCGTGTCTGGTCGGCCGGTCTGGTGATTCGCGACCTGCCACTGGTTGCGAGCAACTGGCGTAACACCCTGTCCCTGTCCGACTACCTGAAAGCCAACAACGTTGTGGCGATCGCCGGTATCGACACCCGTCGCCTGACGCGCATCCTGCGCGAGAAAGGCGCGCAGAACGGCTGCATCATGGCCGGCGACAATATCTCCGACGAAGCGGCGATTGCCGCAGCGCGCGGCTTCCCTGGCCTGAAAGGCATGGATCTGGCGAAGGTCGTCAGCACCAAGGAAAGCTACGAGTGGCGCTCCAGCGTCTGGAGCCTGAAGACTGACAGTCATCCGACTATCGAGGCTTCCGAGCTGCCATACCACGTGGTCGCCTACGACTACGGCGTCAAGCTGAACATCCTGCGCATGCTGGTCGAGCGCGGTTGCCGCGTGACCGTAGTGCCTGCGCAAACTCCGGCCAGCGACGTCCTGGCACTCAAGCCTGACGGTGTGTTCCTGTCCAACGGCCCTGGCGACCCCGAGCCTTGCGATTACGCCATCCAGGCGATCAAGGACGTGCTGGAAACCGAGATCCCGGTCTTCGGTATCTGCCTGGGCCACCAACTGCTGGCACTGGCCTCCGGCGCCAAGACGGTGAAGATGGGCCACGGCCACCACGGTGCCAACCACCCGGTCCAGGACCTGGACAGCGGTGTAGTGATGATCACCAGCCAGAACCACGGTTTTGCGGTGGATGAAGCCACCCTGCCAGGCAACGTGCGGGCGATCCACAAATCGCTGTTCGACGGCACCCTGCAAGGCATCGAGCTGACCGACAAGAGCGCATTCAGCTTCCAGGGCCACCCTGAAGCGAGCCCGGGCCCGAACGATGTGGCGCCGCTGTTCGATCGTTTCATCAACGAGATGGCCAAGCGACGCTGAGTGCTCGCCCCTGAAGGTGGCCCCGGCCTCGGCGGCCCCTTCAGCGCTTCAGAGATTTGATCAAGACGGCTTGCCGACTGACCTGCGGATTTGAGTGACAACCCATGCCAAAACGTACAGACATTAAAAGCATCCTGATTCTCGGCGCTGGCCCGATCGTGATCGGCCAGGCCTGCGAATTCGACTACTCCGGCGCCCAGGCGTGCAAGGCCCTGCGTGAAGAGGGTTACCGGGTCATCCTGGTGAACTCCAACCCGGCGACCATCATGACCGACCCGGCCATGGCCGACGCCACCTACATCGAGCCGATCAAGTGGCAGACCGTTGCCAAGATCATCGAGAAAGAGCGTCCGGACGCTCTGCTGCCGACCATGGGTGGCCAGACTGCGCTGAACTGCGCCCTGGACCTGGAGCGCGAAGGCGTTCTGGAGAAGTTCGGCGTGGAAATGATCGGTGCCAATGCCGACACCATCGACAAGGCCGAAGACCGTTCGCGCTTCGACACCGCGATGAAGGCGATCGGCCTGGAGTGCCCGCGCTCCGGTATCGCTCACAGCATGGACGAGGCCAATGCAGTCCTCGAGAAGCTGGGCTTCCCGTGCATCATCCGTCCGTCCTTCACTATGGGCGGCACCGGTGGCGGTATCGCCTACAACCGTGAAGAGTTCGAAGAGATCTGTGCCCGCGGCCTGGACCTGTCGCCGACCAAGGAACTGCTGATCGACGAATCGCTGATCGGCTGGAAAGAGTACGAGATGGAGGTGGTCCGCGATAAAAAGGACAACTGCATCATCGTTTGCTCGATCGAGAACTTCGACCCGATGGGCGTGCACACCGGTGATTCGATCACCGTGGCTCCAGCACAGACCTTGACTGACAAGGAATACCAGATCCTGCGTAACGCCTCCCTGGCGGTACTGCGCGAGATCGGCGTGGAAACCGGTGGCTCCAACGTCCAGTTCGGCATCTGCCCGAACACTGGCCGTATGGTGGTGATCGAGATGAACCCGCGGGTATCCCGTTCTTCGGCCCTGGCTTCGAAAGCCACCGGCTTCCCGATCGCCAAGGTCGCGGCCAAGCTGGCCGTGGGTTACACCCTGGACGAGCTGTCGAACGACATCACCGGCGGTAAGACCCCGGCCTCCTTCGAGCCGTCCATCGACTACGTCGTGACCAAGCTGCCACGCTTCGCCTTCGAGAAGTTCGCCAAGGCTGACGCTCGCCTGACCACTCAGATGAAGTCGGTGGGTGAAGTAATGGCCATCGGCCGGACCTTCCAGGAGTCCCTGCAGAAAGCGCTGCGCGGCCTGGAAGTGGGTGTCTGCGGCCTGGATCCGAAGCTCGACCTGAGCAACCCGGAAAGCATGAACGTGCTCAAGCGCGAACTGACCGTGCCGGGCGCCGAGCGCATCTGGTACGTGGCTGACGCCTTCCGTGCCGGCATGACCGTCGAGCAGATCTTCGGCATGAACATGATCGACCCTTGGTTCCTGGTGCAGATCGAAGATCTGATCAAGGAAGAGGAGAAGGTCAAGACGCTGGGCCTGTCGGCCATCGACCGCGACCTGATGTTCCGCCTCAAGCGCAAAGGCTTCTCCGATCAGCGTCTGGCCAAGCTGCTGGGCGTGACCGAGAAGAACCTGCGCACTCATCGCCACAAGCTGGAAGTGTTCCCGGTCTACAAGCGCGTCGACACCTGCGCGGCCGAGTTCGCCACCGATACCGCCTACCTGTACTCGACCTACGAGGAAGAGTGCGAGGCTGCACCTTCGGGTCGCGACAAGATCATGATCCTGGGTGGCGGTCCGAACCGTATCGGCCAGGGTATCGAGTTCGACTACTGCTGCGTGCACGCCGCATTGGCGCTGCGTGACGATGGTTACGAAACCATCATGGTCAACTGCAACCCGGAAACCGTTTCCACTGACTACGACACCTCCGATCGCCTGTACTTCGAGCCGGTGACCCTGGAAGACGTATTGGAAATCGTCCGCGTCGAGAAGCCAAAAGGCGTGATTGTCCAGTACGGCGGCCAGACTCCTCTGAAACTGGCGCGTGCCCTGGAAGCGGCCGGCGTGCCGATCATCGGTACCAGCCCTGATGCCATCGACCGTGCCGAAGACCGTGAGCGCTTCCAGCAAATGGTCGAGCGCCTGAATCTGCGTCAGCCGCCAAACGCCACCGTGCGCAGCGAAGACGAAGCGATTCGTGCCGCGGCCAAGATCGGCTACCCGCTGGTGGTGCGTCCGTCTTATGTACTGGGCGGTCGGGCGATGGAAATCGTTTACGAAGAAGAAGAACTCAAGCGCTACCTGCGTGAAGCGGTGCAAGTGTCCAACGACAGCCCGGTGCTGCTGGACCACTTCCTCAACTGCGCCATCGAGATGGATGTGGATGCGGTCTGCGACGGCAAGGATGTGGTGATCGGCGCGATCATGCAGCACATCGAACAGGCTGGCGTGCACTCCGGTGACTCCGCTTGCTCGCTGCCGCCGTACTCGCTGCCCGCGCACATCCAGGACGAGATGCGCGAACAGGTCAAGAAGATGGCCCTGGAGCTGGGCGTGGTCGGCCTGATGAACGTGCAGCTGGCCCTGCAGGGCGAGCAGATCTACGTCATCGAAGTGAACCCGCGTGCTTCCCGTACCGTGCCGTTCGTTTCCAAGTGCATCGGTGTCTCCCTGGCGATGATCGCCGCGCGCGTCATGGCGGGTAAGACCCTGAAAGAGCTGGGCTTCACCAAGGAAATCATTCCTAACTTCTACAGTGTCAAGGAAGCGGTGTTCCCGTTCGCCAAATTCCCGGGCGTTGACCCGATCCTCGGCCCAGAGATGAAGTCGACCGGCGAAGTGATGGGTGTCGGTGACACCTTCGGCGAAGCCTTCGCCAAGGCCCAGATGGGCGCTAGCGAAGTGCTGCCGACTGGTGGTACCGCGTTCATCAGCGTGCGCGACGATGACAAGCCACTGGTTGCAGGCGTGGCTCGTGATCTGATCAACTTGGGCTTCGAAGTGGTCGCCACTGCCGGTACTGCCAAGCTGATCGAGGCGGCAGGCCTGAAGGTGCGCCGCGTGAACAAGGTGACTGAAGGTCGTCCGCACGTGGTCGACATGATCAAGAATGACGAAGTCACGCTGATCATCAACACCACCGAGGGTCGTCAGTCGATCGCTGACTCTTATTCCATTCGTCGTAACGCCTTGCAGCACAAGATCTACTGCACCACCACCATTGCTGCGGGCGAGGCTATCTGTGAAGCGCTCAAGTTCGGTCCGGAAAAGACCGTGCGCCGCTTGCAGGATCTACATGCAGGATTGAAGGCATGAATAAATACCCAATGACCGTCCAGGGCTCCAAGGCCCTGGAAGAAGAGTTGACGTTCCTCAGCAAGGTCGAGCGGCCGCGCTTGAGCCAGGCCATCGGTGAGGCTCGAGAACTCGGTGACCTCAAGGAAAACGCGGAATACCATGCTGCCCGCGAGGAGCAGGGAATGGTTGAAGCGCGCATCCGGGATATTGAGGGCCGCCTGCAAAACTCGGTTGTCATCGATGTGACGAGCATTCCTCATACAGGTAAGGTGATTTTCGGCACTACCGTCGAAATCGCCAACGTCGAAACCGATGAGAGCGTCACTTACCAGATCGTTGGTGAGGATGAGGCTGACATCAAGCTCGGAAAGATCTCTGTAGGCTCGCCCATTGCCCGTGCCTTGATCGCCAAGGAAGAGGGTGATGTGGTTGCCGTTAAAACGCCTAGCGGCGTGATCGAGTACGAGATTGTCGAAGTCCGCCACATCTGAACGAGGGCGCCTGCTGAATGCCGGCGCCATGCTTTGGCAGCTGACTCAGATGTTATGGGTCGGTGGTGTGTGGTTGTTGCATGTCGGCTTGTTGCCGGTGCTGGGCCAGATTGGCCTGGCGCCGCTGCTGATCGAAGAGATCGGTAATGTGCTGAGTGCGCTGCTGGTTGGTTTTTCAGCGGTATGCATCGTTCTTCAGATGCTGGTATTGGTACGTGCTGAAGGGCTGGCGAGCCTGTGGCGGGATATGCGAGGGCAGCTGTTGTTGGTGGCGTTATGTGCGTGCACGATGTATTTCGTGGTGCGCTTCGGGCTGTCGGATGTCGAGCGCTGGCAGTTGTTCAGCTATCTTGTCTTGGCTTTTTCCGGTCTGGTGCTGGTCTTGCAGCCGGTGCCTGGGTGGAGTGGCAGGGCGCGCGAAGCACGCCCTTGACCCCTGTCGACGTCAGTGGAAGCGATGGACGTTGGACAGTTGCTTGTTTACCTTGGCGTTCTTGCGATAAATCAACGCCATTTTGCCGATGACCTGCACCAGATCCGCTTTGCCAGCCTTGCACAATTCTGCAATGGCTTCCAGGCGGGACTCGCGTTCGAGGATGTTGAGCTTGATCTTGATCAGCTCATGATCGCTCAAGGCGCGTTCAAGTTCGGCCAACACACCTTCGGTCAAACCGTTGTCAGCCACAGTCAATACTGGTTTCAGATGGTGGCCAATGGATTTGTACTGTTTCTTCTGCTCTTGAGTGAGCGGCATAATCTGACCCCTGCGTCTGATCTTGTAAAAAGCGGCGGCCAGTTTACCCGAGCGCGTCCGGGACCGCCCAGTTAATCACGACCCGTTTTATTTTTTGAGGTGGCCCGTGGCCCGTTCCAAGACAAGCCATAACTGGCTGAAAGAGCACTTCAACGACCCGTTCGTCAAAATGGCGCAAAAAGATGGGTACCGTTCGCGTGCCAGCTACAAATTGCTGGAAATCCAGGAAAAGGATCGTTTGATCCGGCCGGGAATGAGCGTAATCGACCTGGGCGCGGCGCCAGGAGGCTGGTCGCAGGTGACCAGTCGTCTGATTGGTGGGCAGGGGAGGCTGATCGCTTCCGACATCCTGGAAATGGACAGCATCCCTGATGTCACCTTTATTCAGGGCGACTTCACCGAAGACGCTGTGTTAGCTCAAATTCTCGAGGCGGTCGGAAATTCCCAGGTTGACCTTGTGATTTCCGATATGGCCCCCAATATGAGTGGTACGCCTGCCGTAGATATGCCGCGGGCGATGTTTCTGTGCGAGTTGGCACTTGATTTGGCGGGGCGGGTTCTTCGTCCCGGTGGCGACTTCCTGATAAAGATTTTCCAGGGAGAAGGTTTCGACGAATACCACAAGAACGTTCGCAAGATGTTCGACAAGGTAGTGATGCGCAAACCGAGTTCTTCCCGTGATCGTTCTCGCGAGCAATATCTGCTGGGACGTGGCTTTCGCGGGCCTATCGAGTAAAGGTTGTTTTTGACCGAGTTGATAGTTTTTTCGTATTTCGCCCCGGGGGCTTAAGCGAATATTGTGTAATCTGGGTTTCACAAAGGGTTACAGACAGCGCCTGCCAGAGCTGTAGGTAATGTAGTAAGTTAGGTCGGTGAATATCATGCGAAGCGCGCGCCAGCAGCGGAGCTTGCTTCAGAGGGTAGTTAATTGAACGATATGGCAAAGAATCTGATCCTGTGGTTGATCATCGCGGCTGTCCTGGTGACGGTGATGAACAACTTCTCCAGCCCTAACGAGCCGCAGACCCTCAACTATTCCGACTTTATCCAGCAAGTTAAGGATGGCAAGGTCGAGCGCGTAGCCGTTGATGGTTATGTGATTACCGGCAAGCGCAACGATGGCGATAGCTTCAAGACCATTCGTCCTGCGATTCAGGACAACGGCCTGATCGGTGACCTGGTGGATAACCATGTGGTCGTCGAAGGCAAGCAGCCTGAACAGCAAAGCATCTGGACCCAACTGCTGGTCGCCAGCTTCCCGATCCTGGTGATCATCGCCGTCTTCATGTTCTTCATGCGGCAGATGCAGGGTGGTGCCGGTGGCAAAGGCGGGCCGATGAGCTTTGGCAAGAGCAAGGCGCGCCTGTTGTCCGAAGATCAGGTGAAAACCACCCTGGCGGATGTCGCGGGTTGCGACGAGGCCAAGGAAGAAGTGGGCGAGCTGGTTGAGTTTCTCCGCGATCCAGGCAAGTTCCAGCGTCTGGGCGGTCGTATTCCTCGTGGCGTGCTCATGGTTGGCCCGCCGGGTACCGGTAAGACCTTGCTGGCCAAGGCCATTGCTGGTGAAGCCAAGGTTCCGTTCTTCACCATTTCCGGTTCCGACTTCGTCGAAATGTTCGTTGGTGTAGGTGCCAGCCGCGTTCGCGATATGTTCGAGCAGGCCAAGAAACATGCTCCGTGCATCATCTTCATCGACGAAATCGATGCTGTCGGTCGCCATCGTGGTGCCGGCATGGGTGGTGGTCATGATGAGCGTGAGCAGACTCTCAACCAGTTGCTGGTCGAGATGGATGGCTTTGAAATGAATGACGGCATCATTGTCATTGCCGCTACCAACCGTCCTGATGTGCTGGACCCGGCGTTGCTGCGTCCAGGCCGCTTCGACCGTCAGGTCGTGGTTGGTCTGCCGGATATTCGTGGTCGTGAGCAGATCCTGAAAGTCCATATGCGTAAAGTGCCAATGGGTGAGGATGTTGCACCGGCAGTGATCGCTCGTGGTACGCCCGGCTTCTCTGGTGCCGATCTGGCCAACCTGGTGAACGAGGCGTCGCTCTTCGCTGCCCGTAGCGGCAAGCGCATCGTCGAGATGAAAGAGTTCGAGCTGGCAAAAGACAAGATCATGATGGGCGCAGAGCGCAAATCCATGGTCATGTCCGAAAAGGAAAAGCAGAACACGGCTTATCACGAAGCTGGCCACGCCATTGTCGGTCGCGTAGTGCCTGAGCACGATCCGGTCTACAAGGTTTCGATCATCCCGCGTGGTCGGGCTCTGGGCGTGACCATGTTCCTGCCGGAAGAAGATCGCTACAGTCTGTCCAAGCGTGCGCTGATCAGTCAGATCTGCTCGCTGTACGGCGGTCGTATCGCTGAAGAAATGACATTGGGCTTTGACGGTGTAACTACCGGTGCTTCCAACGACATCATGCGCGCCAGCCAGATTGCGCGGAACATGGTGACCAAGTGGGGGTTGTCTGAAAAACTGGGCCCGTTGATGTACGCCGAAGAAGAGGGCGAGGTTTTCCTGGGGCGCAGTGCTGGCAGCCAGCATGCCAGCCTGTCTGCGGAAACCGCCAAGCTGATTGACTCCGAAGTTCGTAGCATCATCGACCAGTGCTATGGCACCGCCAAGCAGATCCTCACGGATAACCGCGACAAGCTGGATGCGATGGCCGATGCCTTGATGAAGTATGAAACCATCGATGCCGAGCAGATCGACGACATCATGGCTGGTCGTACCCCTCGCGAGCCTCGCGATTGGGAGGGCGGCTCGGGTACCACACCTCCGGTGGTGCAGAACGAACGTCCAGAGACACCGATCGGCGGCCCGGCTGCTGACCGCTAAGGTTTGAAATGACTTCTATGTCGTCCTCGACCCGGTTGCCTTGCGGCAACCGGGTTCTTGATTTGGCCCATACGCATGTCATGGGCATTCTTAATGTAACTCCCGACTCCTTCTCCGATGGTGGCCGTTTCAGTCAGCTTGATGCTGCCTTGCGCCATGCCGAAGGTATGGTGCTGGCGGGCGCAACGCTCATCGATGTGGGGGGCGAGTCCACTCGTCCTGGTGCGCGGGCGGTATCGCCGCTTGAAGAGCTTGAGCGGGTAGCACCTATCGTCGAACGCATCCATCGTGAACTGGATGTCATTATTTCGGTCGATACATCCACGCCTGCGGTCATGCGCGAAACTGCGCGCCTGGGCGCGGGATTGATCAATGATGTCCGCTCGTTGCGGCGGGATGGCGCGCTGGATGCTGCAGCGGCCACAGGTTTACCGGTCTGTCTTATGCATATGCTCGGTGAGCCTGGCGATATGCAAGACAATCCGCAGTATCGGGATGTAACCAAGGAAGTGGGGGTATTCCTGGCTGAGCGTATGGCTCAGTGTGCTGCAGTGGGTATCGGGTCGGAACGGATCATTCTGGATCCGGGTTTTGGCTTCGCAAAGACCCTGCAGCACAACTTGAGCCTGTTCAAGCATATGGATGCCCTGCATGCCCTTGGTCGACCTCTGCTGGTCGGGGTTTCACGAAAGAGCATGATAGGTCAGGCATTGAGTCGCCCCGTCGGTGAGCGCCTGTATGGCGGGCTGGCTCTTGCCGCTCTGGCAATGTCCAAAGGGGCAAAGATCCTGCGGGTCCATGATGTGGCCGAGACGGTGGATGTCGTGCGGATGATTACAGCTGTGGAATCAGCCGAATAAGAATGATGGAGCACTTATGAGCAAGAAATACTTTGGCACCGACGGCATTCGCGGTCGTGTGGGCGTGTACCCTATTACTCCCGATTTCATGCTCAAGCTGGGCTGGGCTGCGGGTATGGCCTTTCGCAGTATGGGCGCCTGTCGTGTGTTGGTGGGCAAAGATACGCGCATTTCCGGTTACATGTTCGAGTCCGCGCTTGAGGCGGGTCTGTCCGCTGCCGGCGCGGATGTAATGCTGCTGGGCCCGATGCCTACTCCGGCCATCGCCTACCTGACCCGCACTTTCCATGCAGAGGCGGGGATCGTGATCAGCGCGTCGCATAATCCTCACGATGACAACGGCATCAAGTTCTTCTCGGGGGAAGGCACCAAGCTCCCGGATGAAGTCGAGTTGATGATCGAAGAGTTGCTGGACGCGCCGATGACCGTGGTGGAGTCCAGCAAGCTGGGTAAGGTATCGCGCATCAATGACGCCTCGGGCCGTTACATTGAATTCTGTAAGAGCAGCGTTCCTTCCGGTACCAGCTTTGCGGGTCTGAAGATTGTTGTCGATTGTGCCCACGGTGCGACCTACAAGGTCGCACCAAGTGTTTTCCGTGAGTTGGGCGCTGAAGTGGTGGTGCTCTCCGCACAGCCTAACGGTCTGAACATCAACGACAATTGCGGCTCGACCCACATGGGGCAGTTACAGGCTGCGGTATTGGCCGAGCACGCCGATCTGGGTATCGCCTTCGATGGTGATGGCGACCGGGTGTTGATGGTCGACCATACAGGCGCCATCGTCGACGGCGACGAACTTCTGTTCATCATTGCTCGGGACCTGCACGCGCGTAACAAGCTGCAGGGCGGTGTGGTCGGTACCTTGATGAGCAATCTGGGGCTTGAGCTGGCCTTGGCTGATCTGGGTATTCCATTCGTGCGCGCCAATGTCGGTGACCGTTATGTCATTGCCGAGCTGCTTGAGCGCCAATGGCTGGTAGGCGGTGAAAACTCCGGCCATATCGTGTGCTTCCAGCACACCACTACGGGTGATGCGATCATTGCCGCCCTGCAGGTGCTGATGGCACTGAAACGGCGTGATGAAAGTTTGGCACAGTCGCGCCAGGCGCTGCGCAAATGTCCGCAGATTCTGGTCAATGTCCGTTTTGGCGGTGGTGCCAATCCTGTCGAGCATCCGGCTGTGAAAGAGGCCTGCGCGCGCGTCACTACCGCGATGGCTGGGCGTGGGCGGGTGTTGCTGCGCAAGTCGGGCACCGAGCCTTTGGTTCGCGTCATGGTCGAGGGCGATGATGAAACCCAGGTCCGTGGCTATGCTGACGAACTGGCAAAACTGGTTGCGGAAGTTTCTGCCTGATTTCGGCTTGCCAGTGTTGATGCGGTTGGGTAACATCTGCGCCCACTTTGACCGACGAGGTACAGCATGCGTCGCCCTATGGTAGCTGGTAACTGGAAAATGCACGGTACCCGCGCCAGCGTCGCTGAGCTGATCAATGGCCTGCGTCATCTGGCCTTGCCTAGCGGTGTTGATGTCGCGGTATTCCCGCCTTGCTTGTATATCAATCAGGTGATTGATGGCTTGAAAGGCAAGTCGATTTCGGTCGGCGCGCAGAACTCTGCGGTGGAGCCCATGCAAGGTGCGCTGACAGGAGAGATAGCTCCGAGTCAGCTGGTGGATGCAGGTTGTTCCCTGGTGTTGGTCGGGCATTCCGAGCGTCGCCTGATGATGGGTGAGCGTGACGGTACGCTGAATCGCAAATTCGCAGCAGCACAGGCTTGTGGCTTGAAGCCGGTCTTGTGTGTAGGGGAAACCCTCGAGCAGCGCGAGGCCGGGAAGACTCTTGAAGTTGTCGGGCGTCAGTTGGGCAGCATTATCGAAGAGTTGGGTGTTGGTGCGTTTGCCAATGCCGTTATTGCTTACGAGCCGGTCTGGGCCATTGGTACCGGGCTGACTGCTTCGCCGCAACAGGCCCAGGATGTGCACGCAGCCATCCGGGCGCAGTTGGCGGCAGAGAATTCTGAAGTGGCACGAGGTGTGCGGCTTCTATACGGCGGCAGCGTGAAGGCGGCCAATGCGGTCGAACTGTTCGGCATGCCGGATATCGATGGGGGGCTCATTGGTGGAGCTTCCCTGAATGCAGATGAGTTCGGTGCGATTTGTCGCGCCGCGGGAAACTGAAAAAATGCTGGAAACAGTCGTAGTCGTTTTTCATCTGCTGGGTGCGCTGGGCGTAGTAGCTCTGGTATTGCTGCAGCAGGGTAAAGGTGCGGACGCTGGCGCGTCTTTCGGAGCCGGTGCTTCAAATACTGTGTTCGGAAGCCAAGGTTCCTCTACCTTTCTTAGTAAGTTTACTGCTATACTTGCCGCAGGTTTTTTCATAACCAGCTTGGGGTTAGGTTACTTTGCTAAAGAGAAAGCTCATGAGCTGACTCAAGTAGGTTTGCCAGATCCAGCGGTGCTTGAAGCGCCAAAGCAAAAACCGGCTTCTGATGATGTCCCGGTGCTCCAAGAGCAAAAGTCGGCAACCAATGCGACTGACGTACCTCCAGCTCAAGAGCAGAAGTAAGAAGAGTTTCACGCAGTAACGTAGTCTATGCCGAGGTGGTGGAATTGGTAGACACGCAACCTTGAGGTGGTTGTGCCCATAGGGTGTAGGGGTTCGAGTCCCCTTCTCGGTACCAATTATCAGGAGAGCCCGCTGTTGCGGGCTTTCTTGTAGGTGGAAGGTTACATTGACCCAAAAAGGGATCGGTCGTATACTTCCGCCCCAGCTTTGTCGCGGGGTGGAGCAGTCTGGTAGCTCGTCGGGCTCATAACCCGAAGGTCGTCGGTTCAAATCCGGCCCCCGCAACCAGTTTTAGCGGAGCCCCTTTTTAGGGGCTTTTTGTTAGCTGGACACTTTATAACGCCGCTATTCAACGGCGTTTCCGGGATGGGCGCTTCGCCCATTTTTTATTTGCACAAGCATGCACGAGGGGGTTCAGGTGTCGAGCAAGCTAGAACAGTTGCAGGCCTTGTTGGCCCCGGTGGTCGTGGCCCTTGGCTATGAATGCTGGGGTATCGAGTTTTCGGCTCAAGGTCGCCACTCACTGTTGCGCGTTTATATCGATAAAGAAGGCGGTGTGCTGGTGGACGACTGCGCCATCGTCAGCCGTCAGATCAGCGGCGTTCTGGATGTCGAAGATCCGATCTCCGTTGAATACACCCTTGAAGTTTCCTCTCCTGGCATGGAACGCCCGCTGTTCACCCTTGAACAGTTTGCCAAGTATGTCGGTGAACAAGTGAAGATCAAGCTGCGCTCGCCTTTTGAAGGCCGGCGTAATTTTCAGGGCCTTCTCCGCGGGGTGGAGGAGCAGGACGTCGTGGTGCAGGTGGAAGACCACGAGTTCCTGTTGCCGATCGACATGATCGACAAGGCCCACATAATTCCCAGTTTTGACTGAGACGCGGATCCCGCGGATCCAATGGCTTGCGAAAGGCGAGGCGTACGATGAGCAAAGAAGTACTGCTGGTTGTTGAGTCGGTATCCAATGAAAAGGGTGTACCGGCAAGCGTAATTTTTGAAGCGCTGGAGCTGGCTCTGGCCACTGCTACCAAAAAGCGTTTCGAGGACGAAGTCGATCTGCGTGTGGAAATCAATCGCCACACCGGTGCTTACGAGACTTTCCGTCGCTGGACGGTAGTCGAGGAAGCCGATCTGGACGATCCGGCTGTGGAAACCTGGCCGAGCAAGGTCCAGGAAACCCATCCGGGCGCGAAAGTCGGTGATGTCGTCGAGGAAAAGATCGAGTCGATCGAATTCGGCCGCATTGCTGCGCAGACCGCCAAACAGGTCATCGTGCAGAAAGTCCGCGAAGCCGAGCGTGCTCAAGTCGTTGACGCTTACCGCGAGCGCTTGGGTGAAATCATCTCCGGCACCGTGAAAAAAGTGACCCGCGACAATGTGATCGTCGACCTGGGTAACAACGCTGAAGCGCTGTTGGCCCGCGAAGACATCATTTCCCGCGAGACTTTCCGTGTTGGCGTGCGTCTTCGTGCGCTGCTCAAGGAAATCCGCACCGAGAACCGCGGCCCGCAGCTGATCCTGTCGCGCACCGCGCCGGAAATGCTGATCGAGCTGTTCCGTATCGAAGTGCCGGAAATCGCCGAAGGCCTGATCGAAGTCATGGCTGCCTCCCGTGATCCGGGTTCGCGCGCCAAGATTGCGGTCCGTTCCAAAGACAAGCGCATTGACCCTCAGGGTGCGTGCATTGGCATGCGCGGTTCGCGCGTCCAGGCCGTTTCCGGTGAGTTGGGCGGTGAGCGTGTGGATATCGTCCTGTGGGACGACAACCCGGCGCAGTTCGTGATCAACGCCATGTCGCCGGCTGAAGTCGCGGCAATTATCGTCGACGAAGATGCCCATGCCATGGACATCGCCGTTGGCGCAGACAATCTGGCTCAGGCCATCGGTCGCGGTGGTCAGAACGTGCGTCTGGCCAGCCAGTTGACTGGCTGGACCCTGAACGTGATGACCGAATCGGACATCCAGGCTAAGCAGCAAGCTGAAACCGGCGACATCCTGCGCAACTTCATCGACGAGCTGGAAGTCGACGAAGAGCTGGCACAGGTGCTGGTTGATGAAGGCTTCACCAGCCTGGAAGAGATTGCCTACGTACCGTTGGAAGAAATGCTCAACATCGACGGCTTTGACGAAGACATCGTCAACGAGCTTCGCGCTCGTGCCAAGGATCGCTTGTTGACTAAAGCCATCGCTACTGAGGAAAAGCTGGCAGACGCCCATCCGGCCGAAGACCTGCTCTCGCTTGAGGGTATGGACAAGGATTTGGCGATGGAACTGGCGGTGCGCGGCGTAATTACCCGCGAAGACCTGGCCGAGCAGTCTATTGACGACCTGCTCGACATCGACGGCATTGACGATGATCGTGCCGGCAAGTTGATCATGGCCGCCCGAGCCCATTGGTTCGAGTAATAGGCGCGGCCTGAGGAGAGAAGTGCATGACGCAAGTCACGGTGAAACAACTGGCCGATGAGGTCAAAACACCGGTAGAGCGCCTGTTGCAGCAGATGCGTGAGGCAGGTCTGCCGCACACCGCCGCCGAGGAACATGTGACCGACAGTGAGAAGCAATCGTTGCTGACTCACTTGAAGAGCAGCCACAAGGCGAAAGTGGAAGAACCGCGCAAGATCACGTTGCAGCGTAAAACCACCAGCACCCTGCGCGTGGCCGGCAGCAAAAGCATCAGCGTTGAAGTACGCAAGAAGAAAGTCTTCGTACAGCGCAGCCCGGAAGAAATCGAAGCCGAGCGCCAGCGTGAACTGGAAGAACGTCGCGCAGTAGAAAATGCTGCACGTCAGAAGGCTGAAGAAGAAGCCAAGCGTCGCGCCGAAGAAGAAGCGCGTCGCCAGCCTGCTGCTGCGCAACCTGCTGCCGTTGAAGCGGTTGCCGCACCTGCGGTGGTTGCCGAGCCGATTGTTGAAGATGTTCCTGTTGTCGCTCCAGCGCCGGTCGCTGAAGTGCGCAAGAAGGACGAGCAGCGTCGCCCGGACAAGAGCCGTAACGACGACAACCGTCGTGGTGGCGATGGCGAGCGTAAAAACGCTCCGCATCGTGCTTCCGTCAAGGAAAAGGCTCCGGCTCCACGCGTTGCCCCACGTACCACCGACGAAGAAAGCGATGGCTTCCGTCGTGGTGGTCGCGGCAAGGCCAAGCTGAAGAAACGCAACGCTCACGGCTTCCAGAGCCCAACCGGCCCGGTCGTGCGTGAAGTGAAGATCGGCGAAACCATCACTGTTGGCGATCTCGCCCAGCAGATGTCGGTCAAGGCTGCCGAAATCATCAAGTTCATGTTCAAGCTGGGCACACCGGCCACCATCAACCAGGTACTGGACCAGGAAACTGCCCAGCTGGTTGCTGAAGAACTGGGCCACAAAGTGACCCTGATCAGCGACACCGCCCTGGAAGATTCTCTGGCCGAGTCCCTGAAGTTTGAAGGTGAAGCGGTTCCTCGTGCGCCAGTCGTGACCGTAATGGGTCACGTTGACCACGGTAAGACCTCGCTGCTCGACTACATCCGTCGTGCCAAGGTAGCGGCTGGCGAAGCCGGCGGCATCACCCAGCACATCGGTGCGTACCACGTTGAAACCGAACGCGGCATGGTCACCTTCCTCGATACCCCGGGTCACGCCGCGTTTACCGCCATGCGTGCTCGTGGTGCCAAGGCGACCGACATCGTGATCCTGGTGGTTGCAGCGGACGACGGCGTGATGCCGCAGACCGTTGAAGCCGTTCAGCACGCTCAGGCGGCTGGCGTACCTCTGGTGGTCGCGGTGAACAAGATCGACAAGCCGGGTGCCGACCTCGATCGCATCCGTAGCGAACTGTCGGTTCACGGCGTGACTTCCGAAGACTGGGGTGGCGATACTCCATTCGTTCCGGTTTCCGCGAAGATGGGTACCGGCGTCGACGAATTGCTCGAAGCCGTACTGCTGCAGGCCGAAGTGCTCGAACTAACCGCCACTCCTTCGGCTCCTGGCCGTGGTGTCGTGGTTGAATCGCGTCTCGACAAGGGCCGTGGCCCGGTGGCGACCGTACTGGTTCAGGACGGTACCCTGCGTCAAGGCGACATGGTGCTGGTCGGCTCGAACTATGGCCGCGTGCGCGCCATGCTCGACGAGAACGGCAAGCCGATCAAGGAAGCCGGTCCGGCCATTCCGGTCGAGATCCTCGGCCTGGACGGTACCCCGGACGCTGGCGACGAGATGAGCGTGGTTGCCGACGAGAAGAAAGCCCGTGAAGTGGCTCTGTTCCGTCAAGGCAAGTTCCGCGAAGTCAAACTGGCTCGCGCTCACGCCGGCAAGCTGGAAAACATCTTCGAAAGCATGGGCCAGGAAGAGAAGAAGACGCTCAACATCGTCCTCAAATCCGACGTCCGTGGTTCGCTGGAAGCTCTGCAAGGCGCTCTGAACGGCCTGGGCAACGACGAAGTGCAAGTGCGCGTAGTCGGCGGCGGCGTCGGTGGTATCACCGAAAGCGACGCCAACCTGGCCCTGGCTTCCAACGCTGTCCTGTTCGGCTTCAACGTGCGTGCCGATGCCGGCGCTCGCAAGATCGTCGAGCAGGAAGGTTTGGATATGCGTTATTACAACGTGATCTACGACATCATCGAAGACGTCAAGAAAGCCTTGACCGGTATGCTGGGCAGCGACGTTCGGGAGAACATCCTGGGTGTTGCCGAGGTTCGTGACGTGTTCCGTTCGCCGAAGTTCGGCGCGATCGCCGGTTGCATGGTGATCGAGGGTGTCGTTCACCGTAACCGTCCAATCCGTGTACTGCGTGAAGACATCGTTATCTTCGAAGGCGAGCTGGAATCCCTGCGCCGCTTCAAGGATGACGCTTCCGAAGTGCGTGCCGGCATGGAATGCGGTATCGGCGTGAAGAGCTACAACGACGTCAAAGTCGGCGACAAGATCGAAGTCTTCGAGAAGGTTCAGGTTGCTCGCAGCCTCTAACTCGCGCACTTCAAGAGCCATGATGGCCAGTTGCATGCAAATGCACGGCGCATCGTCCGGACTCTAAACGCAACGCCCGGTCTGGCTTCTGTCAGGCCGGGCGTTTGCCGCTTTCAGACCTTGCGGGTTTCACCGCGAGGCAGCAACAGGTAACAAGACATGGCAAAAGAATACAGCCGTACCCAACGTATCGGCGACCAGATGCAGCGTGAGCTCGCTCAGCTGATCCGTCGTGAAGTCAAAGATCCGCGCGTCGGCCTGGTCACCATCACCGCCGTTGAAGTCAGCCGTGACGTCGGTCACGCCAAGATCTTCATCACCGTGATGGGCCAGGACAACGCTGACGATATCGCTCAGAGCATCAAGGTGCTCAATTCGGCCGCCGGCTTCCTGCGTATGCAGCTGGCTCGCGAGATGAAGTTGCGCAGCGTTCCACAACTGCACTTCCACTACGACGAAAGCGTCGTGCGGGGTGCGCATCTGTCGGCCCTGATCGAGCGCGCCGTGGCCGAAGACAGCCAGCACGCCGCTACACCCGAAGACGCCAAGGAGTAAGCGGTGGCTCAGGTCAAGCGTATCCGTCGTAACGTCAGCGGTATCATCCTGCTCGACAAGCCGCTGGGGTTCACCTCCAACGCGGCGCTGCAGAAAGTCCGCTGGTTGCTCAACGCCGAGAAGGCCGGGCATACCGGCAGCCTCGATCCCCTGGCCACCGGCGTGTTGCCGTTGTGCTTTGGCGAGGCGACCAAGTTCTCGCAATACCTGCTCGATTCCGACAAGGGTTACGAAACCCTGATGCAGTTGGGCAAGACCACCACCACGGCCGATGCCGAGGGTGAAGTCCTGCAGACTCGCGAAGTGACCGTTGGTCGCGCCGATATTGAAGCGGTGCTGCCGGAATTTCGTGGGCAAATCAGCCAGATACCGCCGATGTACTCGGCCCTCAAGCGTGATGGCCAGCCACTTTACAAGCTGGCCCGTGCAGGCGAAGTGGTGGAGCGCGAAGCGCGTTCTGTTACTATTGCGCGCTTGGAATTACTGGCCTTTGAAGGCGATACTGCGCGGCTAGCGGTGGACTGCAGCAAAGGCACCTATATTCGCACCCTGGTGGAGGATATCGGTGAGAAGCTGGGTTGTGGTGCATATGTCGCGGAACTGCGTCGCACCCAGGCCGGCCCTTTCAGTCTGGCCCAGACCGTCACGCTGGAAGAGCTTGAAGCGGTACATGCCGAAGGCGGAAACGAAGCGGTGGATCGCTTCCTGATGCCATCGGACAGCGGCCTGCTGGATTGGCCGCTGCTGCAGTTCTCCGAGCACAGCGCGTTCTACTGGCTCAACGGCCAGCCGGTACGGGCTCCCGATGCACCGAAGTTCGGCATGGTGCGGGTACAGGATCATAACGGTCGCTTTATCGGTATCGGTGAAGTGAGCGAAGACGGGCGCATCGCGCCGCGTCGACTGATTCGGTCGGAATGACCGGAAACCAGCCTGTGTAACAGCAGGCTGGAGAGGGTGGCTGTTAACAGGCACGGTCACAGCTCATTTATAGATACGGGGATTTGTCCCTGGCCTGTTGGTGGCGTTTCTCGGAACGCTGCCTTTTGAGAGGAAAGCCAAATGGCACTCAGCGTTGAAGAAAAAGCTCAAATCGTAACCGACTACCAGCAAGCTGTTGGTGACACTGGTTCGCCAGAAGTGCAAGTTGCACTGCTGACCGCCAACATCAACAAACTGCAAGGTCACTTCAAGGCCAACGGTAAAGACCACCACTCCCGTCGTGGTCTGATCCGCATGGTTAACCAGCGTCGTAAGCTGCTGGACTACCTGAAAGGCAAAGACCTGAGCCGTTACAGCGCTCTGATCGGTCGCCTGGGTCTGCGTCGCTAATCAGCGATTGCGCTAGAGGTTGGTTGTTTGCCGTGCGTCAGTGGGTTTCCCGCAGGCGCATGGCAGGCTCCCAGCCTCAAGTTTTATCTGGACCGTAGTTTTACCTGGACAATAAAGGCCGGGCCGATTCCCGGGATTGCCCAAGAATTTCGCAAGAAACCAGTTCCCCCAAGAGCCACAAAGAAGGTAGGACACCGTGAACCCGGTAATCAAAAAATTCCAGTTCGGTCAGTCGACCGTTACCCTCGAGACTGGCCGTATCGCCCGTCAGGCCTCCGGCGCAGTATTGGTCACCGTTGACGACGACGTCAGCGTATTGGTGACCGTGGTTGGCGCCAAGCAAGCCGATCCAGGCAAGGGTTTCTTCCCTCTGTCTGTTCACTACCAGGAAAAGACTTACGCTGCCGGTAAGATCCCTGGCGGTTTCTTCAAGCGTGAAGGCCGTCCTTCCGAGAAAGAAACCCTGACCTCGCGTCTGATCGACCGCCCGATTCGCCCTCTGTTCCCAGAAGGCTTCATGAACGAAGTGCAGGTTGTCTGCACCGTGGTTTCCACCAGCAAGAAGACCGATCCGGACATCGCTGCGATGATCGGTACCTCGGCTGCGCTGGCGATTTCCGGCATTCCTTTCGATGGTCCGATCGGTGCTGCCCGCGTTGCTTTCCACGAAAGCACCGGCTACCTGCTGAACCCGACTTACGAGCAGCTTCAGGCATCTAGTCTGGACATGGTCGTAGCCGGTACCGAAGAAGCGGTACTGATGGTTGAATCGGAAGCCAAAGAGCTGACCGAAGACCAGATGCTGGGCGCCGTACTGTTCGCCCACGACGAATTCCAGGCCGTTATCCAGGCCGTCAAAGAGCTGGCTACCGAAGCCGCCAAGCCAACCTGGGACTGGGCTCCGGCTCCAGAAGCCACCGACCTGCTGGGCGCTATCCGCTCCGAGTTCGGCGAAGCGATCTCCCAGGCTTACACCATCACCGTCAAGGCCGACCGTTATGCACGCCTGGGCGAGCTGAAAGACCTGGTCGTCGCCAAGCTGTCCGGCGAAGAAGGCCAGCCTTCCGCTGCCGATGTCAAAGCCGCTTTCGGTGAAATCGAATACCGCACCGTTCGCGAAAACATCGTCAACGGCAAGCCACGTATCGACGGCCGCGACACCCGCACCGTACGTCCACTGAACATCGAAGTCGGCGTTCTGCCGAAGACCCACGGTTCGGCCCTGTTCACCCGTGGCGAGACTCAGGCCCTGGTCGTCGCGACCCTGGGTACCGCCCGTGACGCACAGCTGCTGGACACTTTGGAAGGCGAGAAAAAAGACCCCTTCATGCTGCACTACAACTTCCCTCCGTTCTCGGTGGGCGAGTGTGGTCGCATGGGCGGCGCTGGTCGTCGTGAAATCGGTCACGGCCGTCTGGCCCGTCGTTCGGTCCAGGCCATGCTGCCAGCCGCCGACGTGTTCCCCTACACCATCCGCGTGGTATCGGAAATCACCGAGTCCAACGGTTCCAGCTCCATGGCTTCCGTGTGCGGTGCTTCCCTGGCGCTGATGGACGCTGGTGTGCCGATGAAGGCGCCGGTTGCCGGTATCGCCATGGGCCTGGTTAAAGAAGGCGAGAAATTCGCCGTCCTGACCGACATCCTGGGTGACGAAGACCACCTGGGCGACATGGACTTCAAGGTAGCCGGTACCGCCAAAGGCGTCACCGCGCTGCAGATGGACATCAAGATCAAGGGCATCACCGAAGAAATCATGGAGATCGCCCTGGGCCAGGCCCTGGAAGCTCGCCTGAACATCCTCGGCCAGATGAACCAGATCATTGGCCAGTCGCGTACCGAACTGTCGGCCAACGCTCCGACCATGATCGCGATGAAGATCGACACCGACAAAATCCGTGATGTCATCGGTAAAGGCGGCGCGACCATCCGTGCGATCTGCGAAGAGACCAAGGCTTCGATCGACATCGAAGACGACGGCTCGATCAAGATCTTCGGCGAAACCAAGGAAGCCGCAGAAGCTGCGCGTCAGCGCGTTCTGGGCATCACCGCGGAAGCCGAGATCGGCAAGATCTACGTTGGCAAGGTTGAGCGCATCGTCGACTTCGGCGCATTCGTCAACATCCTGCCTGGCAAGGACGGTCTGGTTCACATCTCCATGCTGAGCGATGCTCGCGTCGAGAAAGTGACCGACATCCTGAAAGAAGGTCAGGAAGTGGAAGTGCTGGTGCTGGACGTGGACAACCGCGGCCGTATCAAGCTGTCCATCAAAGACGTGGCAGCAGCCAAGGCTTCGGGCGTTTAAGACCCCCTGACGCTGTAAGCTGAACAAGCAAACGCCCCGACTGGTTCGGGGCGTTTTGCTATCTGCCGCTTGTGCCTTGCTCCCTGCCGGGCGGGTGACATGGCAAAACCCCGGTCCCGGTGCTAGGTTTAGCCCAGCGCCCGTGTAGCTCAGCCGGTAGAGCAGCGCACTCGTAACGCGAAGGTCGCAGGTTCGATTCCTGTCTCGGGCACCATTAAATAGATTCATGCAGTACCAAGCGGTTGCATGAGTCCATCAAGAGGTCAACCTAGTGAGGGCTTCTTGTTCCGTGCAGTGCCATCCGGTCTCACCCAAGCGCTTGTCATCTGAGTGCCTCTGCGAGTACCTTTGGGTTGTTCAATAATCTATGGGTACTCGGTATGCCATTGACGGCTTTGCAGGTGAAGAATGCTGCGCCACGCGAGAGGGACTATGGCCTTGCCGATGGCGGTGGTCTATTCCTCTGGATTCGAGCGGTAGGCGGCAAATCGTGGCGCTTCCGATTTCGTCTGGATGGCAAGCAGTCGCATATTTCCCTTGGCACCATCAACAAGGTAACGCTCGCACAGGCGAGGCAGCTTGCTTCTGACGCTCGCCAGCTTGTGGCTCAGGGGCGGCACCCTGGGCTTGAGAGGAAGGTCGCGCGTGCCCAAGCGGCGATCTCTCGCGCTAATACGTTTAAGAGTCTCGCGCTGGAGTGGCATCAGCATAAGTCGCTGCGCTGGTCGGCAGGTTATGCCGGTGACGTTATGGAGGCTTTCGAGCTGGACATCTTCCCCCAGGTGGGAAATTTGCCGTTAACCGACATCAAGCCTATGCACTGGTTACAGGTCTTCCGCCGCATAGAGGCGCGAGGGGCATTGGAGAAGCTGCGCAAGGTCCGGCAACGGTGTCAGGAGGTTTACCGTTTCGCGATTGCCACGGGGCGTGCCGAGTACAACCCCATCGCAGACATCGGAGGGGCACTGCAGACCCCTAGCGAATGGGTGTTGACTGCCGGTATTGAGCCTCCAGAGTTTATATTGGGTCTCTGGGCGGACGAGCATGCTAAGAAGAATGATAAAGGCGGGGAGCTCAAGACAAAGGAGCTTAACGCTATTGGGAAAATAGTAAGTGGCCTTATTGAGTTGGTTAAGGAGGTTCATAATGCTCATGCTGAGTCGGCAATGGGTGATGAAGCCAATAGGCGTGCTGAAAGAATTATAAAAGCTGCATCTAGACTTAACTCAGATCGTAAGAATTTTTGCCCGTACATGGCAATCATATCGCTTGCTGACGATGCAGGAATTGATATGGTGAAAGACCATAGAACTCTAGAGAGGTACGCGAAGGGGAAGTGATCCCGTTGCGGATTTGAGATCCCATAGGGGGGCGTTTTTTTGGCATTTCCTTGAAAAAGTTGCAAATGCCAAGACCACCTCGCATGACGTGCCATTCAATCCATGGCCATCCAATCCGGTTCCAAGGAGACCCGACCAGATGGCTACTCAATCTGTCTCGCCAGCACTACTACGCCTTCCCGCTGTCTGCGCCCTGGTGGGGCTAAGCAAATCACAGATATATCGACTGATTCAGGCGGGAGAGTTTCCTGCGGCTATTTCGCTCGGCGCGAACTCTGTGGCCTGGCCTGCTGAGCGAGTTCATGTCTGGATTGCCGACAAAATCAACTCCTCAGCACAGTAGCTGAAATGCCGAGTTTGTCTCGACAGCTTGCTATGCTTGAGGAGCGGTCTCAGCCCTCACTCACGCGGCAACTCAAATTAGAGTCAAATCTAGACTCGCAGCTGCATTGTTTATTACCCCATTGGCCAGACTCTGTTCGGCGTGTACCAAACGTTGCCCTTCGTTCAGCGTTATTTGGCGCAATCAGCAAGGGACACCGCCCATACTTGGAGCGAGTGGAGATTCATGCCCAGGGCGGGATCAGTATTTTTTACACAGGAGCCCTTCTCGATCAGGGTGATTTGGATGTATGGGAAACCGTGCTGCACATGGCTCGGGCTCAGGAGTTGGGGGCGGAGTGCCGGGTGACGGCCTATCGACTCCTTAAGGAGCTCGGTAAAACCGATTCAGGAAAGAACCGCACGATTCTTGATAGGCACCTGAGCAGAATGAAGGCGACCGCCTTGCAGGTACGAGTAGGCGACCATTCGTACGAGGGGAGCTTGATTCACGAGGTCTACCGCGACCATGGAACTCGGTGTTATGTCATTCGACTGAATCCAATGCTTCGCGTATTTTTCCTTGGCGACCAGTTCACTGATGTGGATTGGTCTGTTCGCCAAGCGCTGCATGGAAAGCCGCTTGCGCAATGGCTGCATAGTTTCTATGAGCACAAGACGATCAAGCTCAACCTCGACGCCACGCAACTACTGGCCCATCTCAGCCATACGCACGGAGTGCTACCTGACAAATACCCCATCAAGAGAGGGCTCGGTGGCGGCGATCGCATGCAATGTGGCAGCCGGAACCTGAACGTTTCCGACTTTCTCACCAAGGAGCTCCATCTGCCTTGGCCAGAGGCTGCGGCCATTCTGCGTGATGTGTACGAACAACAGATCGCTAGTGCTTCTGCGATGCCGAGAGCCCGGATTAGCGGCAGTTTATGGGCGTCCTACCGTCAGACCTGGCCGGCTCGAACACAAGCAAGAGAGGCAGACTGGGCTTCACAGAGGGCTGACGAGGTGAAGCGCCGCGCTCATATTAAGTCGGCCTATCTCTTCGATCGCCAGCTGATAAAGGCTGACCTGGACAAGAAACCTAGTGAGCGAAAAGCGGCTTACTCGCTGGCCAGCATGCACAAGGTCATGGCCGATGCGCAGCTCTATCGTGAGATAGCCCTGGAGCGTCAGGTTCTACGCGAGAAGCACAGAGCACCAGGACACGATGGCTACAAGCGGTTCCTGGTAGTGCTGGCTAGCGATTGGAATACGAGCGCACTGACAGAGCTGCGGCGGCTGGCCTCCCCCGGTAAGAGCACGCCATCTAGTAACGGCTTCGGTGCAGGGCAGGAGCTGATGGCCTCTATGCCGGCGCTTTTGCCAGCTGTTCACTTCACCGTGAATCAGCGTGGAGATGTTACGTACTACGCAGACCACGAGAAGGCGCTAGCGATCCTGCTCGATGGTGGTCAGTTTGTGGAGGTGCTGGATGAGTCTGCTCGATCAGTTGAAGCTGGTCTGCGGCTTGCCGTACAGAAGTTTGGGAGTGCGCTCGATATACATGGCACTCCCGAGTTCCGGTCTCAGGTGCTCGATGTGGTGCTCAAGTCGGGGCTGCGGGTCACATTCAAAGACCCAGCCTTGGCGAATGAGCTCGCACAAATGAAGGCCCGAGCCGCCAGCATCGATGAGGAAGAAGCGAGTTACTCAAGGAAAACAGAGCAGCAGCTGGAGGCCGAATATGCAGGTGAGGCCTTTGATGATGACCGACACCGCGGGAAAGAAAGGAGCCTCAATACAGCCGAACAAGAGGCTCCATCCCCCGTCCGGCCAGGTCGTAGTCGGACATTCAGCCCCAGCCCATGATGGCTAGAGAACAAGGCCGTCAGCCATCTGTATGAGCATGGGGTTTGGGGAGCAACGGAACAGAAAGTGCACTTAAGCCCTACCAGCGTCGTTGAGTACCTTCTTCCCAGGCATCCGCCCCGATAAAGCAGTTGCGCATCTCGGCTTCCTGACTGATCTCGCTCAGCAGGTCATGCACCGCCTTATCCAATTCCTCGTCGCTCTGATAGGGAACTGTCAGTTCATAGTTTCCCGACTCCAGGCGCTTCACGCCCAATGGCTCCAGGCAATAGCGCTCAATGTTCTCCTTGGCCCTCTTCCGACCACGCACGAACTTGCTGTCGTTCTCCACCGCCAAACGCAACGTAACGGTGGCAACCCGTTCAACGTCCGACTCTGCCGGCGACACGACATTGCGCTGCTCGCCCCGCGGCTGAGGAAGCGCTCGACTGGGCACGTAAGCGCTGATGCGGGTCGTATTGGATACCAACATCCTGTTCAGTGCGCTGATCTCACCGCACGGGGCTCCCGATGCAATCTATCGGGCCTGGCGTTCGGCTCGCTTCGAGGTAGTGACCTCAAGGGCACAGCTCGATGAGATTCGTCGTGCCAGTCGTTACCCCAAGCTTCAGTCCATCCTGCAGCTTGCCGAAGTGGGGGCTATGATCAATAACCTACAACGTGCTGTGGTATTGGAACGGTTGATCATTGAGGTTGAAGCCGATGATCCGGATGACTCCTTTCTGCTGGCCATGGCATTGGCAGGAAATGCGGACTACCTGGTAACCGGTGATCGCCGCGCAGGCCTCTTGCAGCGTGGGCATATCGAACGCACGCGGATTGTCACCCCCACGGTGTTCTGCGCCGAGGTACTGTGATCGATGCCGGTTGGTTTTCTGACTCAGGAGCAGCGCGACGGCTTTGGTCGCTATGTCGATCCTCCTAGCCGCGAAGAGCTGGAACGCTACTTCCACCTGAGCGACGACGACCACAAAGCCCTCCTGCCTTTACGCGGCGAACACAACCGTCTCGGCTACGCCACGCAACTGACCAGCGTCCGCTACCTGGGAACCTTCCCTGAAGATTTTTCAGTCATTCCGGATGAGGTGCTGCAAGCGCTCAGCCGTCAGCTCGGCATCAATGATCCAACTTGCATCTTGGCCTATGCCGAAACCCGCCAACGTCAACGTCATGCCGGCAAGATTCAGGAGCGTTATGGTTATCGGGTGTTTGCTGACTCCATCGTCGGCTTTCGACTTGCCCGCTGGCTGTATGCGCTCTGCTGGACAGGGACAGATCGTCCTGGCGAGCTTTTCAATCGGGCGACGACCTGGTTGCTGACGCATAAGGTTTTACTGCCAGGCGTAACCGTACTGGAGCGGTTTATCGCCCAACTGCGTAGCCGGGTCGAAGAACGCCTCTGGCTCACCTTGGGCCGCAGCGTGACCGAGGAACAGAGACAGCATCTGCAAGATTTGCTGGTAGTGGCCGAAGGCAACCGTAGCTCCCGGCTGGATCAATTGCGCTCCGGCCCGGTAATGATCAGTGGTCCCGCGCTGGTCCGGGCGCTGCGACGACTCGATGACGTGTGCGGCATCGGCATCGTCTTGCCCGCAGCGGCGCATATCCCACCCAGCCGTATCGCGGCTCTGGCACGCTTTGCCAACACGGCCAAGGTCACAGCGATCAACCGGCTGCCGGCGTCGCGACGGATGGCGACGCTGGTGGCGTTCGCGCTTTGTCTGGAGGCGACTGCGCATGACGACGCCCTGGAAGTTCTGGAAGCCTTGCTGCGCGACCTGTTCAGCAACGCAGAGAGGGCCGACAAGAAAGCTCGGTTGCGTAGTCTAAAAGACCTGGATCGCTCGGCGGCAACGCTCGCCGCCGCATGCAAGGTGCTGCTGGATAGCTCGATTAGCGATGACAACGTCCGTGCCTGGCTGTTCAACGACCTGCCACGTATCACGCTGGAGAAAGCCCTCGAAGAGGTCACCGCGTTGATCCGTCCGGCCAACGATGTGTATTACCTCGCCCTGGAGCAGCGCTATCGCAGCGTGCGCCGTTTCCTTCCCGACCTATTGAAGCATATTTGCTTCGGCTTCAGCCCGGCTGGCAAGGGCGTGGCGGCTAGTCTGGACTGGTTGCAACTGAACCTACCTCGTAGAAAACCGGAAGATGATGCTCCGCAGGAGATCGTGGCCAAGGCTTGGCAACAGCACATCACCCGCGAAGGTGGCTCCCTCGACATGGGGGCCTATGTGTTCTGTACGCTTGATGCACTGCGCACGGCCTTACGCCGGCGCGATGTCTTTGTTTCACCCAGTTGGCGCTATGCCGACCCGCGTATCGGCCTGCTCGATGGTGCTGAATGGCTGACGGCGCGGCCGATCATCTGCCGCTCGCTGGGCCTGACCATCGATGCCAAAACCACCTTGGACGCCTTGTCTGTCGAGCTGGATGCAACGTGGCAGGCGGTCGCCGCCCGACTGCCCGACAACCCGGCCATTCAGTTGAGCGAGAACGCTGATGGTAAAACCGAACTGTCCCTCGGAGCGCTCGACAAGCTGGAGGAGCCTAACTCGCTGCTGCAATTACGTGCGGCTGTCGCCGACTTGATGCCGCGTGTCGATCTGCCGGAAATCCTTTTGGAAATCGCCGCCCGTACCGGCTTCGCTGAGGCCTTCACCCATGTGTCCGAACGCAATGCGCGGGCCGATAGCCTGGTGACGAGCCTGTGTGCAGTGCTTCTGGGCGGGGCCTGTAACACCGGTCTGGAACCATTGATCCGCAATGATAACCAAGCGCTGCGCCGTGACCGGCTGTCCTGGGTCAGTCAGAACTATCTCCGCGACGACACCCTGTCAGCAGCCAATGCCATTTTGGTGGCTGCTCAAAGCCAACTGGAACTGGCTCAGGTTTGGGGCGGCGGCGAGGTGGCCTCAGCCGATGGCATGCGTTTTGTCGTACCGGTGCGCACCGTGCATGCCGGCCCCAACCCGAAGTACTTCGGTACCGGCCGGGGCGTCACCTGGTACAACCTGATTTCTGATCAGTTCTCTGGCCTGAACGCTATCACGGTGCCCGGCACTTTGCGCGACAGCCTGGTACTGCTAGCGGTTGTGCTGGAACAACAGACCGAATTGCAGCCAACACAAATCATGACCGATACCGGTGCCTACAGCGATGTGGTGTTCGGGTTGTTCCGTCTGCTCGGCTATCACTTCTGTCCGCGCCTGGCTGATGTCGGCGGCACCCGCTTCTGGCGCACGCGCCCAGAGGCGGATTACGGCAAGCTCAACGGACTTGCCCGTCAGTCGGTCAAACTTGACCTGATCGCCGAGCACTGGGATGACTTGTTGCGCCTGGCGGGGTCGCTCAAGCTCGGCCGAGTACCAGCGACAGGCATCATGCGCACGCTGCAAACGGGGGATCGTCCGACCCGCTTGGCTCAGGCACTGGCTGAGTTCGGGCGGATTGAGAAAACGTTGCACACGCTGACCTACATCGATGATGAATCCAAGCGCCGGGCCACCCTGACCCAACTGAATCGCGGCGAAGGTCGGCACAGCCTGGCCCGCGCCGTGTTCCATGGCAAACGCGGCGAGCTTCGCCAGCGCTACCGAGAAGGTCAGGAGGATCAACTCGGCGCCTTGGGCTTGGTGGTAAACATCATCGTGCTGTGGAACACCCTCTACATGACGGCCGCCGTAGAACGGCTAAGGCAGCACGGCTATCCGGTGCAGGACGAGGATCTGGCTCGGCTGTCGCCGCTGATCTTCGAGCACATCAATATGTTAGGACGGTACTCCTTCGCGGTACCGGAAGAGGTCGCCCGAGGTGAGCTACGGCCGCTGCGCAATCCAGAGGACGATCAGTGATCCCTCCGGCAAAAAGGTCGCATCCTTCAGGGGTTGACCTGACCCGCTCCGACACCCTATCGGCGCTTTAGTCAGCGACACATATAACTATGCACACTTAGATTCACTCCCTCCCTTCAGCGCGCCTAATCCAGGTTTTCCGTTTTGAAAAAATTTGCGCGTTTTTTGAAAGACATGGCCATTGGGCGTTGTTTAGGCTGAAGCAGCCTCAGCAGCGGTGCTTTCCACGGAGCTGAGCCATGTTCATCAAACATCCTAATAGTTTGAGGTTGCAAATATGCAGTGAACCAGTGCTTCACTTCAAGGTAGAAGTGCAGACTCTGGATCACTCTGCCACGCTGTACAATGTTTTCATGCAGCAAACAATATACAGGGCGTGTTCATACATACTCGCCGCGAGTTGCGGCCAATGCACAGGAAAATTTGACCAGAAGAATTCTATAGTAGCGTAAACAAGAGCGGGTATCGCAAGCTCATGTTGGACTCCGGGAACTTTCTGGATACTTTTTAGAGAGGATAACCACAATACTTATTGGACAAAATTTGCATTACATGCAACCCGCTGTAACAGGCTCTGGCACTACAGAACAGGCCCCGCTCGCAGCCAGTCAGGCTATAAGCAACACCAATACGTCACTGGACCCGCATCGAGTACGCGAACTGACGTTCATAGGAGTAGGTAGTAGTGTGGCCTATCTGCTGAATGAACTTAATGGTCGCTTTACAGAAGACGGAGTAACTTCACCACTTTCAGGAAAAGTCAGTATTGTCGGCAAGGAGGACTCTTGGTCGCCGAACGTTCGTGGTCAGGGCTATCTCAATCAGCCAACCGAACTCGTCAGTCAATGGGGGCAGCAGGTACCGGCATATGACCCCAGTTATGCTGACCGTAGTGAATTCGCTGCAGGCAACCAACAACAGTTGATACGAGCAATAGGGTTGGGCGCAGAGCATCTGGAGGCGCTGGTGACGAGCATTACACGACTGGATGACAACTGCTTCCGAATCCAGTTGGACAATGGTCAGGCTCTGGACAGTCGGCAGGTTGTATTGGGGGCTGGTGGCGGGCCTCATACCAGTATCTGGAACAGTGCTACACCATACACTCAAGCAGAAAAACGACTGGACAACATCAAATTGCATGATCAGGAAGCCTTGCGTGGCAAGGTGTTGGACCTGGATGAGTTTATGCGGGCGAGTGATGCCTCTCCGCAGAGGTTTGCTGGAAAAACAGTGGTGGTACATGGACCAAATGCTGGTATTGATGCAGTTGAACGCGCCGGAAAGCTTGGGGCAAATGTGCTTTGGTTTACCCGCAGTACCAATCCGCTGCTGCTAGATGGAAACCACCTAAAGTTTGCACCAGCGTTGGCTCAACGCGCCTTGCATAAAGTGGATGCGCTAGATATATATCCAATCAAACAAGGGGACGAGTCGGCATTGCGACTGAATTACAGTTCGCCAGGACAAGGTTCCCAAGAACCCAAAAAAAACCTGGAGGCGGATTATTACGTTTATGCCTTGGGTCAAGATATTCATAAGCAGGGTAGTGCTGGAGCCATGCTAGGTAGTCTTCTTGATCATCTGGAGCCTGTATATGACTACGATCAAGTCTATAGCGACCAGCCCTACAAGACAGTAATAGGCTTACAAAGTCGCGGCTCCAATAGCGATAACGGCTTGATTATTGTTGGGGCGGCGGTTGCCCAGTTGGCTGGTAATGTTCAGCATAGCTACAAGGATCATGCTCTAGACCGCATATTTGAGGAAATGACCAGGTTTCCAGGCAAACAGGCAGAAGAGTTGTCGCAAATGTTGTTAGAGGGTGCGACATCGAAGCAGGTCCAGGCACATCTGCAAACTTGGCAAGTTGATAGCGCTCAATCGCCCGACAAGCAGGTATTGCAGAATCAAGTAGAAGATTATTTGGCGGCCCGCGACTACTTTCAGCAACAAACTGACGAAAAAAAGGGCAACCTGCGCGGGGTCGCCGCAGAGGTGGAAAATCAAACCTTGACCGAGGTGGCATCTGTCATCGTGTCGCCACAGTTAGGCACGGTCAAGGCCTCGGCTGCAGCATTGTCGGGACTGATGCCAGCTTATGTGGCCAATGGCGAAAATAACTTTACCACCGACAATCGCACCATGCTCCGCGCAGGCATTGCAGATAGATACCCGAATATAGGTAACGCTGAAGCCAGTGGGTTTATCGATGAAGTAGTTGGTTTGCGTCACCTTGATCGTCAGCGTTTTATTGACAAAGTAGCAGGCGAAATGATGGACAAAGGAGTCCAACCATTGGTGTCATTGCAGCCCCCGGTACTTGGTGTCCCGGAGCCGGTCAGGACTGCTTATGAGGCGCGCTTGCAAGCATTGAATTCTGGAGCGCGCGATGATACGCCGTTAAGTCAGCGCTGGTTGCCCGAAAAATAGTTCCAGAGGCGAATTGCGAATATTAGGCCTTGTCCGGATGCCTGTTTTTTTCGATGTGCGGTGTTTGATCCTTCACCGCACAACCGCCGAATTCACACTTCCTCCCCACACTCGTTCGCCCTCATGCAGTTACGCTTCACTTCGTTCGCTGTGGTCAGCTCACGGCGGGACTTTCACCCACAAGACTGCGCCCATGCTGGGAACACCAATCATATGCGAAAGGGCATCACACCTCGCTGAGCGGCTCCCAGCTATGTGAATGCCAATGACGTGCGGGTAATGGTGACAAGGCGAAGGATGCGGTCGACCGGGCGGTACTCCAGGGCCACAACTACACGTTCCGGGTGGCCGCCAACTCGCGGGAACTCAAGCAGGATGTTGAATTTGCTGAGCTGGTGGGTCGGTTGGCTCACCCACTCGAGGTTGTACAGGTAGTTCATCCGCAGCTTGCTTCGGATTGCGGTCTCAAGCTCGGCCTTGGTCAGTTCTGCCAGGCCGGCCTTTTGCAGTTTTCCTAGCTTCGTGGTCTGAAGGTACTTTTCGAACTTGGCATCCTCAATGAGGACCGTGAACTCTGCCAGCGGTGCTACAGCAGGCGACATGGCCCTTACCGCGATCTCCAGGTCGTCGTCGGTGAGATCGAGCAGCAGGCGTTCAGGCTTGTATGAGAGGAATGTGCCGAAGTAGATCGACTGAATGCTCCTGAGTCGGAAACCCTGTGTCACGTAGTCATGCTGGTGGAGGTTGAAATCCTGCGTGTTCGGTCGATCATCTTCGTGCCCCATGATGACTGTGCCGCCATGCTTGATCACATAATTCATCAGGTTCAGCGAGGTGAAGGTTTTGGCTGCGCTTGAGTAAGTGCACGGCAAGTAGCCGACGTAGGCAGGAAGCTGCTGGAGTTTGGAGTCGACGGCAGCAATAGCACCTGCGGACAGGTTGTTCACGTACAGGACGAAGCACGTAAGTATTTAGCGCTTGAGAGTTAGTGGATCGCTCGACTTTTCATTTCGCACTGCGAAATATGGGGTGGTGGTATGCCGCTGGGGGGGTGGGCCTCCAGTAGCATTTTGAGACCAGGGTAGGCGAGAGGGGGGGCGCTGAAGATTTGGGGTTGCAGGCTCAAGCAGGTGGGCGGCTGGTGGGGCGCAAGAGGGGTGAGTGCCTTATTGAGTACCTTTTTCTTCCCTGTACTGGTTTTGTGTAGAGTTTTAGATGGGTTTGGTGAGTTGAGTTTCACTCCTGTCTCGGCACCAGTTGGCAGTTCAAGACGTATAAACAACAAAGCCCGCATCGAGCGGGCTTTGTCGTGTTTATTGGCCTTGAATCACTTCACCTTGCTTCTCAGATCCTCGAGGCTGCGTTTGAGTTGGTCCAGATTCTGGCCCTGATTGCTGACCTCGCTCTTGAGGCTGGACAGCTCGCTGGAGCTCGAACTGGAGCTTGAGCTGCTGCCACGCTTGAGGTCATCGATCTGATTCGCCAGCTTGTCCAGGGTGCTGGCCTGGCTGCTGACTGTGCTCTTGAGGTTAGACAGCTCGCTGGAGCTCGAACTGGAGCTTGAGCTGCTGCCGCGCTTGAGGTCATCGATCTGACTCGCCAGCTTATCCAGGGTGCTGGCTTGTGTGCTGACCGTGCTCTTTAGGCTATTCAGCTCGCTGGAGCTCGAACTGGAGCTTGAGCTGTTGCCACGCTTGAGCTCCTCGATCTGCTTGCCGAGCTTGTCCAATTCACTGGCCTGGCTACTGACCGTGCTCTTGAGGCTGTTCAGCTCGCTGGAGTTCGAGCTGGAGCTTGAACTGCTGCCACGCTTGAGCTCCTCGATCTGTTTGCCGAGCTTGTCCAGTTCGCTGGCCTGGTCGCTGGTAACGCGCTTGAGGCTGTTCACTTCACTGGCGCTCGAACTGGAGCTTGTGCCGCTGTTGCGCTTGAACTCTTCAAGCTGGGTTTCCAGTTTCTTCAGCTGATTGGCTTGCTCGCCGGTGGTTTTCTTGAGGTTGCTCACCTCGCTGGCAGTGGAGCTGGAGCTGCTGCCGGTGTTGCGTTTGAGCTCTTCGATCAGGCGCGCCTGGCTGTTGACGACGTCCTTGAGCTTTTCCAGCTCGACGCTGCTGCTCTTGAGGCCATCCTGCAGCTTTTGCAGGTCGTCCACGGTGAAGCCGCTGGGGCGGACGGTGTACTTGAGGTCTACTTCCTGGTGCAGGGCCGAGATCCTGTCCGAGTACGAGGCGCTGCTGGAATTGAATTCGACGGCCTGGGCGGGGAGTGACAGGCTGCTGAGGATCAGGGTGGAGAGGCTGGTGGCGAGGAAGGCGGACGAACGCTGAGTGCGGCTGAACATCACTGGGTTTCCTTGTGAAGTGCCGATATGGCACATCGCTATGACTGCGTTCCTGCCTTCTTGTTCCAGGGGCAAGAAGGCGGCTCGGGGAGAGGAATGTAACAACGTATTTTTCGTGAAAGTGCCTTGAGCGAACGGACAGGTTTTTTGTCGGTGCGCTGTAAGGATTCATATGCATCCGCAGACAAAGGCCCTATATTCGCAGCCTGTCTGAATGGTTTTCAGATGATCCCGAATGGTTCACGGCCAGATAAATCGGCTTTCACAGCGTTTTTTTGCGGCAAAGAGATCCCAACGATCCAGATCCATCTTCCATTCCCATGATCAGAGAGAACGAGATGATTCCTAAAGAAGCCAGAATTGACGTAGCCCTTGAAAAGTACCTGGCTGCCACGCCTTCCTTGCAGGAAGAAATCAGCGCCCTGAGCCCGCAGGAGCAGAAGCAACAGGCCCTGTGGGCGTTCGAGGACGAAGCGGAGTCGCGCGGCATCGAGCCGTGGGAGCTTGTGCTGGAATTGATCGCCGAGTCGCCCGAGGAACTCAAGGCCATGCGGCTGGAGGTCCACCAGGAAGTCGCTGAGGCCCTGGGCATGGACCTTCAGGACTACCTGGAACTCAACGAAATCGACGACTGATGCAAAAACGCCAGCCTTTCAGGGGCTGGCGTTTTTCTTTGGGGTACTGCGCAAAGCTTTTGAAAATCAGAGGCTCAAGCGCATCGACAGGTCGACCGCCTTCACATCCTTGGTCATCGCCCCGATCGAAATGTAATCGACGCCGGTCTCGGCGATCGGGCGCAAGGTGCTTTCATTGATCCCGCCGCTGGCTTCCAGCTTGGCTTTGCCGGCATTCAGGCGAACCGCTTCACGCATGTCGTCCAGGCTCAACTCGTCGAGCATGATGATGTCCGCGCCCGCCGCCAGGGCTTCCTTGAGTTCTTCCAGGCTTTCCACTTCGACTTCCACCGGCTTGCCCGGGGCGATCTTGTGGGCGGCGCTAATCGCCTGGGCGATACCGCCGCACGCGGCAATATGGTTTTCCTTGATCAGGAAGGCGTCGTAAAGGCCGATGCGGTGGTTGTGGCAGCCACCACAGGTCACCGCGTACTTCTGCGCCAGGCGCAGCCCTGGCAGGGTCTTACGGGTATCCAGCAACTTGACCTGGGTATCGGCGACGAAGTCGGCGTAGTACTGCGCGCGGGTGGCCACGCCGGATAGCAACTGCAGGAAGTTCAGGGCGCAGCGTTCGCCGCTGAGCAGCGAACGGGCCGGACCTTCGAGGTGGAACAGGGCCTGGTTGGGGCTGACGCGCTCGCCGTCACGCACCTGCCAATGCACGGCGACCCGCGGGTCGAGCTGGCGGAACACCGCGTCGACCCAGGCCGTGCCACTGATGATCGCCGCTTCGCGGGTAATGATGGTGGCTTTGGCCAGGCGTTCGGCCGGGATCAGTTGCGCGGTGATATCGCCGCTGCCGATGTCTTCCAGCAACGCACGGCGCACGTTGGCTTCGATTTCGGCGGTCAGGTCGGCGAGGCGTAGATTCGGCATAGCGGGCTCCACAAACAAAGTGGCCCGATTATAGGGCCATGGCGCAAGCGAACCCAAGGCGGCGCCCCTCCAGTACCTGCATTTGGTCGCCTGGCATGAGCCGTTTGCGAGAAAGGGCGGTCGCTATATGAGCACTATTTCAAAGCCCGCGCAGAGTCTGCTGGCACAAGAAGGGGCTTTTGCCAGATAATCCGACTTCTAATTGACGTCATAGCTTTGACGTTTGCCTGGCTCCCCACTATTTGAAATGCAGCGGTGCGTATCGATGCCCGCTGGGACTCGACTGTGAGCGTCGACCGACCTTTTCTTGCGCGGCAGAGAAAAACCTTTCAGGAGGCTTGGATGCACAACGACGGGAATGTAGTGCCTTTGCACAAGGCCGCTACGGATCAGGCGACCGCTTCGCCACTCGCCCGCCTGCCTGTGATTCTGCTTCAGGTCCGTGACAAGGCCGCCCAGCAACTGCGCCATGGCCTGCAGGAACTGTTCGATAACGCCGACGACACCTTGTTCGAGATGGCCGACCGGGCCCAGAACAATGTCGACCAGAACACCTTTTTCGAAGCCATGCGCGACCTGCGCCTGAAACGCAAAAGCATCGAGCGCGGCTTCCTGGAAAAACTCTTCGAGGCCTTTGTCGACCTGGTCCAGTACGACCCCGCGCCGGCGATCGCCCAGGCCGTCGCCTACGTCCCACCCGCTGACACCTGCCAGGATGACCTGGAGCGCACCGTGGCCCTCGAGGCGATGGTCGCCAAGGCGGGCAACCGCGACGGTTTTGCCCTTGGCCAGCTCACCGCGCGCCTGAGCGCGCTGCTGGGCAAGCACCTGGATGACCGCAGCAACCCCTTGGGCCCGGCCATGCTCTGCGAGTATTTCCTCGAGTCCGGGCGCAGCCTGGGGGTGGAGATCAAGGTCAAGCTGATCGTTCTCAAACTGTTCGAACGTTATGTGCTCAGCGAAGCCGACCAGCTGTACGCCGAAGCCAATCAGCTGTTGGCCGCCACGGGCGTGTTGCCGGAGCTCAAGCCCGCGCCGGCGCGCCGGTCTATCGACCAGGCGGCCGCGAGTATCCAGGCCACGCCGGAGCCCGGCGTGGCGCAGATGGACGAAAGCGTTCAGCAAGTGTTCGCCGCCTTGCAGGAGCTGCTGTTGCATGTCCGTGGCAGCGTGGTGCCGACCCTCGAGGCGAGCGCCGAAACCCAGCCCATTTCCACCCGTGACCTGCTGCGCCTGCTGTCTCACCTGCAGCACTACGTGCCGGCCAGCGCCCAGGACGATTTCGACCTGCGCAACCAGCTGGAACAGCTGTTGACCCGGGTCAGCGTAAAGAGCGGCAAGTCGCGGGTGGTCGGAGTGGCCGACGAGGATGTGATCAACCTGGTGGCCATGCTCTTCAAATTCATCCTGGCCGATCGCAACCTGCCGGAGTCCTTGAAGACCCTGATCGGCCGCTTGCAGATCCCCATGCTCAAGGTCGCGGTGCTGGACAAGAGTTTCTTCAGCCGCAGCAGCCATCCCGCCCGCCGCCTGCTCAATGAAATCGCCGCGGCGGCCATGGGCTGGGGCAGTTGCGACGATTATCAGCGCGACAGCCTGTACCTGCGTATCGAGCAGGTGGTGCAGCGGTTGTTGAGTGACTTCGTCGACGACCCGGCGATCTTTTCCGAGCTGCTCGCCGAGTTTCTCGCCTTCACCAGTGACGAGCGGCGCCGCAGCGAGCTGCTGGAACAGCGCACCCGTGACGCCGAAGAGGGCCGGGCCAAGGCTGAACTGGCGCGCCGTCGCGTCGAGCAGGCGTTGAACGAGGAGTTGCTGGGCAAGGTCCTGCCGCTGACGGTCGTCGAGTTCGTGCAACAGGCCTGGAGCAAGGTCTTGCTGCTGGCCTGTCTCAAGCATGGCGAGCAGTCCAGCGAATGGCGCCAAGGGCTGCAGACCATGGAGCAACTGATCTGGAGCGTGCAGCGTCACACCGATCCGGATGCCGCCATGCAGTTGCTGGCGCTGGTGCCCGACCTGCTCAAGGCGCTGCGCGACGGCTTGAACAGCGCGGCGTTCGATCCATTCGCCACCAGCGAGTTCTTCAGCCAGTTGGAAGCCTTGCACCTGCAGGCGTTCGAGCACTTTGCTCAGAACGCCGGGCAGCATCGGCCGGGCGTGGCGGACGAGCAGCCAGCGATGGTCGCGGTCGAGGAGCAAATCACCCTGCCCTGTGCCGAAGAGGGCCCGCTGGAGGCCGCGCCCCTGGCGCTGGCGGCCAACGATCCCGGGTTGCTGCGGGTCGAACAGCTGCGGCTGGGGGCCTGGGTCGAATTCCTCGAGGACGAGGACAACAGCGTGCGCTGCAAGCTGGCGGCCATCGTGCAACCCGGCGACAAGTACATCTTCGTCAACCGCACCGGCATGAAGGTCCTGGAGCGCACCCGGGTCGGCCTGGCCCTGGAGTTTCAGCGCGGGGCCGTGCGTGAGCTGGACGACACCTTGCTGTTCGACCGGGCGCTGGAATCGGTGATCGGCAGTTTGCAGCGACTCAATCGCGGCAAGTGATCGCAACCTGGGCGTGGAACGCGGCATACTGAGCCGTCACAGGCTTCGTTGAAGGAATCGGTATGCAGTTGGACCCCGCAAGCGGCTGGTGTCACGGCGTTCGCCATTGCCCGTCACCCAATTTCAACGCACGCCCCGCGGATGAAATTTCCCTGCTGGTGATCCACAACATCAGCCTGCCGCCGGCCCAGTTCGCGACGGGCAAAGTGCAGGAATTCTTCCAGAACCGTCTCGATGCCACAGAGCACCCCTATTTTGCCGGGATCGCCGACCTGCGCGTGTCCGCGCATTTTTTGATCGAACGTGACGGAACCGTGACTCAGTTTGTCTCCTGTCTGGACCGCGCCTGGCACGCTGGCGTGTCGTGGTTCGACGGGCGCGAAAGCTGCAATGATTTTTCCCTGGGGATCGAACTGGAAGGCACCGACGAGCTGCCATTCACCGATGCCCAGTACGACGCGCTGATTGCCTTGACCCGGCAGTTGCGGCAGGCCTTCAAGGCCATCACCCCACAGCGGATTTGTGGGCACAGCGATATCGCTCCGGGGCGCAAGACCGATCCGGGGCCCGGATTCGACTGGGTACGCTATCGCGCGGCCCTGAACGAAGGGGAAGGACAATGAGTTTTCTGGTGTTGTTGCTGGCGGTCTGGATCGAGAAGTTCTCGGCCTTGCGCCAGCGCGTTCAGCATGACGAGCCGTGGCTGCGCCAATTGCTTGGGCAGGAGGCCAGCCCGCGTCTGGCCAAGCATCCCTGGTGGGTGCTGGCGCTGCTGGTGCTGTTGCCGGCAGTGCTGCTGGGGTTGCTGTTGCTGGTCCTGGAGCCGCTGGCCTACGGCCTGCTGGCGTTGCCGGTGCATCTGCTGGTGGTGATCTACAGCCTGGGGCGGGGCGACCTGCTGGGGGAACTCGGACCGTTCCGCGATGCCTGGCGCCGTGAAGACCTGCAAGCCGCGGCGCATGTCGCCAAGCGCGATCTGGATATCTGCGCCGACAGTGGCGAGCAGTTGCTCGAGCGGGTTCAGGGGCATCTGCTGTGGCAGGCCTACCAGAGCTTTTTCGCGGTGATCTTCTGGTACTTCCTGCTGGGCCCGGTGGCCGCATTGAGCTATCGCCTGCTGGCGCTGGCCGCCGAGCACAGCAAGAACCCGGCGGTCGCCGAGCGCGCCGGGCAGCTGCGGCATGCCTTCGACTGGTTGCCGGTACGCCTGCTGGCGGCCAGTTTCGCCCTGGTGGGCAACTTCGTCGCGGTCAGCCGCGTAATGCTCCACGAACTGCTGAATTGGAACATCAGCGCCGCGCAGTTGGTGGAAAAGGTCGGCCTGGTCGCCGCGGAAATCCCCGCGCCGCTCACCGGGCCGGACGGCATTGTCAGCCTGGACCGGATCTGGGAGCTGTTGCTGCGGGCCGCGGTGCTCTGGTACGCCGGTTTCGCCCTGTGGACCGTGCTGCCCTGACGACAAGCAGCGACTGAGCGCTGGCGAGCCGCGGTCTCGCCAGCGCAACTGAAGCCTTCCATCCGTCCGCCGTCCCCGCGGTTAACCTTAAGTTACAAACCCTCTTGCCGATTTGAGCTATACAGAAGCAGCGCCAAATAGTGGCTATCTGCCGTCTTCGCGTACCTGCCAATAAAAATAAAAGCAAAAAGGGAGACTTCTTGTGAAGAGCTTGCTCTATCCCGCCATTGCCCTGATGAACCGCCTGAGCTTCGGCATGAAGTTCAGCCTGATCAGCGTGCTGTTTTTCCTGCCGATGCTGGTCACCAACTTTTATCTGGTGCGCGATTCCTACCGTGAATTCCAGGGCACCCAGGTCGAGCTGCAGAGCCTGGACCTGCTGGGCAGCAGCCTGACCCTGCGCCGTGACCTGGAAACCCTGAACAACCTGGTGCAGATCAACGCGACCCTGGGGCAGTCCGGCAAGGCCGGGGATATCGAGAGCAAGATCGTTGCCCTGGAAAAGTCCGTGCTCGAACGCTTGCAGAGCCTGGCCGCGGTCACCGTGGACCCCGAGCAGATCGGCGTATTCGACGGCAAACGCGATGAAATGATCGCCGCCTTCAAGGCGCAACAGGCGGAAAGCTCGCTGCAAAGCAAAAGCGCGCTGATCGGCAAGCTCCTGGGCAGTGCGCAGATTTTCAGCCAGATCATCGCCAGCCAGTCCGGCCTGAGCCGCGATACCCAGAGCGATGTGCGGCAGTTGAGCGAACTGCTGACCAGCGTCACGCCGCAGGTCACGCAGGTTCTTGGCGAAGGCCGGGCGATGGGCTCGTATTCCCTGGGCCAGGGCTTTCTCAACTCATCCGCCAGCACCCGTTTCGACGAGTTGCTGGTGCAGATCGAAAAACTCCAAGCCGAATACGGCCTGAAACTGCAGGATGCGCTGGGCTCGAGCAAGGCCGCCCAGGGCGCGCTGAATGCCCAGGCCAGCGCCAGCAAGGGCAGCCTCAAGCAAGCCAGCGAGCTGTTCGAAGAGCAGGTGGTGATGGCCGATACCCTGGATGCGCCCTGGCAGGGCTTTTATGAGCAGGTCAGCGGGCTGATGGCGCAGACCTACCAGCTCAACGAGGCGACCCTGAAGTTCCTCGGCGAAGAGCTGCAGCAGCGGCTGGGGCAGAACCGCACACACATGTTGCTGCTGGTGGCGGCGCTGGCGGCGGTGTTCCTGCTGATCTTCTATCTCTACGGCGCGTTCTACGTCTCGACCCGCACCACCCTCAAGCGCCTGGGCGCGATGATGGACAAGGTGGCGGCCGGCGACATGACCGTCACCTTCGATGCCCAGAGCCGCGATGAGCTGGGGGAACTGGGCACTGTGTTCAACGGCACCGTGGCGAAGATCCATGACCTGATCGAGCGGGTGGGCAAGACCGTCGGCGAAGTCGAGCACCAGGCCGGGCAGGTGGAAGCCGTGTCGGCCCAGAGCAACCAGGCGGTGGCTGGGCAGCGCAGCCAGATCGAGCAGGTGGCGACGGCGATGAACCAGATGTCCGCCACGTCCCAGGAAGTCGCGCGCAGCGCCGCGGCGGCGGTCAGCAGCGCCCACAGCGTCAACGACGAGACCATCAGCGGGCGCGGGCTGGTGGAATCCCAGCAAGGCAGCATTGCCCGGTTGGCCAGCGAGATCGACCAGTCGGTGCTGGTGATCAATCAGCTGGCCAGCGACAGCCAGGCCATCAGCCGGGTGCTGGAAGTCATCAAGAGCATCGCCGAGCAGACCAACCTGCTGGCCCTCAACGCTGCCATCGAAGCGGCCCGCGCTGGTGAGCAGGGCCGGGGCTTCGCGGTGGTGGCCGACGAAGTGCGGACCCTGGCCAAGCGTACCCAGCAATCGACCGAGGAAATCGAGCAGATGATCGTCAAGCTCCACGGCGGCGTGGGGGCTGCGGTCAAGGCCATGGGCATCAGCCATGAAATGGCCAATGGCACGGTCGGGCAGTCGGAAAAGGTCCAGCAGGCGCTGGAGAACATCCTCGGCGCGGTGGGCATGATCGTCGACCAGAACCAGCAGATCGCCGCGGCGGTGGAGCAGCAGACCGCGGTGGCCCACGACATCGATCAGAACATCGTCGAGATCAACCGCGCCGGCGAGCGCACCGCCGAAGGTGCGTACCAAACTGAAAACGCCAGCCGCCAGCTGTCCGCGCAGGTGGTGCAGCTGAAGCAGTTGATCAGCGCCTTCCGGGTCTGATTCAGGCGTTGTGCGGCCAGCCGAACAGCGCGCAGGCGTTGGCGGTACTGGCCGCCGCCAGCTGTTCGGGGCTGACGGCCATGATCTCGGCCAGGGCCGCGCAGATCTCCGGCAGGTGTTGCGGGCTGTTGCGTTGGCCGGGGTACATGGCCGGCGCCATGTCCGGCGAGTCGGTTTCCAGCACCACCGCGTCCAGCGGCAAGTCGGCGATGACCTTGCGCAGGCGCAGGGCCTGCGGCCAGGTTGCGGCGCCCCCCAAGCCCAGTTTGAACCCCAGCTTGAGGTACTCGCGGGCTTCCTCGCGGCTGCCGGCGAAGGCGTGGATGATGCCGGCGCGCTTGAGCTTGAAGCGCTTGAGGGTGGCAATCACCGCGGCATGGCTGCGCCGTACATGGAGCAGGGCCGGCAGTTGGAAGTCCGCGGCCAGTTGCAGTTGCGCTTCGAACAGTTGCTGCTGGCGCTGGCGATCCAGCTGCTCGAGAAAATAATCCAGGCCGAACTCACCCACCGCGCACAGCTGCGGATGGCCCGCCAGGCGGCTCAGCCAGTCGCCCAGCTCAACCAGGTCGGCCGGGCTGTGCTCGTCGAGATAGACCGGGTGCAGGCCGAAGGCGGCGTGCAGGTCGGCATCGCTCTGCACCAGCTCCCAGAGCCGCTGCCAATTGCGCTGATAAACCCCCAGCACCACCATCCGCCGCACGCCGAGGGCGCGGCTGGCCGCCAGCAGCGCCTGACGATCCGCGTCGAAATCCGGAAAATCCAGATGGGTGTGGCTGTCGATCAGTTCCACGTTCAAGCCTCGTGAATGCGCTGCTTGAAGGTCCGGGCGATGGCGTTGACGCCGGGTTGGTAATGGGCTTCTTCAATGGCGGCCAGGGCCAGTTGCAGGGCCTTGTCGGCGATCAGCTGGTGCTGCTGGGCCATGGCATTGACCGGCAGCGGCAAAAAGTCCAGCAACTGGGTATCACCGAAGGTGCCCAGGCGCAGCGGCCGCGACTTGAGCGGGAAGTCGTGCAGCGCGTCGAACACCCCTTGCAGCAACACATAGGAGGTGGTCACCAGGGCATCCGGCAGATGGCCCAGGCGCTCCAGCAGCGCTACCATCAACTGGCGCCCGCAGTCGCGGCTGAAGGCTTCGCCCTGTTCGATCAGCACCTGGCCGTCGAAACCTTCCAGCGCCTGTTTGAAGCCGGCGGCGCGTTCGCGGCTGATGCCCAGCTCGGGGCGGGCGCCGATCAGGGCGATCTGCCGCGGCTGGGGCTGCAGCAGACTGCGGGTCAGTTGCAGGCTGGCTTGCTGGTCGTCGCTGATCACCGAGCAGAAAAACTCCGGTTCCATCACCCGGTCGATGGCGATGATCGGTAGGCCCTGGGCCTGCAACAGACGATAGGTGTCATCCTCCGGCGGCAGGCAACTGGCGACGAACAGCGCATCGCAGCGGCGCGCGCGGAACAGTTGCAGCAACTGCCGCTCGCTGTCCGGGGCATCGTCGGAGCTGGCGATCAGCAGCTGGTAGCCACGGGCGCGGGCACCTTGCTCGAGCAACTTGGCAATGCGCGCGTAACTGGGGTTTTCCAGGTCCGGCAGGATGAAACCCAGGGTCCGGGTCCGCCGACTGCGTAGCCCGGCGGCTTGAGGGTTGGGCGTGAAGCCATGCTCCTCGACCACCGCCCGGACCCGTTCGACGGTCGCGTTGCTGATGCGTTGCTGTTCGGCCTTGCCGTTGATGACGTAGCTGGCGGTGGTGACGGACACACCGGCCAGTCTGGCGATATCGCTGAGTTTCAACCCGGGTTTTCCTTGTTTTCTGGAGCTTGCCCCGACATTTTCGCCAATCCTAACCGATATGGGCAGGCGACCAATGTCGGAACGTGCAACCGACAGGTAGGACTTCAAGGATGATTGATTATCGAGTAACGTGCCCGTCATTGTAGATTAAACGTTTCAGCACGCGTATTTTCTAGGAATATAAGCAAACGGAAACAGGGCCTTGCCAAGCCGACGGTCCCGTTTGTGGCATTAACGCCGCCTGGCTGATTCACTCAAAACAATACCTAGCGCCCCAGCGCTAAATAGGAGAAAGCATGCTCGAGCTCACTATTGAGCAGATATCCATGGGCCAGTCGGCTGTGGATAAGTCCGCCGCACTGCACCTGCTCGCCGACAAACTGGTGGCCGACGGCCTGGTCGCCGAAGGTTACCTGGCGGGCCTGCAGGCCCGCGAAGCCCAGGGCTCGACTTTTCTCGGTCAAGGTATTGCCATTCCCCACGGCACCCCGGAAACCCGCGACCAGGTGTTCGCCACTGGCGTGCGCCTGCTGCAATTTCCCGAGGGCGTGGACTGGGGCGATGGCCAGATCGTCTACCTGGCGATCGGCATCGCCGCCAAATCCGACGAACACCTGCGCCTGCTGCAACTCTTGACCCGCGCCCTCGGCGAAACCGACCTGGGCCAGGCCCTGCGTCGCGCCAGCTCGCCCGAAGCCCTGCTGAAACTGCTGCAAGGCGCGCCACAGGAGCTGGCGCTGGATGCGCAGATGATCGGCCTGGGCGTGGCCGCCGAAGATTTCGAAGAACTGGTATGGCGCGGCGCCCGTCTGTTGCGCCAGGCCGACTGCGTCAGCAACGGTTTTGCCGCCGTGCTGCAACAGGTCGAGGCGCTGCCCCTGGGCGATGGCCTGTGGTGGCTGCACAGCGAGCAGACCGTCAAGCGCCCGGGCCTGGCCTTCGTCACCCCGGACAAACCGATTCGTTACCTCGGCCAACCCCTGGCCGGGCTGTTCTGCCTGGCCAGCCTGGGCGAGGCCCACCAGGCCCTGCTTGAGCGTCTGTGCGCGCTGCTGATCGAAGGCCGTGGCCATGAACTGGGCCGGGCCACCAGCAGCCGTGCGGTGCTTGAAGTGCTGGGCGGCGAACTGCCGGCCGACTGGCCGAGCGCGCGCATCGTGCTGGCCAACGCCCACGGCTTGCATGCGCGCCCGGCGAAGATCCTGGCGCAGTTGGCAAAAAGCTTCGAGGGTGAGATCCGCGTGCGCATCCTCGACACACCGGGCTCCGCCGTCTCGGTGAAGAGCCTGAGCAAGCTGCTGAGCCTCGGCGCCCGCCGTGGCCAGACCCTGGAGCTGATCGCCGAACCGAACATCGCCGCCGACGCCCTGCCAGCCTTGCTGGCGGCCATCGCCGAAGGGCTGGGGGAGGAAGTCGAGCCGGTGGCGCAAGCCAGCGTGCCCCAGGACGTGCCGGAAGAAATCGAGGTGCCCATCAGCGCGCCGGCTTCCGGCAGCCTGGTCCAGGCCATCCCGGCGGCGCCCGGCATCGCCATCGGCCCGGCGCATATCCAGGTGATCCAGCCTTTCGATTACCCGTTGCGCGGCGAATCCACCGCCAGCGAGCGCGAGCGTCTGCAACAGGCCCTGGCCGAGGTACGCCAGGACATCGACGGCCTGATCCAGCGCAGCAAGGCCAAGGCGATTCGCGAGATTTTCGTGACCCACCAGGAAATGCTCGACGACCCGGAACTGACCGACGAAGTCGACACCCGCCTCAAGCAGGGCGAAAGCGCCGCAGCGGCCTGGATGACGGTGATCGAAGCCGCCGCCCGGCAACAGGAAGCCTTGCACGATGCGCTGCTGGCCGAACGCGCCGCCGACCTGCGGGACATCGGCCGCCGGGTGCTGGCCCAGCTGTGCGGAGTGCAGACCCCGGTCGAGCCGGACGAACCCTACATCCTGGTGATGGATGAGGTCGGCCCGTCGGACGTGGCGCGCCTCGATCCGGCGCGGGTGGCCGGCATTCTTACTGCCCGTGGCGGCGCCACCGCCCACAGCGCGATCGTCGCCCGCGCCCTGGGGATTCCGGCGCTGGTCGGCGCCGGGGCTGGCGTGCTGCTGCTCAAGCCGGGCACGCCGCTGCTGCTCGATGGCCAGCGCGGTCGCCTGCATGTGGACGCCGATGCCGGCACCCTGCAACGGGCCACCGAAGAGCGTGATACCCGCGAGCAACGGCTCAAGGCCGCCGCCGAACAGCGCCATCAACTGGCGCACACCACCGACGGCCATCACGTCGAGGTCTTCGCCAATATCGGTGAAAGCGCCGGGGTGACCAGCGCCGTGGACAACGGCGCCGAAGGCATTGGCCTGCTGCGTACCGAACTGATTTTCATGGCCCACCCGCAAGCGCCGGACGAAGCCACCCAGGAAGCCGAATACCGCCGCGTGCTCGATGGCCTGGCCGGGCGGCCGCTGGTGGTGCGCACCCTGGATGTCGGCGGCGACAAACCGCTGCCGTACTGGCCGATCGCCAAGGAAGAAAACCCCTTTCTCGGCGTGCGCGGCATCCGCCTGACCCTGCAACGCCCGCAGATCATGGAAGCCCAGCTGCGCGCGCTGTTGCGCTCGGCGGACAACCGCCCGCTGCGGATCATGTTCCCCATGGTCGGCAGCGTCGACGAATGGCGCGCCGCCCGTGACATGACCGAGCGCCTGCGCCTGGAGATCCCGGTGGCCGACCTGCAACTGGGGATCATGATCGAAGTGCCGTCCGCCGCCTTGCTGGCGCCGGTGCTGGCCAAGGAAGTGGACTTCTTCAGCGTCGGCACCAACGACCTGACCCAATACACCCTGGCCATCGACCGTGGTCACCCGACCTTGTCGGCCCAGGCCGACGGCCTGCACCCGGCGGTGCTGCAACTGATCGATATCACCGTGCGCGCGGCCCATGCCCACGGCAAGTGGGTCGGCGTGTGCGGCGAGCTGGCGGCCGATCCGCTGGCGGTGCCGGTGCTGGTCGGCCTGGGTGTGGACGAACTGAGCGTCTCCGGACGCAGCATCGCCGAGGTCAAGGCACGCATTCGCGAACTCAGCCTGACCCAGGCGCAAACCCTTGCTGAACAGGCCCTGGCCGTCGGCAGCGCGAACGATGTGCGCGCCCTTGTGGAGGCCATGTAATGGCAAAGATTCTTACCCTGACCCTGAACCCGGCGCTGGACCTCACCGTCCAGCTGACGCGCCTGGAACCGGGGCAGGTCAACCGCAGCGAAGCCATGCACACTCACGCCGCTGGCAAGGGTGTGAACGTGGCCCAGGTGCTGGCCGACCTTGGCCATCAGCTGACCGTCAGCGGCTTTCTGGGTGCAGACAATCCCCAGGCGTTCGAGACGTTGTTCGCCCGCCGCGGTTTTGTCGACGCCTTTATTCGCGTGCCCGGGGAAACCCGCAGCAACATCAAGCTGGCCGAACAGGATGGGCGCATCACCGATCTCAACGGCCCCGGCCCGGAGGTCGACGCGGCGGCGCAACAGGCGCTGCTCGAACGCCTGGAACAGATCGCCCCGGGGCATGACGCGGTGGTGGTGGCCGGCAGCCTGCCGCGCGGCGTCAGCCCGCAATGGCTGCAAGCCTTGCTGACCCGTCTCAAGGCACTGGGGCTGAAAGTGGCGCTGGACACCAGCGGCGAAGCCCTGCGTGCCGGCCTGGCCGCCGGACCCTGGCTGGTCAAGCCGAACACCGAGGAACTGGCCGAAGCCCTGGGCAGCCCGCTGCTGTCGCTGGCGACCCAGGCCGCAGCCGCCAGGCGCCTGCACGCCCAGGGCGTCGAGCATGTGGTGATTTCCCATGGCGCCGAAGGTGTGAACTGGTTCAGTGCCGCGCCGGCCCTGCAGGCGTTGCCGCCCAAGGTCAGCGTGGCTAGTACCGTCGGCGCTGGCGACTCGTTGCTGGCCGGTATGCTCCACGGCCTGCTCAGCGCCCACGCTTTTGAACAGACCCTGCGCACCGCCACGGCCATCGCCGCTATGGCCGTGACCCAGATCGGTTTCGGCATCACCGATGCCGCGCAGTTGGCACAGCTTGAACAGGGGGTGCGCGTTCATCCCCTCATAGAACAATAAGAGGGTTGGTCATGAAGTTAGCCATTGTTACCGCCTGCCCGAATGGCATGGTCACCAGTGTGCTGTGCGCCCGGTTGCTGGACGCCGCGGCCCAGCGCCAGGGCTGGAGCACCAGCGTCGAAGTGCATGACGAGGCGCACCCGGAACGGCAGTTGTCGGCCGCCACCCTCGAAGCGGCCGAGTGGGTGCTGGTGGTCAGCACCGGGCCTTTGGACATGTCGCGTTTCGTCGGCAAGCGGGTGTTCCAGAGTTCGCCCTCCGTGGCCCTGCAGGACGTCGACGGCGTGCTGCGCCGTGGTGCCGAGGAGGCCCAGGTGTATGCCGCGGCCGAAGCCGTGGCCGAGCCGGCGTCGGCCAGCAAGAACGCCCCCCGGCTGGTGGCGGTCACCGCCTGCCCGACCGGCGTGGCCCACACCTTTATGGCGGCCGAGGCCTTGCAGCAGACCGCCAAGCGCCTGGGTTATGAGCTGCAAGTGGAAACCCAGGGCTCGGTCGGCGCGCGCAACCCGTTGAGCGCCGAGGCCATCGCCGCGGCGGATGTGGTGCTGCTGGCCGCGGACATCGAAGTGCCCACCGAGCGCTTCGCCGGCAAGAAGATTTACCGCTGCGGCACCGGCATCGCCCTCAAGCAAGCCGAGGCGACCCTGAACAAGGCCCTGGCCGAAGGCCAGGTGGAATCGGCAGCGGCGGGCGCTGGCGCGGCGCCGGCCAAGCAAGAGAAAACCGGGGTCTACAAGCACCTGCTGACCGGTGTGTCGTTCATGCTGCCGATGGTGGTGGCGGGGGGCTTGATGATTGCCTTGTCCTTCGTCTTCGGCATCACCGCGTTCAAGGAGGAGGGGACCCTGGCCGCGGCGCTGATGCAGATCGGCGGCGACACCGCGTTCAAGCTGATGGTGCCGCTGCTGGCCGGTTACATCGCCTATTCCATCGCCGACCGCCCGGGCCTGGCGCCGGGGATGATCGGCGGCATGCTCGCCAGCACCCTGGGCGCGGGCTTTATCGGAGGGATCATTGCCGGTTTCATCGCCGGCTATGCGGCCAAGGCCATCAGTAAATACGCGCGCTTGCCCCAGAGCCTGGATGCCTTGAAGCCGATCCTGATCATCCCGTTGCTGGCCAGCCTGTTCACCGGCCTGGTGATGATCTACGTGGTCGGCAAGCCGGTGGCGGGAATGCTCGCCGGCCTGACCCACTTCCTCGACAGCATGGGCACCACCAACGCGATCCTGCTGGGGGTGTTGCTCGGCGGCATGATGTGCGTCGACCTCGGCGGGCCGATCAACAAGGCGGCCTATGCCTTCTCCGTGGGGCTGCTGGCGTCGCAGAGTTATGCACCGATGGCGGCGACCATGGCCGCCGGCATGGTGCCGCCGATCGGCCTGGGCATCGCCACCTTTATCGCCCGGCGCAAGTTCGCCCAAAGCGAGCGTGAAGCCGGCAAGGCGGCGCTGGTGCTGGGGCTGTGCTTTATCTCCGAAGGGGCGATTCCGTTCGCCGCCAAGGACCCGTTGCGGGTGATCCCGGCGAGCATCGCCGGCGGCGCGCTGACCGGGGCGCTGTCGATGTATTTCGGCTGCAAGCTGATGGCGCCCCATGGTGGGTTGTTTGTGATGTTGATTCCGAATGCGATCAATCATGCGTTGTTGTATTTGCTGGCGATTGTCGCGGGGAGTCTGTTGACGGCGGTGGTGTATGCGGTGGTGAAGCGGCCGGAGGCGGCTGAGCTGGCGCTGGAGCCGGTCAAGGCCTGACGGCTGTTCTGCGTTGACTTCGATGGCGCCCGGGTGGCGCCATTGTTGTTTCTGGTGATCGCTGACTCTGTAGGAGTGGTTGGTCGACGTTCGATTGCCTGCGATGGCGGCGGTGGTTTCGCTGCTTGTTTTGGACGGGGTACATATCCATTTCTGCGGTAACGGCCACTTATGGTTTCGCCCTTACGGCGAGTCCCTTTTTACAAACGCCTAAAAAGGAACCAAAAACGCTTGCCGGTATGACTCACCCACATAGGTAACAGAAAAGTTCAAGCACATAGGTAACAGTTTTTAACTGGCAGGGTCGATTCCGAGGAGCTGACCATGCCGTGGCGAGAGCTGAACCCTATGGACCTTAAAGTGATGTTCATTGCCGACTATCTGTCGAGACGCTTTAACTTCCGCGAACTGTGTGCGGCACACAGCATCAGTCGAAAAACGGGCTACAAATGGGTAGCCCGTTACAACGCAGAGGGTGTGCAGGGCTTGGATGAGCGCAGTCGCAGTCGGCATGCTCAGGCACATATCATTCCCTTT
>NZ_OBDX01000042.1:0-46864 GCF_900215185.1 Pseudomonas sp. LAMO17WK12:I10 | reverse complement strand
AAGCGCGAGTTTGGTTCTACCAAGGTGCGGTTCCGAGGCTTGGTCAAGAACACCGCGCAGATGGTGATGCTGTTCGCGCTATCGAACCTGTGGATGGCTCGTCGGCATTTGCTATCGAAGACAGGAGAGGTGCATCTGTAGTACGCGAAATGGTTGCTACGAGGTGCTCGCAACGGCGAAAAAATATGAAATAGACAGCAGATCTGATCGCATCTTGACCTGCTGCCGCTTTTGGCATCGAGGATGAAGAATTAGCCAGTAAATATTGGGCTACTTCAGACCATCCCTTGGGGACTTGTGGCTTTCTTGATTGACGTCAACCGTGCCAGCGGGGCGGCGCAGTAGTCTCGCAGCAACGTGCGAGGCCGGGGCGATCCCGTCTGGTCCGAGCCCATCGCATCCATGAACGACGCGATACTGACCCACCTCGATTCCCTCGACCGTGCGCGCATGGTCGATGTCACCGATAACCTACCGCCGCCAGTGTCGCCGCCCTGACGCTGTACGACATGTGCAAGGCGGTGGACCGCGGCATGCATATCGAATCGATCCGGCTGTTGCGCAAGTCCGGGGGCAAGCGCGGCGATTACCAGGCGCCGGCGGCATGAAACTGCAGGTGCAGTATTTCTCCCGCTACCGGGAAACCCTGGGCTGCGCGAGCGAGGTGGTCGAAGGCGATTTTGCCTGCCTCGAGCATTTGCGTCGGCATCTGGCGGGTGCTGGACGAACCGAGCCTGATGTGTGCCCGCAACCAGGACCTGTGCGGGCTCGACGAGGCGCTGGCCCAGGCCGCGCAACCCTGATCCGGAGGCCCCATGATCTATCCGCTGCTGCTCACCTTGCACCTGTTCGCCGCGCTGGTCTTCATCGGCACGGTGTTCTTCGAGGTGCTGTTCCTGGAACACATCCGCCAGCAACTGCCGGCCAAGCTCATGGTGCTGCTCGAACAGGGCATCGCCCGGCGTGCCCGCCAGTTGATGCCCTGGGTGCTGCTGGTGCTGTTCGGCGCCGGGCTGGGCATGGTCTGGGTGCGTTACCTGCCGGTGCTGGCGGCGCCCTTGGCGTCGTCGTTCGGTACCTTGCTGCTGCTGAAGATCCTGCTGGCCGCCAGCGTGCTCGGGCACTTCCTGGTGGCCATGCTGCTGTTCAGGAGCGGGCGCATGAATGCCCGCTATTCGCGCTTTATCCATCACAGCCTGTTCGGCCATATGCTGCTGATCGTGCTGCTGGCCAAGGGCATGTTCTACCTGAACTGGTAGGCCGGCGGCGCCCCACGCTTGATGCAAGTCAAGGAGCCCCGGGCGTTAACGCCGGACACTGGCCCTCCACCGCCAGCCATGGAGCCCTGTCATGCCTGATCTACTGCCGCACCGCAGCGAGCCGGTCGTTCGACGCGATCAAGGCGTGCTCGATCCCAACGGCCATGCCGACACCCGCCGCTTTCACGGCGGCATCGGTTCCCTGGACCTGCTGCGGGCATTGCGCAACAGCCGGAAGAAGCGCCGGCCGCTGTCCTTGAGCGTGCAGTTCCCGCCGCGCCTGTCGGGCGCGGCGGTGGACGCTGGCGCAAGCTACCTGCGGCGGCTGGAGCGGGAGATCGACCTGGTGGGCTGCCACCTGGGGCCGGAGCAGCGCATCGAACAGTTCCACCTGGGTGGCGGCACCCCGGAGGCGGCGCAACTGCAACGCTTGATGCAGCACCTGCGCCAGCGCTTCCACTTCCTCGAACACGATTGCGGCGACTACAGCATCGACGTCGACCTGCACCCCACCGACTGGGCGACCATGGGCCTGCTGCGCGAGCAGGGGTTCAATCAGGTCAATATCGGGGTGCCGGATATTGGCAGCGACAGCCAGCTGTCGGTGGCCTGCTACCAGAACCCGGCGCCCATCCATTCGCTGATCGACGCCGCGCGGACCTTTGGCTATCGCTCGGTGAATGTCGACCTGGGGTACGGCCATGCCTGGCAGACCCCTTCGAGTTTCGCCTCGAAGCTCGGCACCCTGATCGAGCTGGAGCCTGACCGCCTGCAGGTGTTCGACTATTCCCGGCCACCGTTGCGCTACCGGCGCCAGAGCCAGGAGCGCCCCGCGGCAGCCTGCAGCCAGGAGGCCAAGGAGACGATGCGGCGCATCTGCTTCGAGCGCCTGCTGGCGGCGGGTTACCAGTACATCGGCCTGGGCCAGTTCGTGCCCCCCGACGACGACCTGATGATGGCCCAGGAACGTGGCCGGCTGCGCCGCAACTGCCAGGGGTTTACCTGCCACGGCTACTGCGACCATGTGGGCTTCGGCCTGGGCGCCATCAGCCAGTTCGACGAGCTGTATACGCAGAACAGCGAGCTGCTCGACGACTATCTGCAACAGCTGGACCTGGGCCAGCTGGCGACCTGTCGCGGCTGGCGCTGCGAGGCCGGCGACCAGGTCCGGCAGCTGGTCATGGAGCGCCTGGCGTGCGACCTGGAGCTGGACATCCTGGCCATCGAAAGCCGCTACGGGCTGATCTTCCGCCAGTATTTCGCGTCCGCCTGGCTGCGCCTGCAACAGCTGAGCTGGAACGGCCTGGTGGAGCTTTCGGAGCGCTTTATCAGCATCCTGCCCGCCGGCCGGCTGGAGGTGGACAGCATCTGCCAGCTGTTCCAGGAGGACCTGGACAGCCCGGGGCAAGCCTGCGGTTGCGAGTGCGTCGAGCCCGATCGCGAGCGTTGATTGCAGGCGCTGATTTCGAGGCCTGAGCGCAGCCCGGCGCGGCACGCTTGACGGAGATCAAGTTTGCCCGCCGGTTCGCTTGCAGCTCCCTTGCGTGGCGCCTTAGCGTGGTCCCCGAACCCCGCTGTGAATCAGGTAGCCCATGGATCTCGGAACGGCTTGCGAACCCTTCTATCAACCCTTGAACAATGAACAGGCGCTGTTCGAACAGGCCTGGCGGCACGGCATGCAGGTGCTGATCAAAGGCCCCACGGGCTGCGGCAAGACCCGGTTTGTCCAGCACATGGCACACCGCCTGAACCTGCCGCTGCACACCGTGGCTTGCCACGACGACCTCAGCGCCGTCGACCTGATCGGCGCCCAGGGCACCTGGTGGCAGGACGGGCCGCTGACCCGGGCGGTGCGCGAGGGCGGCATCTGTTACCTCGACGAAGTGGTCGAGGCGCGCCAGGACACGGTGGTGGTCCTGCACCCCCTGGCCGACGACCGCCGCGAGCTGTTCCTGGAACGCACCGGCGAAGTGCTGCGGGCGCCGCCGTCCTTCATGCTGGTGGTGTCCTACAACCCCGGTTACCAGAACCTGCTCAAGGGCATGAAGCCCAGCACCCGCCAGCGCTTCGTGGCGATGCGCTTCGACTACCCGCTTCCCATCACCGAACTGCAAGTCCGTGCCGAAAAGACCCGTTTCTTGAACCCAAGCGGTGCCCGTACTCAATCCAACCCTGCGCAAGGCCAAGCCGATTTCTTCTGTCAGGTCGAGGTGAGCGAGCTGGTGGGGCATGGTGCCCACCTACCGCCCCTGGCGCCCCGCAACTTTCCGCCGCAGCACCATGTGCATTCGCTGATGCGCCAGCCTGAATCTGGAGTTTCTAAACCTCCCCGGATTCGAGGCATTGCGCTGTTGCCGAACAAGCATCATGTGCTGGAGGTGCGTCCACTGCGGGCGCTGAGCCCCTTGCTCTCCACGGACAAGGAGTTCTGCTTGCTCAACCTGTACCAACTGGCATTGATGGCGACCCTGAGCTACAGCCCGTTTGGCCAGGTCCCTGATACACAGCCGGTGGTGAGCGATAGCGTGAGTTTCCCGACTCAGCCCAGCGTCGGTAACTGGTTTGGCGATGGGCTGGCCAGGTTCGATGAGCTTTGGCGGGTCGAAGCGAGCCAGGTGTCCAAGGAAACCTACTACCCCCTGTATACGGACGTGGCGTATTCCAAACGTCTGGAAGTTATCCCTTTCGACCCTGAACTGTACCCTGATGTGAACAGTCCTGATTTGGGGACGGAGCAGGAGCATCCCGCCAAGCTCCACTTCTTTGACGATGCGGGCAAGCAGGGTGGTACCGACTCTCAGGTGTTTATCACCCATAACGATGAGCTGGTTTTGCTGGCGATACGGGGGACCGCCGGGGGGCCTGATATGCTGCGCGATATAGATGCTGCACAGGTACCTTTCGAGGAGGGCGTGGGCAAGGTACATAACGGCTTCTATGGTTCTGCAAAGGCCGTTCGGACCTTCGTCGCAACTTACCTGGATAAATTCTACAGCGGGCAGAAGCTGGTGATTACCGGTCACAGCCTGGGCGGTGCCGTGGCCTTGCTGGTCGCGGAGATGCTGCGACGCGAGGAGCGGTATGCAGCGGATATCCTGCTCTACACCTACGGCAGCCCCCGCGCAGGCGACAAGACCTTTGTCGAAAGCGCCCATGCGTTGACGCACCACCGCATGGTCAACCAGAACGATCCGGTGCCGAGTGTCCCGGCTCCCTGGATGAAGACCTCCTGGGGCATGACTGGCCTGGGTGCCGTTCTTACATTCGCCAACGTCCCCGCGGGGTTGGCGGTGTTGGCCCTGAGCCCGGTGAACATGACTGGCGAGTCTTATACGCACCACGGTAGGCTGCGCCATTTCATGCCGATCTCGTTCAAGGATGGCGACCGCTCGGCAATCCTCTGGACTCCGGGTTGTGAAACCGTCACCGAGCATGCGGGGGCGGTATGTGCCAAGGCGCTGAAGGCGGAAGGCGGTTTACCCGATCGTGGTGGATTGATACGCCAGATGCTGGACAATGCCGATCACAAGATGGTGGCCAGCTACATCCCCCACTGCTGGGCTTCCTTGCGTCGCTGGCAAGAGGCGCTGAAGAAAAAAAGCGCCTCGGTGACTGATACAGAGCTTTTCGAGATAGAAAAGGCCCTGGAGGAAATCACCAGGCAAATGATGAAGGAGCTCTCCAATTCCACCCCAGCGGGAACGTTCAAGGCATCCCAGCTACAAGACGAAATCGCCAAGGTCCGAGAGACCCGGCTTCGCCTGCTGAAATTAAGCAAAGACCAGGTCACTGAGGCGAAGGTCTACGGCTTGATCGCCAACCAGCCCGAGGTACTGGCAATGAGTCTGGAGCGCTGGTTGGCGCACCCCTTCAATCGCGTGCCTGAACAATTCGCGATGGCACCGCCGGATGCCGACAGCAACGATCGTGCGATTGCCGCCTTGGTGGGCGGCCCCGTCCCGGGTGCCGCGTTCGATCTGGACGTCGATGCTATTCGCTAGCGCCACTCCAAGTGGTTCGGCGGCTAACCCCACCTTGCTGTTCGAGTCGTTGCCGGGAGCAGGAGTTAAAGGGTGCCAACTGTCCCTTTATCAGGATGAGCGAAATGCTCAAAAAAGTACTTTCTGGCTGTGTTTCGGAGAAGTTGAATGGAGAAGTTGAATAATGAGTTTCAAATGTATGGCGCCTGTCCCGGAACCTGATATGAAGTGCCGAAAACGAAATCGATATGTCTCTCTTTTGGCCGCAGTCCTGTTGTCACTATGCACCCCCGCCTGGGCTGCGGAACCGAAACAGGAACTCTCTTACATACTATTGCTTAAGGCGCAGCGCCTGGATCGCGAGGAATCTCTGGCGGCGGCCACCGTCGCGGCGCGGGTGGCGATGGAGGCGGGCCGCAAGGAGGGTATCAACGGCATCAACGCGAGGCTGGACGGGGGCACCTTGTTGGTCAACCTGCTGTTCAAGCAGGGGCAGTACGCCGAGGCCCGCGCCGCCGCCGAAGAGCAGGTGGCGTATGAAGACGCGGCGGAAGCGCTTTCCAACGGGAGGCGATTTCGCAACTACCACAGCGCGAAGCTGTTGGGTGTGGCCATCGAGGCAAGCATGCGTGCAGGTGAAAGGGCGGAGGTCACCCGTCTGCAGGAAAAGCTCTTTGCCGTCGGCAGGCCCTATTCCAGGTTATGGCGCCTGGCGCCAGACGAGCCGCGTTTGCGTTACGAGCTTGCCGGTTTATCGCTGCCGCTGATGGTGGGGCAGTGGAAGTTAACGGAGTTCGAACCGGCCGATAAGCGGAACTTCGGCGCTCGAGTGCGCTATACCCAGGCGCTAGTGAACGGTCCTCTAAGCGCCGAGATTTCTTTGTATTACGACGAAACACAGCGCGGACGGGATGCTACCCAGCGCCAGGAGTCGCTCAAACCCTATCAGGGAACGCCCGCTGAGCAAGTGCGTGCGTCGGCAATGCCTGATCTACCCTTCGATGGTCTGATGTCAGTCAAAGGGAGAGCGCAATGGGAGGACTCGGGCGAGCAAGGTGTCAGGGGCATTTGGGTGGCGCTGCGGGGTGATTGGCGCCTGCACGTTGCCGTTGACTTCAGTTTGCAGGACGAGGCCCAGGCCATGGAGCAACTGGGCAAGTTTTTCGCAACACTGCAATGGCAGGGCGAGCATCCGCTGTTCCGTGAGCGCACCATGGCTGAACAGGACCGGGTAATCGATTTGCACTGGGCGACACCGGGCGGTTGGTCCAAGGCCGGCGAGCTGGCGGAACAGGCGCTGCCTGACGCGTTTTTTGCGTTGGAAATCGCCCGCCTGAATACCTTTGTCGGCGTGTCACAGTACCGGCGCGGGGCCTTGGAGGACGCTCGCAGTTCGCTGGAACAGGCCCTGTCCGCCTGGCAGTACAACGGCGGCGATCCCGACGGCGGGATCTATCAGACTGCGCTGGACTATGCCGCGGATATTGCCTACCGCCAAGGCCGGAACCGCGAGGCCAGCGCCTTGAACAGGACCTTCCTCGATTGGCAGGAGAGCGATGCGCTGTGGGGTTGGGGCATACCCGAAGGCGCAAATGCCCTGGTCAACAGAGCGACGGGCATGCAATTACCCATGCGCGTGGGCACCTATCGCCTGAGCTATGGCAGCGCCAATCGTTTCTACTACGAGAATGTGCAGACAGGGATGCAGTTGGGCCTGAGCGCGGGATTGGACACGTCATCTGACGACGAGCTCGAGTCGATGCTGCGTGCCTTCATGGCAGGACAGCTGCAGCTGCAAGCGGGCAACGTGCGCAAGACGACGTTCGTGCCCAAGTCAGTCAAGCGCGAGGCAGCGCCGGTAGTCGGTCGTAAATGGGTATTCGACGTAACGAAGGGAGTAAAGGACGAAAGTGTTGCCGATGTCGACCCCATCACCGGCGCCCAACGAGCAACGCCGATAGGGATGGCGTTCTGGATCGTGGACCGCAAAGGCCAGCGGTCATTGCTGCGGGCACCCGTGATGAGCGGAGGTCAAACCGAGACCGAGGCAAATCAGGTTGCGCAGACGTTGTCCTGGTAAAGCTGGACGAGGTGCTGGCCACGCTTGCTCCAGGTGGATGCACCTCTAGCGCTGATTGCATCAAGTGGCCCTAGAGCCCGGCGCATCTGGCAGTGGGACTCATGCCTCTGACTGACGTGCTGGCCTGAGATATCCCGGCATCGGACCAGGAGGTCGCAGTCCGGATCAATCCGCCTCCTGCCCAGGGGCGATAACGATTTTCTGGTCCCCCAGCCAGCGCCGGGCGCCGCAGCCGTTGCGCGAGTAGATGTCCTCGGGGTTGTTGAGCTGGCAGTGTTCCATCGACATGCAGCCGCAACCTATGCATTCCTCCAGGCTCATGTTCAGCCGTTCGAGTTCGGCGATGCGTTGCTGCACCCGGGTTTTCCAGGTGGCGGTCAGGCGTCGCCAGTCCGCGCCCGCCGGTGCGGTGTTGATGGGCAGGCCAGTCAGTTGCTGGATGATTTCATCCAGCGAGAAACCGATGCGCTGGGCGAACACGATATAGGCGACCCGCCTGAGGATCGAGCGTGGGTAGCGGCGGTGGCCGTTGCCCACGCGGATCGAGTGGAGTAACCCGCGGGTCTCGTAGAAACGCAGGGCCGAGGCCATGACGCCACTGCGCCGGGCGACTTCGGTGATGGTCAGCAGCGGTTCGCTGGGCTTTTTCATGGGGCCTCCGAAGGGGCTTTACTTAAAGTTAGCTTTAACTTTTATATTCCATCTGCCTATAAATCAACACCTCTGGTGCAGCGGGAGTCCACGTTCATGAATCGAATTCGCCGAGTAGTCGGTCGAGGCTGTTCTTCAACCCATCGACTCGGAGCGCTGTGCCTCCTGTTGGCGCTGGGCGGTTGTAACGAGAAGACCGAGCCGGTCGCCGCCGCGGCGCCGGTGGTCGAGGTGACGACCGTGAGCGTGCAGGCGGTGCGTGAGTGGGACCTGTTCAATGGCCGCATCAGCGCGATCGACGCCGTCGACCTGCGGCCACGGGTCAGCGGTTATGTCGACCGGGTGGCGTTCCGCGAGGGCGACGAGGTGGAAAAGGGCCAGACCCTGTTCGTCATCGATCCGCGTCCTTACCGCGAGGCGCTGGCCAGCGCCCAGGCCCGGCTGGCCCGGGCCCGCGCCACGGTGCGCCTCGCCAGCGAGCAGGACCGCCGCGGCCAGGCCCTGGTCAAGCAGTCGGCGCTGTCACGGGAGGAGGGCGACATTCGCAGCGCCTCCCTGGCCCAGGGCGTGGCGGACGTGAACGCGGCCGTCGCCGAAGTGGCCACGGCCCAGCTCAACCTCGATTTCACCCAGGTCCGCGCGCCGTTTTCCGGGCGTGTCGGCCGGGCCATGCTGACCCTCGGCAACCTGGCCCAGGCCGACCAGAGCATATTGACCAGCATCGTTTCCCAGGACCCGATGTACGTCTATTTCGACGCTGACGAGCAGAGCCTGCTGCGCTACACCGAACTGCTGGGCAAGGGCCAGCGCCCGGGGGTGAGCAATACCGTGCGGGTCGGCCTGGCCAACGATGTCGGGACCTTCCCCCTGACCGGTACCGTGGACTTCCTGGATAACCAGGTCGACCCGGCCACCGGCACCATCCGCGTGCGCGCGGTGCTGCCCAACCCCGAGCGCCGGCTGACCGCGGGCCTGTTCGCCCGGGTGCGTCTTGAAGGCGGCAGCGAGACCCGTGCGGTGCTGATCGACGATCGCGCGGTGCAAACCGACCAGGACCGCAAATACGTATACGTCATCGGCCCGCAAAACCAGGCCCTGCGCAAGGACGTGACCCTGGGCCGCCAGCTCGATGGCCTGCGGGTGATCAGCGCCGGGCTGGCGGTCGGCGACCGGGTGGTGCTGAACGGGGCGCAGAAGATCTTCTACCCGGGCATGGCGGTGGAGCCCAGGGACATCGCCGCGCCGCCGCAGCAGGCCGCGGCCGCCACGCCCCAGATGCCCTTGGTGAAATAAGGAAGAGCGGCCATGGATTTTTCCAAGTTTTTCATCGACCGACCGATCTTCGCCATCGTCCTGTCGATCATCATTTTCGCTCTCGGCCTGATCGCCATCCCGGTGCTGCCGTCGGGGGAATACCCCGAGGTGGTGCCGACCAGCGTGGTGGTGCGCGCCACCTACCCGGGGGCGAACCCCAAGGAGATCGCCGAATCGGTCGCCGTGCCCCTGGAAGAGGCGATCAACGGCGTCGAAGGGATCATGTACATGAAGTCGGTCACCGGCTCCAACGGCAGCCTGGCGCTGAGCATCACGTTCGTCCCCGGCGTCGATCCGGACACCGCCGCGGTGCGCGTGCAGAACCGCGTGAGCCAGGCGCTGTCGCGGCTGCCGGAAGAGGTGCGGCAGTATGGCGTGACCACCCAGAAGCAATCGCCGACGCCGCTGATGTACGTCAGCCTGCTGTCCCCGGACAACAGCTACGACTCGCTGTACCTGCGCAATTACCTGACCCTGCACGTCAAGGACGAGCTGTCGCGGCTGTCCGGGATCGGCGATGTCGGGGTCTACGGTTCGGGCGACTACGCGATGCGCATCTGGATGGACCCCAACAGCCTGTCCGCCCGGGGACTGACCGCGGCCGACGTGGTGAATGCCATCCGCGAGCAGAACGTGCAGGTCTCGGCCGGCCAGCTGGGCGCCGAGCCTTCGCCCCAGGGCGCCGATTTCCTGGTGTCGATCAGCGTGCGCGGGCGCTTGCGCAGCGAACAGGAGTTTGCCGATATCGTCCTCAAGAGCGGGGCGGACGGGCAATTGGTGAAGCTGTCGGACGTGGCCCGGGTCGAGCTTGGCGCGGGCGACTACACCCTGCGCGCGCGCCTGGATGACCGCAACCAGGCGACGGTGGGGATTTTCCTCTCGCCGGGGGCCAACGCCTTGCAGGTCGCCGAGGCGGTCTACGGCAAGCTCGACGAACTGTCCCGGCATTTCCCCGAAGGCGTGGCCTACAAGGCAGTGTGGGACCCGACGGTGTTCGTCCGGGAGTCCATCAGCGCGGTGCAGCACACCCTGATGGAAGCCGTGGTGCTGGTGGTGCTGGTGGTGATCCTGTTCCTGCAGACCTGGCGCGCCTCGATCATCCCGCTGATCGCGGTGCCGGTGTCGGTGATCGGCACCTTCGCCTGGCTGTATTTACTGGGGTATTCGATCAACACCCTGACCCTGTTCGGCCTGGTGCTGGCCATCGGCATCGTGGTCGACGATGCGATTGTGGTGGTGGAAAACGTCGAGCGCTTCATCGAAAAGGGCTACGACCCGCGGGAGGCGGCGCACCGGGCGATGAAGGAGGTGTCCGGGCCGATCATCGCCATCGCCCTGGTGCTGTGCGCGGTGTTCATTCCCATGGCCTTTCTCTCCGGCGTCACCGGCCAGTTCTACAAGCAGTTCGCGGTGACCATCGCGATTTCCACGGTGATCTCGGCGATCAACTCCCTGACCCTGTCGCCGGCCCTGGCGGCCAAGCTGTTCAGGCCCCACGGCGCGCCGCAGGATTGGCTGGAGCGGGGCATCCAGAAGGTTTTCGGGGGCTTTTTCCGCGCCTTCAATCGGATGTTCAAACGCCGCTCCGAGGGTTATCACGGCCTGGTGTCCTACTCCCTGGGGCGGCGCGGCTCGGTGTTCTTGCTCTACGCCTTGCTGCTGGTCGGTACGGCCTGGATGTTCAACCTGGTGCCGGGCGGTTTTATCCCGACCCAGGACAAACTCTACCTGTTCGCCGGCGCCAAGCTGCCGGAAGGCGCGTCCCTGGCCCGCACCGATGCGGTGACCAGCGAGCTGATCGAGACGGCACTCTCGGTGGAGGGCGTGGAGACCGTGCCGGCCTTCAGCGGCCTGAATGCCTTGCAATCGGTCAACACGCCGAATGTCATGGCCGCCTACGTGATCCTCAAGCCGTTCGACCAGCGCGAGCGCGGCGCGGCGCAGATCAATGCCGAACTCAACGCCAAGCTGTCCCAGGTCCACGAAGGTTTTGCCTATGCGCTGTTGCCGCCGCCGATCCAGGGGCTGGGCAACGGTTCGGGGTATTCGCTGTACCTCGAGGACCGCGCCGGCCTGGGTTACGGCGCCCTGCAGAATGCCTTGAGCGCCTTCCAGGCCGCGGTGGCGCAGACCCCGGGCATGACCTACCCGGTCAGCTCCTACCAGGCCAACATCCCGCAGCTGGAGGTGCAGGTGGACCGGGTCAAGGTCAAGGCGCAAGGGGTGTCGTTGAGCGATGTGTTCAATACCTTGCAGACCTACCTGGGCTCGGTCTACGTCAATGACTTCAACCTGTTCGGCCGGGTCTACCGGGTCATGGCCCAGGCCGACAGCTCCTACCGGCAGACCGCCGAGGACATCGGCAACCTGCGGGTGCGCAACGACCGGGGCGAGATGGTGCCGCTCGGCGCGATGATCACCGTGACGCCCAGCTATGGCCCCGACCCGGTGGTGCGCTACAACGGCTACCCGGCGGCCGACCTGATCGGCGACTCCGATCCCAAGCAGCTGTCGTCGGGCCAGGTGATCGCCAAGCTGGAAGAGATCGCCGCCCGGGTATTGCCCCGCGGCATCACCCTGGAATGGACCGACCTGAGCTACCAGCAGGTCACGCAGAGCCATGCCGCGGCGGTGGTGTTCCCGCTGGCGGTGATGCTGGTGTTCCTGGTCCTCGCCGCCCTGTACGAGAGCTGGACGCTGCCCCTGGCGGTGATCCTGATCGTGCCGGTGTGCATGCTCGCGGCCTTGTCGGGGGTGTGGCTCAGCGGCGGCGACAACAACGTCTTCGTCCAGGTAGGGCTGGTGGTGCTGATGGGCCTGGCCTGCAAGAACGCGATCCTGATCGTCGAGTTCGCCCGGGAGCTGGAGCTCCAGGGCAAGGGCATCATCGAGGCGGCGCTGGAGGCGTGCCGCCTGCGCCTGCGGCCGATCGTCATGACCTCGGTAGCCTTTATCGCCGGCTCCGTGCCGTTGCTGATCGGCAGCGGCGCGGGCAGCGAGATTCGCCGCGCCACCGGGGTCGCGGTGTTCTCCGGCATGCTCGGGGTGACCCTGTTCGGGCTGTTCCTGACCCCAGTGTTCTACGTCGCCTTGCGCAAGCTGGCGGTGCGCTACGCGCCGGCGGTCACGGCGTAGCAGGCAGCCCGGGGTGCCGAGGCGGGCGCCCCGGGCCTGTATCCCACACGCCCCGCCCCCTCGCAGCTAGCCGGAAGGCCGGCGCGCTCACAGCCCGCTGCGGAGCAGTTCCAGGAACCGCGGGCTCGCGCCTATCGAATTGTGCCCCACGCCCGGGATGACCTCGAGCCTGGCCACGCCGGGGGCGAAATGCGCATAGAGCGTCTCGGTGCTCGAACGCGGGATGACTTCGTCGTGTTCGGCGGCGATCAGCAAAGTCGGCACGGCGATGCGCGGTGCGTATTTCCAGGATTCGAACTTGTCCCGCAGCAGCCACCTCACCGGAAGATAGGGAAACCGGCTGGCGGCGAACTCCTGCAGGCTGTGGAACGGCGTGATCAGTACCAGGCGCGATGCCGGACGCTGGCTGGCCAGGCGCACGGCGACAGCCGCGCCGAGGCTGCGCCCGACCACCGCGATACTCGGGTGGGTGGCCTGCACCTTGTCGAACAGGGCCATGGCATCGCCCGCGATGGCCGCCTCGGAGGGCGATCCGGAACTGCCGCCATAGCCTCGGTAGTGCAGCAGGTAGAGTGCATGCTCGGGAAAGGCCCGGGTAAACTCCGGCAGGTTGCGGGACACGTCCTCGGCGTTGCCGCCGAAGTAGAGCAACGCCTTCGGGCCGTCGTGGGGCCTCACGGAAACCAGTACCTCGGCGTCGGCGACCGGCAGCCTGAGCAGCGTGGCGGGGCTGGCGATGGCGCGGGGCTGGGGGAAGTAGATGAGCGAACGCTGAAACCCCCACGCCACGACGCAGAGCGCCAGGTACAAGGCGCCGAGCAATGCCAGGAGCGAAACCATTCGTGACATGTGGCTCACCTCCGTTGGGCTACGAAGCGCTGCTGAACGACCGCCGGCGGGCGCTTGCAGCGCCCAGGATAGGCTCATATGTCGGCATTGCGCAGCGCGAAACGCCAGGACGACGGCAGACGGCGAGCCGGGAACTATCGGAAAAGTTCCCCGCTCTTATCAATTAGAGCCCCGACGGGTGACATTCGGCCCGACAGGCCGGGGTTCTGCCCAGCCAGGCGCAGCGCGAAACGCCAGGACGGCAGCAGACGGCGAGCCAGGAACTATCGGAAAAGTTCCCCGCTCTTAATTCATAGAGACCTGATCCGACGGGTGACATCCGGCCCGACAGTATCGGTGATACCTCAATCAGCGGCTGCGCACGGATTCTTTCATGGACGAACGATTACCCGAGATACCCGGCTACAGCGTGCATAGCCGGCTTGGCCAAGGCGGGATGGCCGAAGTCTACCTGGCAACCCAGGAGTCGCTGCACCGCAAGGTGGCGGTGAAGGTACTGCTCAACGCCAATGACGAGGCGTTCAGCAAGCGCTTCATCCGCGAGGGGCATATCGTCGCCTCGTTGCACCACCCCTCGATCATCACCATCCACGACATCAACAGACTGGCCGATGGCCGCTACTACCTGGCCATGGAGTTTGTCGGCGGCGGCGACCTGGCCCAGCACAAGGGCGAGGTGTTCGAGTCGAGGCGCGCCCTGGATATCGTCCGGCAGATCGCCACCGGCCTCGCCGTGGTGCATGAGCAGGGCCTGATCCACCGCGATATCAAGCCGGCGAACATCCTCTTCCGCAGCGACGGCACGGTGGTGATCACCGATTTTGGCATCGCCAAGGCGCTGGAGATGGACAGCGAGCTCACCGGGCTCGGCATCGCGGTCGGCAGCCCGGCCTACAGCAGCCCGGAACAGACGCAGTGCCAGCCGCTGGATATCCGCACCGACATCTACAGCCTGGGCGTGATCTTCCTGGAGATGCTCATCGGCACCAATCCGTTCCGCGGCGCCAGCTATACCCAGACCGTGATGAACCACGTGCAGATGCCGCCGCCGAGCTTGCCGGCGCACATCAGCCCGTACAAGGCGGTGTTCGAGCGGATGCTGGCGAAGGACCCCAACCAGCGCTTCGCCGACTGCCGGGCGCTGCTGCAGGCACTCGATGAGCTGGACCAGCCAGAGCAACCGGACGAACCGGACGAGCCCAGCGAGGTGGCGCTGGAATCTACCCGCTTCGCGCCGGCCCTGGTCGATCCTGCGCCGCCCCAGGCCCAGGCCCAGGCCGAGCCCGAGCCCGCCCGCCGGCGCAGCCCGAACAGGCGCCTGGCGCTGTGGGCACTCGGCAGCCTGCTGCTGCTCGGCGCTGCCAGCGGCACCGGCCTGTACCTGCAGCAGCGGTTCGAGATCGCCGAGCTGCTGGCGCGTGGCGAACAGCGCCTGGCGGCGGGCCAGCTGGTCGAGCCGGCGCAGGACAATGCCGAGTATTTCTTCAACCAGGCCTTGCAGCTCGACGAAGCCAGCGCGCAGGCCCGGCAAGGACTGCAACGGGTAGCCGCGGCACGGATCGCCGGCTACCGGCAACTGGCCGAGCAGCGCATCGCCGAAGAACACCTGCTGGAGCCCGAGGATGACAGCGCGGTGTTCTATTACCGGCAGATACTCGGCCTGGAGCCGGGGAACGCCCAGGCGCTAGCCGGGTTGAACCAGGTGGCACTGCTCTACGCCGAGATGAGCGAAAGCGCGTATGCCAAGGGCGATCGCGACCTGGCGCGGGCCTATATCAAGCATGGTCTGGAAGCCCGTCCGGACAGCCCCGAACTACTCGCACTCCGGGACCGGCATGAGCAGCGCAAACGCAGTGGCCAAGCGCTGCGCCCGTCCGCTGCGCGGCCTTCACCGCCGCCCTCGGCACCTCAATCGACCGGCGAGCGGGCGGAACAGCCGAATGCGCTCAAGCGCCTGTGGAACAGGCTCTTTTGAGGTGACCAGGGCACGCGGAGCCGAGGCCGAGACATAAAAGAAGGCTATGTCCCAATAGCCTGTTGCAAGAACTGGTCTGAAAGGTAGGCATCCACCCAGGAGGCCTACCGATCATGGATACGCAGGCCTTTCACCGCTGACTGGCGTCGTCGCGCAGGTCCGGGTGGTCGCGTTCGCGGAAGCGGCGCAGTCCTTCCTGGGTTTCCGGCTCATGGATGGAGCGGTTGAAACACTCGGCTTCGATGCGCAGGCCCTCGGCCAGGGGCTGGCCGTAGCCGCGGATGACGGCTTCCTTGTCCGAGCGCATGGCGGGCTGGGGCAGGGTGCAGAGCAGGCGCGCCAGTTCCAGCGCCCGCTCCAGCGAGCGGCCCTTGGCGACGACCTCGTTGACCAGGCCGATAGCCAGCGCCTCGCTGGCGCAGATCACCTTGCCGGTGAGGATCAATTCCAGCGCCCGGCCCATGCCGACGATGCGTGGCAGGCGCTGGGTGCCGCCATCGCCCAGGCCGATGTTCCAGCGGCGGCAGGTCACGCCGAAGGTGGCGTGTTCCTCGGCGATGCGCATATCGGCGAAGCAGGCCCACTCCAGGCCGCCGGCGTAGGCTACGCCGTTCACCGCGGCGATCACCGGTTTGTAGATATCCGTCCAGCGGCTCGGGCCGATGATCCCGGGGCGCTCGCCGCGATTGTGCGCGGCGATCTCGTCCGCGGTGGTGGGCACCAGATCGAGCGCCGCCTTGAGGTCGCCGCCGGCACAGAAAGCCTGGTCGCCGGCGCCGGTGATGATGGCCACGAGGGCGTGCGGATCGTCGCGAAAACGGCTCCAGGCCTCGATCAGTTCCAGGTGGGTGGTGGGGCCGATGCAATTGCGTTTCTGCGGCCGGTTGAAACGGATGATCCTGATCGGTCCCTGGGTTTCGTAGTCGATTTCGCTAAAGGCCATGGCCGCCGCACCTCCTGTGGTTGGCGAGGGATATCCAGTACCCGGCCAGGCTTGCGGGCGCAGGCAAGGCACAAGCTGCGAGTGTAGCCGGCGGGTTTCCCGGCTCCGTGCCGTGCCTGATTTTTATGCGGGATACCCGGTCGGCCGATGCTTACCGATCGGAAGTCTGCAGCTCGCCTTTCGCCAGGGCGGATGGAAGGGCCTCGATCCTGGCCAGGCGCCGGAGCAGCGGGGTGGTCATCAGGGTGGTGGCGATGGCCACCATCAACAGCAGGAAGAACGCGCTCTGGGAGATCAGCCCCATGTCCAGGCCCACGGAGAGCACGATGATCTCGATCAGGCCACGGGTGTTCATCAATATCGCGACGCTGCGCGAGACCTCCACGGAGAGGCCGGCCAGGCGTCCGGCGAGGTAGCAGCCGGCGGTTTTTCCCAGCACCGCGGCGACGAAGAAGGCCAGCAGCCACAGCCAGCTGTCGAGCGGCGCCAGGGCGCCGAGGTCCATCTTCAGCCCGGTGGCGGCGAAGTAGAAGGGCACCAGCCCGATGTTGACGAAGCCTTCCATGTGGCGGTGCCAGTGCTGGCGCCGCTCGCGCAGCAGCCAGCCGGCGATCAGCCCGCCCAGGGCGCTGTGCAGGCCGATCAGGGTGGTGATCCAGCCACACAGCAGGGCGGTCGCCAGCATCAGCGCCATGCTCATATCGGCGGCGGGGGCCGCGCTGCGGGTCGCGGGCAGCCGCGTAAACAAGGTGTGCAGGAGCGGGCGCAAACCCCAGCGGGCGAGGGCGAGGAACAGGACGATGAAGCTCAGCTGGCGGAGCACCCCGAACAGCGAACTGTCGCTGCTGGACAGGGCGACGATGACCGTCAGCAGCACCCAGCCAATGATGTCGGTGATGGCGGCGGCCGCGATGCCCACGGTCCCGGCCAGCGAGTGCTCCAGCCCCAGGTCGCTGATGATTCGCACCAGCACCGGCAGGGCAGTGATCGACAGCGCGATGCCGCAGAACAGCACATAGCCGAGCCGGGGTTGGGCGGGCGCCAGGGCGCTGTGGGAGAGCAGCCCGACCATGGCCCCGAGGGCGAAGGCCAGGATCACCCCGCCACCGGCCACCGAGAGGGCGCTGAAGCCGATCTTGTGGCTGCCCAGGTGGTTGCTGTCGAAGCGCAGGCCGATCTGGAACATCAGCAGGACCAGGCCGATATTGCCCAGGGTCTCGATGCCCAGGCGGATGGCCGCCGGAAAGACCGCGGCATGCCACTGCGCGCCGAGGGCCAGCAGCAGGCAGGGACCGAGCAGGATGCCCACGCAGATTTCGCCGATCACCCGCGACTGCCCCCAGCGGGCCAGCAGCGCGCCGCACAGCTGGCTGGCGACGATAATTACCGCCAGCTGGAAAAACGGCAGGGCCGAGAACAGTTGCTGTAGCGTCGACATGGCGTCCTCCACCTATTTTTCCGCGAACGACTCCGCGGCCGTGGTCAGGGCGCCCAAGCGGCGCCGCGCCGTTTCGCCAAAAGGTTTCGAGCGCCGGCTCTGGGCATCGATCTGCACGATCACGGTGCTGGCCAGGGCCGCGCAGCGCCCGTCCTGGAACAGCGCCTGTTCCAGGGTCATCGAGCTTTTGCCGAGGGTCGCGACCCGGGTGCCGATCTGCACCGTGCCGGGCCAGCGCAGTTCGGCGCGCAGGTCGAGCTCCAGGCGCGCGATGACAAATTCGCTGCCGGGCTCGGCGAGGGGCGCGTGGGGGTCGTAGATGATCTCCACCCGCCCGGTTTCGAGGAAGGTGGCGAATACCGCGTTGTTCACATGGCCCTGGCGGTCGGTATCGGCGTAGCGGATCTTGTCCGAGGAACGGACGGCGAAGTCGTGCAGGGCGGGATCATTGGACATGGCGTGCTCCAGTCTCGAGGGGGGTGGCCAGGGTGGCCGCGCGCGCCAGCCCGCCAAAGGCGTCCAGCAGGCGTTCGCGCCAGGCATGCAGGGCGTCGTTGGGGGCCAGCAGTTCTTCGCCGCTGGTGCAGCGCGCCCACATGAACATGCCGAACACACAATAGTCGGCGTAGGCCGGGGCCTCGCCGGCCAGGAAGGGCTGGCCCTTGAGGGTCTGGCGAAGCGGGGTCAGGACCTGGCGCAGCTGTTCCAGATGCTGGGCCTGGGGGGCCACCAGCTGTTCCAGCGAGGTGCCGAAGTGCGCTTCGCGGGAGCTGCGGAAATAGGCCCGGTCCTCGGCGGCCAGTTGCGCGTAGACATCCAGCAGGATCACTCGGGCCACGGCGGGCAGCAGCATGCTGTCGGCCCAGCGGTTGACGAAAGCCGACAGCGCGATGGCCTCGCGGCCGCCGAACAGGGACGGGCGCTCGGGGTAACGCTGCTCCAGGTGCAGGGCGATGCGCCAAGAGTCGCTGATGCTCTGGTCGCCATCCACCAGCACCGGAACCGCGCCTTGTCGGGAGAAGGCGATACGCGCCTTGTCGCTGAAACGCCAGGCGATGCGCTGGCTTTGCAGCCCCTTGTGGGCCAGGGCCATGCGGGTCTTCCAGCAGTGCGGGCTGAAGCGCAGGTCCGGGTCTGCGCCGGCCAGTTCGTAGAGGGTCAGGGGGGGGCTGCTCATGCTTGATTTTCCTTGGTTGTGGACAGTGGCCGCTGTCCGCTCATGCAGGTCGTTCATGGCGTGGGTCCTGGTGGCCGGGGTGTCGGCTGGCCGATGGCGCCCGGCAGCGGGCGCGGGCGTTGCGGCAGCAGGGTCAGGAGCATGCCGGCGGTCACCACCAGCAAGCCGGCGATGGCGGTGCTGTCCGCGCGCTCGCCGAGCAGCAGGGCGGCCAGCACCATGGCCGTGCCCGGCACCAGCGCGGCGAAGGTGGAACCGAGCGCAGCACCGAGCAACTGGACCGAGCGGCTGTAGAAGAACAACGCCACCGTCGACACCAGCAGGCCCTGGTAGACCACCTGGATGCCGATATCCCAGAGCGGCGCCTGGAGGATCCGTAGCCCGCGGCTGCCCAGGTAGACCGGCAGGTACAGGACCATCGAGCACACCGAGACGATCGCCGTGGCGTGCAGCGCGGCGCTGCCGGACCATTTCGACACCAGGGTGTAGATCGCCCACAGCAGGCCGCCGAGCAGGAACATCAGGTAGGCGTAGGGCGAGGCCTGGGCCCCGGCGAAACTGTGCCAGCCGGCCAGCAGCACGCCGCCAATGATCAGCGCGGTGCCGGCGTTCGCCCGGGCGCCCAGGCGGGTGCCGAACAGCCGCGCGCTGATCAGGATCGACAACAGGATCATGCTGCCGGGAGTCACCACCGCGAACAGCTCCACCGGGGCCAGGGCCAGCCCCTGGGCCACCACCAGCATGTACGGCGCGCCGATGCCGACGACCATCAGGCCGATGCTCGTCCAGCTCAGGCCCCGGCGGCCATGGCGGAGCAGGTAGGGCAGCAGGATTAGCCCCGAGACGCTGTAGCGGATGCAGGTGATGTCGTAGGCATCCAGCGGCGTGCGCGTCAGCCCCAGCCGGGTGACCACCGGGAACGCGCCCCAGATCAAGGCCGCGGCGAGGCCGCACAGAATGCCGGCCCAGCGCTGTTCGGGACTGACGGTGAGCGTCATGAGCGGGTCCTCGCTGCGATGCCCGGGGCTAGCGGTGGCCGATCTTCACCGAGCCGGCGTTGCCGCGCTTGCGCAGGTAGGCGTACTCGATGTCGTTGAGCAGCATCTGCGCCCGGTTGATGTGGCGCGAGGCGTAGTTGACGCTGGTGAGGAAGTGCGCCAGCTCCTCGGTCTCGGCGAAGTGGCCATTGTCATGGGCGACCTTGGAGAGGTCCAGGTTGCGGCGGTTCTCCAGCTTGTCCAGGTAGTCGATGTCGATCACCCGGAACGCCGCGCCGATGCTCAGGCCACGGGCATTGAGCACCTTGTGCCATTCGAAGGGCGGGTTGATCAGCACGTCGCCCGGTTCGACGTAGACGGTGTCGGCCTCGTAGTCGCCGCCTGGCGCCTCGCGGCCGCTGCTGGTTTCGAACATCAGGTCGTAGTCGCGGAACTGGTCGCCCAGCTGCGGTGGGCGGGTGCTCCATTTCTTGGTGCCGGCGATCATCACGAAAATATTCAGGGTCGGGAAAATGTGCCAGTCGCTGCCCACCGCGCCGCGGGCCGGCTCGCCGTATTCCTGGGTGCTGTAGCCGAGGAACATGTGGCCGGTGACTTTCCAGGCGTCGATGTTGAACCAGGGTTTGCTGAAGACGTGCTGCTTGACCAGGTTGAAGGCGTCCTTGCCCCACTCGTAGGGGTCGTTGTAGCTCGAGGAAATGGTGCCCAGGTGCGAGTAGACGTCGAGGTTGTGGGTGAAGATGTCGTCGAGGAATTCCTGCCCGGTGCCGACGCGACCGGTGACGTAGTTGTAGTCCGAGGCGCCGTTCTCGTCGCGCATCGACACCGGCTGGTCGCCGGACTTGACCCGCCATTGCAGGTTTTTCCCCGAGCCGACCTGATCGAAGAATGCCCGTTGCGCGAACTCCTCGCCGATGGGCGCGAGTTTGCGCAGCAGGGCCGGTTTGCTGAACCCCTCGGTGAAGCGCTCGACCTTGTCGCGGGTGAGCTCGCCCTTGTGCTCGGCGGGCTCGATGACATTGATGTAGCCATACTGGATACGACTGTTCGAAACCATTTCGAAGACTCCTTTTTCCTGACGTAAAAAGAGAAAACCGCTCGCACCCACGACCGCTGTTACCGGGCGTGACTGCGCAGGTGAAGCCGACTTCCTTCCGTGGCGCGGAACGAAAGTCGTGGACCAGTACATCAAGCATGCTTACCGCACAGCGCCTATCGGCTATGATTGACAGGGCTGTCAAGGATCGCAGTGTTGGTATCTTTGACAACGTTGTCAACAATTATGTGAGCAGTGATTTTTATGGCGGGTGTCAGGCAGTTTGACGAAGAAAAAGTGTTGTCGGCGGTCCTTGAAGTGTTCTGGCGCAAGGGCTGGCAGTCCACCTCCATGGCCGACCTGGCCGAGGCGGCCGAGGTCCAGCGCGGCTCGCTGTACCATGCCTACGGCGGTAAGGAAGCGTTGTTCCTGCTGGCATTCGAAGCCTACGCCACGCGCTTTCTGGGCAACGCCGCCAAGGCCCTCGAGGCCGCGGATGCCGAGACCGCGCTGCGGCGGTTTTTCGAAGTGGCGATCAGCAACATGACCAGCGGCACGCCGGCCAAAGGCTGCCTGACCACCAAGACGGCCGCCGAAGCCGATGCGATCGGCCCGCGCATCCAGCAGCGCTTGCGCGAGCTGCTGGACGCCCTGCAACTGACCATCAGCAGCGCGCTGTCGGCCGAGCGGATCCGGGGCGACCTGGTCCTGGCGCCGGCAGAAGCGGCGCAGGTCATGGTCACCTTCACCCGCGGGCTGGCGGTGATGGAACGCATCTACCAGGAGCCGCAGCGTTTGCGCAGCACGGCCGACTCCCTGGTGCGCATGCTGGTGCCGAGCGTCCAGGCGCGGGCCTGAGCCTCTGCGCTGTTTTACCGGTTGTCGCGCCAGAGGGGCTGCGTCGTGCATCTGCAAGATTTCTGGCGGCACAGGGACAAGGTCCTGGGTGGCGGTTGGCAGCGAGCCGGGCAGCGGCGCTACAGCAGGTGGACGGCAAAGCCCTGGCGGTCCGCGGCAATGTCCGGGTGCAGGGTGAGTTCCGGGATCTGGTAGGCGCCGGCGTTCTGCGGGCGGAAGGCGATGGGCGCGGTCTGCGCCAGGTGGTCGAGGCGCTGCCCGAGCTGGTCGCAGATCGTGGCGAAACGCGCTTCGTCGATGCGCCCGGTGCGGTAGATCACGAAGGGCGGCAGCACGTCGAAGCCCGGGTAATAGAGGATGCCGTGGTGGATCGGGAACAGCAGGTCGTCCATCGGCCCGTTGATGCCCCGCGGACTGTAGTGCGACTCCCAGCCGCCGGCGCTGACGATCAGCATCGCCCGCTTGCCCGCCAGGGTGCCTTCGCCGTAGCGGTCGCCCCAGCGCGCATCCGAATGCTCGCCCACGCCATAGGCAAAACCATAGGCGTAGACCCGCTCCACCCAGCCCTTGAGAATCGCCGGCATGGAGAACCACCACAGGGGAAATTGCAGCAGCACGGTGTCGGCCCAGAGCAGTTTTTCCTGCTCGCGGGCGATGTCCGCCGACTGCAGGCCTTCTTCGAAGGCGCGCTTGGAGTCCAGGGATGGATCGAAGCGGGCGTTCTGCGCCCGGCCCAGGCTGTCGTCGGCATCCAGCGGCGCTTTCCAGTCCATCGCATACAGGTCCGAGACCTGGACCGCGTGGCCGGCGGCCTCCAGGCGCTTGATCGTGAAGTCCTTGAGCGAGCCGTTCAAGGAGCGGGGTTCGGGGTGGGCATACACCAGCAGTACATTCATCACAGGGTCTCCAATGTCGGGAGACAGCAGGATCGGCCGCTGCCAGGTATATTGGAAATGAATATCCAATATCCCAGGTATTGTCGTGAATAATTTAAGGCGCTTGGACATCAACCTGCTGCTGACCCTGGATGTGCTGCTCGCCGAGCACAACGTGACCCGCGCGGCGCACCGCCTGAACCTGTCGCAACCCTCGGTCAGCGTGCACCTGGCCAAGCTGCGGGAGATCTTCGGTGACCCGTTGCTGCTGCCGGGGCCGCGCGGCATGCGGCCCACCGCCAGGGCCGACGCCTTGCGCGAGCCGTTGCGCCGGGCGCTGGAAGCATTGGAGCTGGCGGTGTCGCCGGCCAGCCCGTTCGACCCGGGCGCGGCGGCCAATACCTGGAGCGTATCGGCGTCCGACTACGGCGAGTCGACGGTGATCCTGCCGGCGCTGGCCGGCTTGCGCGCGGCGGCCCCCGGAACCCGGCTGGCGGTGCTCGAACTGGAGCCGGGGCGTCTGGTCCAGCAGGCTGAGCAGGGCATCATCGACCTGGCCCTGCACACCAGCGAGGACTCGCCGCCGGGGCTGCGCCGCCGCGTGCTGTTCAGCGAGCGTTACGTACTGGTGGGCCGCGCGGGCCATCCACGCCTGCAACGACGCCCGAGCCTGGCGCAGTTTGCCAAGCTGGAACATGTGGTGGTATCGCCCGATGGCGGCGGTTTTCAGGGTGTCACCGACAGCGCGCTGGGCGAGGTGGGCTTGACGCGCCGGGTGGTGCTGTCGGTGCCGCATTTTCTGTTTGTGCTCTCGGCGCTGGCGAGCACCGACCTGGTGGCGATGCTGCCGTCGCGCCTGGTGCGCGACAACCCGGCGCTGAAGGTGGTCGAGCCGCCGCTGGAAGTCCCGGGTTATGACCTGGCCATGCTCTGGCACGAGCGCTGCCACCGCGACCCGGCTCATCAGTGGCTGCGGGAGTTCATCGTCAGTTCGCTGTGAACGCTGCTACGGCTCGTCCCTGACTGGCGTTTCCCAGGGCGCGCCCTGGGCAAAGCGTGCCTCGATCCACTGCTTGAAGGCCTGGGTGGTGGCGCTGCTGAAGCGCGCCGACGGGCGCAGCAGAAAGATCCCCGAGTCGCTGTCCAGCTGCCACTGCGGCAGCACCCGGACCAGATGCCCCGAGGCGAGGTCCTGGTTCATCAGCCAGTCGCCGCCGGCAAGAATGCCGACGCCGGCCCGGGCCGCGGCCAGCAGGGCTTCGTTGTCGTTGCTCTGCAAGGTGCCGTGGACGCGTACGGTTTCCAGCCGGCCCTGGCGGGTCAGGCGCCAGTCGGGCCAGGAACGCAGGCCGGTAAAGCCCAGGCAGTTGTGGCTGGCGAGATCGGCGGGCAGCCGCGGTTCGCCATGGCGTTGCAGGTAGTCGGGCGACGCGCAGAGGATACGTCGGTGCCCACAGAGTTTGCGCGCCACCAGCTGGCTGTCGGCCAGTTCGCCGATGCGGATCGCCGCGTCGAAACCTTCGCCGACGATGTCGACGAAGCGGTCCGAATACTCGGTCTCCAGCGTCACCCCGGGATGGGCCAGGGCGAACTCGGCGAGGATCGGGCTGAGCCAGCGCCGGCCCATGGCGGCAGGCAAGGCCAGGCGCAGGCGCCCGCGGATCTGCGCGGCGCCCTGGGAGGCTTCGTGTTCGGCTGCGCTGATCAGGCCCGCCGCCTGCCGCAAGCGCTCCACTAACCGCGCGCCTTCGTCGGTGAAGCGCAATTGCCGGGTGGTGCGTTGCACCAGGCGAATGCCCAGGCGATTTTCCAGCGCCGCCAGGCGCTTGGACAGCACCGAAGGGTGGCGCTGCAAGACCCGCCCGGCGGCGGCGAAAGAGCCGTGCTCGAAGAGCGCCATCAAGGTGGCGAGTTCATCGGCCTGTCGGCTGTCGAACGGATCCATGTGCCTGGGCTGCCTCGTTGTGCGGCCAAATGGCCGGAAGGGACGGAAAGGATCGGCCTCAAGGTATCAGCACAATGGCGCCTTGCGCGCGTCCGTCGTGCAGGTCGGCGTGGGCCTGGGCCACGTCGGCCAAGGGGTAACGCTGCCAGATCCGGGGCTGGATGATACCCGCGGCGAAGGCGTCCAGCACATCGGCGGCGCGCGCCTGGTATTCGCTGGCGCTGGCGCTGTGGGCGGCGAGGGACGGGCGGGTGAGGAACAGCGAGCCCTTGGCGTTGAGGGTGCCGACCTGCACCGCCTCCGGAGCGCCCGACGCCGCGCCGAAGGACACCAGCAAGCCACGGGGACGCAGGCTGTCGAGGGAGGCTGCGAAGGACACCCGGCCGATCGGGTCGTACACCACATCGACCTTGTGCCCTTGAGTGACCTCGACGACCTGTTGGGCGAGGGTCGCGGCATCGAACACCAGCACCTCGTCGCAACCGGCGACCCGGGCCCGCTCGACGCTTTGCGCCTTGGAGACGACGCCGATGACCGTGGCCCCCAGGTGTTTGGCCCAGGGCACCATCAACTGGCCCAGGGCCCCGGCGGCGCCATAGATCAGCACCCGGGTGCCAGGGCCGACGGGGTAGGTGGTCTTGAGCAGGTACTGGGCGGTGATGCCCTTGAACAGCAGCGCCGCGGCGGCGTCCGAGGCCAGCGCCGGCGGCAGCTTGACCAGGCGCTCGGCCGGGTACAGGCGGGCGCTGGCATACGCGCCGAGGGGCCCGGTGGCATAGGCGACGCGATCACCTACCTGGACCTGGGTGACGCCGGGACCAATCGCCTTGACCAGCCCCGCGCCTTCCAGGCCGAGCCCGCAGGGCAGGGCAACCGGCACCGCGCCGCTGCGCTGGCTGAGGTCCAGCGGATTGACGCCGATGGCCGTCTGCTCCAGCCAGACCTCGCCGGCACCGGGCGCCTGGGCTTGCACCTGCTCGAACTGCAGGACCTGAGGGGCGCCGACTTGGTGAAGCTGTACACGTGTGACCATGCTCGATCTCCTTGGAAGCTTTGCGGTAGGAAGCTGGGATGCAGGAAACGAGGATAGGGCTGTGCCAGAGGCTCAACAATCTGGTCTGTTTGCATTTGACTGCTGCATAGAGTGCAGCAATTAATTGAGAGCTTCGGTGCGCAGGCCAGGGCAGTTGCACCATCGTTCGCCGCTTATCGTGGGCCCTGATAGCGCGGGTGGATTCTTTCGGCCGGTAAGGTGGGTGCGCCAGTGATGACTCATGCAGGCGCAACGCATTGAATTATTTTATTCCTGTTCTTGACATACCCGGCGAACAAGTCCAGAATTGCGTCCATTCCTGATTCAGGAATGCGAAAAACCCCTTAGAATTCAAAGGGTTGGAAGCTAGATCAAGTTCAGGTTTCCAGCTTCGAGTTGTATGCATTTGATGCGGTTGCAAAGCATCGAAAGTTTGGCCGAGTAGCAAAATGGTTATGCAGCGGATTGCAAATCCGCCTACGCCGGTTCGATTCCGACCTCGGCCTCCAAACTGAAAACCCCGTAGATCAAGGTCTACGGGGTTTTTTATTGCCTGCGATTTGGGGGGCACTTCCGCAATTTTTGTCATCGCTTCCGCAACGTGCTCCTTTTTCCTGCTGATGGAGGTGTTACGGTTAGTAGAGAAACGCTCTTGATGAACCTGCGGGCTCAGAACCTTGGACTGTCTAAGCGGCCTTGAGGTACCTCTGAAATTAGGGGATTCATGTTGCAGCGGTCACAATGCCAGCATAAGCTCCATGGCTGGAAAGTATGTTATCCGTTCATGAGCACGGGTGGTTGATGGGCCCCAGTAGAGCAAGTCGTGGCTACGATTTTAGAACTAATGCTGCGCTTTTTCATGGGATGAAAAATAAATTTTGGTTTGGCTAATTAGCTGACATACACAGGGAAGTGCTTTATGCATGCCATCGCACCTTATTCGATCCGCTTTTACGACCCTAATAGCAATGAAAAAAATATCGAGGATCGGTACTCGAAGCTAGATAAGATTGGGGCGTATGATGCGTTTAAGGTTTTAGAAGATTATGTCAATAGACTGGATGATAAGTTTGTCATCGTTGAGGAAACGAAACAGGTCTATCGATTCAAGGGGATGAAGACTTTTCCTGAGCGACGTCAGGTCGCTGGTTGGTTTGAGGTCGGAAGCTATGGCGTAAAAAATGATATTATAGATATTAAAACAGGGAATGTTGACTATAAGAAAACTCAAGAGAACGCCGAAATAATACGCCATTATGTTAGGTTTTTTGTGCCCGTTGGATTTAATGAAGGTATTGCGTTGCTTCACAGTTTTAAGGGGGGCGGTATAAAAACATTGCTGCACGATTTGCTTCGTGTGGAGTTTTTAAAGATAACAAGATTAAATATGCAGATGAATCCACTGGCGTATAAGAAAGCATTTGTTGCGTGGGAGAAAGCTTATGCTAAAGAATTAAGGCTAACAAAGTTTGAAGGCATGAATGATATTACAGATCAGATTAAGAGGTTGGGTCACAAAGAACAGCAGCTTGTTATTAAGCCTCCAAGCCGCGCCTCCTTAGGTAGATTCAAAGATTATCTTGATCCGAATAGCGAAGAATATAAAGTTGTTGAATATCTTTCGCCGATGTGTGCCCATGTAAAAGTTGTTTTCGAACTTGACGGTAAGAAACGGACATTCACAATTGGTAGGCCAGCAGATGAGCAGGTTTGCGAGATCGCTATTGATGAAGAAGACGTAGATTTTGTAGCTGGAAACCCGGAGTCGAAATCGCTGCACAAGTGGTGTACAAGAGTCCTACAAGATCTCGCAGATTCGCTTTATCCTAAGATGGGGGTAAAGGTATGAGTAGCAAGATAAATGTAACTGATATTCTGATGGGTCACATTGCAACGCTATCTGATCCCGCAGGGAAAAGATCGATAGGTGACTATGTTACTTTTTTTTTAGTTCCCGTGTTAGTCGCCGGGTTGGGTTTGTTGGCTGGATACAATCTCAATAAGGACGTTTCGTCGATGCTGGTCAATTTTGGGGCAATTTTTACTGCCTTACTATTGTCGGTTTTAGTCCTGGTTTACGATCAAGAGAGCAAGTTAGAGTCCAGAAAGGGAGAGGACCCTCTTTATGAATCAAAAAGAAAATTGCTCGGTCAGCTCTATTATAATATCTGCTTTTCAATATTGAGTTCTATTGTTCTCGTTGCTCTATGCTTTGTTCATTCGGTTATTTATAGAATGAAATACGATCTTGGTATTGGGGATTCTGCTTTTCAGTTTAGTTATGCTAAGCATGTTGTTACTCCTTTAGTGATTTTTGTTACTGCAAATTTGCTTCTTACAATTGTAATGATAGTGAAGAGAATGCATGCAATGCTGACCATATAGTTGTTTCATATGTGGTCAGCGCTGTGCGATTTCTATTTTGTAGGTTTAACAATCTCACCAACTCGTCGATAGACTTTCTTGGTCATCTCCTCGGTTGAGTGACCCAGCAGCCGGCTTGCATGCGCTAACTCAATCTCACTTGCCGCTTTCGGCCGGATGTCCTTGAACTGAAACTGCCGAATGCTAGCAGCCAGTGTCGGGTCGCCATCAGTCGCTGCTTTGATTGCGGCCTTCTCTCGTGCATCGTCCCATCGGTTCCGTAGCATTTGCTGGCTCATCCGCAGCCCTGATGCGTTGGTGATCAACGTTGATGTCCTAATGCTGTTAATGGCCCTGCGTTCCTGTAGATCCTCGATAAACGCACTTAAGCCAGACTGGACACCTGCCTCTTCCAGCCGCAGACGCAGCCTCTTTTCGGTTTTACCCTGACCAATCAGCAAAAAACCGTTGTTCAGGTCGGTGGCGGCGATCTTGAGCACATCCGCGGGGCGTTGTCCGGTCAAGTAGGCTAAGTCCATCGCGTCCTTAAGCTCTTGCACTGCCTCGGCGTAGACCGCATTCCATACGGTCTCGCCGGCATAGTAGTCCCTGGGCTTCTCCTTGTTGCGACGAACGCCGAAGCACGGATTGGCTTTATCGGTCAGGCCCCACTCTCGGGCAATGGTGAATGTGTGAGAGAGCAGGGCGATTTCCCGATTGGCTCTGACCTTGGCTGTTCTGGCATCGCGGTACTGGGCGACCACCTGGGGTGTGATCGATTCGATAGGAGCACTTTCAAAGGCTTTCCTGAGTTGCTTGAGCTCCTTGTGGTTATCCGACTGGGTACGGATCGACTTGCCTGGGATGATTTCTCTTTCATATCGATCGAATACGTAGCTCATCAGGTGGTTGGGCTTTGGCGGCGCTTTACGCTCCAGCCTGGCCCATTCCACCTTAGCCTGATCGAGGTCCGTACCCAGCGGGATCTCCTTTCGTTTGCCGTTAATATCCCTGCCGTTGTAGTAGTAAGACGTCCAGATCTGGCCGCTCTTACCCTTTCTGATACGCCGCACCATACGTGGCGGCAGGTCCCGGTTGGCTGTGGTTTTCTTGCGCATGCGTCAGCTCACATTCGCCAGATTGAGTGACCACGTTTCAGCAACCGCGTTGACCGAAGAAGGCTTTACTCCTGCCAGCTTCAGTCTGGCGTAAACACGGCCCACAACAGGGCGTCGCGCGCCGGTCAAAACAAACTGCCAATGGTTTTCTGTCAGCCATTGGATTTGTTTGGACGGGAGCTGGTAGCCGGTGATCGTGCACAGCTCCTCATCGGCCAGGGTTTCACTTTGTAGTTCCATTACCGAATGTCCTTAGGCTGTAGCAAGGATAGGTAGTTGTGCATCGTTGGAAGGGGCGTATACCCCACGACAGGCTGCGCGGGCGGGCGTTCCTGAGCGATCAGCGCTGCATCAACACTGGCTGCCTCGCGCAGCTTTTCGTGGGGTATAAGTGCTTCGTCAGTGGCGCTGATAGGGTCAATAATGCCTGCTGCTTCGCAGCAGAGACTCTTTGTTTCTTGCGCGTCGACGCCGCAAGCGTTGCGGAGCAAAACGGGCATGGATTGGCTTTTTTTCTGTTCGATTTTCATGCCGCTTTTCTCCGATTTTCGATAGCGAGCTGGTCCATCAGGCGCTGGTGATAGGTGGTCCGTGCCTCGGCAGCGGACCAGGGGCGGATGATTTCCACCATGGGCTCGACTCCGACCAAGCAATCCCAGATAGCCGAATCGGTTGGCATGAGGTCGCGGCGCTCGGTGGCCAGCGCGATCAGGTCTGCGTGGCGGACGGTTACGGGTAGCTTTCGGTCGAGGTTGAAGCGGGTGCAGATGCAGTGCCAGATCCAATCCTCTGCATCGACATGTACTCGCTCCTTCAGCGGTCGCCCCGTGTTGCCGAGGTATGCTTCTGTTGCGGCATGGAGGAGTGCCGCAAGCTTATCCTCGTCGGGCACCAGGTCGGCGACCATGCAGGAGTGTTGCGCTACGCTGTAGAACTCTCGGGTGTGCCCGTTGAAACGGCACAGGAGCGCCAGCGAGTGGGTGATGTCGCGTGGTTCGATCAGATTGGCGGCCGGCGACCATGGGTCAAATCGCTTACCGGTAAAGGTGAGGATCCCGCTCATGCGGCCTCCTTGACGAGATCTGCCAGCAGCAGAGCGTGCTTGGTGTCTTTGTGCAGTTGGCGCACGGCGTCGGCACCGATCCGCTCGGTCAGCTGGCGGTCGAACTCTTTACGAAAGCGCGACAGCTCCTGCAACTCGGTGGTGGCCTTGGTGCAAGCCTGCTGCAGTTCACCGGCGGCCTCTGGGCTCAAGCGCAGTAATGGGATAGGACGCTTCATGCTGCGTCCTCCTGAGCTACCGGCTCAAGTAGGGCGGCCATGGCGAGGGCTTGATCGCGGAGGGCGTTTGTTTCGCGAGTGATGGCCTTGCCGGTGCGTAGCGCGTTGAATGTGGCTGCAGCAATTCGCAGCTTTTCCGCAATATCCAGCAGCGTCTGGCGGTCGCCTTCGCCGAGTTTCGAAGCCGCCCAGGCGTGCTTGTAGTGGGTATACAGCTTCTTGTGTTCGCCTCGGCTGTGTTCGAGCAGCAGCTGCAGTTCTCGGATTTCTTCTGAACTGTCAGCTTTCTGGATACTTTTTCCTTCCTCCATGCCCTCGGTGCGGCCATTGACGAGGCCGCACCTGTAGCCGGCCCAGTACACCATGCCGGTGCTGATGATGAGGGCGATCAATGCGCAGATTTCAGTGGTAGTCATGTGGTGTGCTCCTGGTGGTTTTGCTGGGCCGGTGGTGGCGGCCGATTAGGGTTGCTCTGGTGATACACCGTATTGGCGCGGCATTTCTTCATCTGCCTTGTAGGCGCGGACGTCGATCAATGCCGCAACGTGTCGGATATGGGCGTATCTCAATGACTTGCTGCTGTGGTCCAGGGTGGTTACTGGGAGCTGTATGCGGCCGCTGTTGATTGCCTCTGTAAATGTCTTCTCATTGAGATTTTTGAAGTAGTGCACGCGCAGCTTGTCTAGGGGGATAAGTACATCGCCAAAGATGTGGTGCAGCATCTCTACGGTGGATGAATCCGGTGCGGGTAGTAGTCGAAGCGGTGCTTGGTTGTTACTGCTCATGGGGCTGGGCCTCCTTGCGTCTGTTTCTTGCCGGGTGGTTCCAAGCATTAAGGCAGTGGCGTTTGGTCAGTTCCCGCAGATGTTCTGGTACTTCGAGGAGCGCGGCGTTGCGCTCCTCTTTGGTGCTCAGGGCTAAGATCTGGCGGGCGTATTCCCTAGGCCACGTCACGACGGTCTGCCGGGATCGCTGGCATCTCAAGTCCCAACTGCTCGGCGAGCCAGGGTAGGCCGGCTTGCTTCACCCGGGTGGATTGGCTGTATTGCATGCCTAGCTCCGGGTGCCACCACTGGCCGTCTTTGATCCGCAGGTACTCACGGTCGCGGGTGGGGTAGGCCGGCAGATTGCGCTCGTTGAGTAGCCCCTTTTCGCGCATGAGGTCGATCAGTTTTGGCCGGGTGATGCCCAGGTACTGGGCTGCTTTGGCGAGATTGCGTTCCATGGTTAACCCCCTATGCCGCGTGTGCTGCAGGAGTTGCGACTGCAGCCAGGTGGTTGATGGACTCGACGATCTTCTCGTACATCTCGGTGTCGCTACCGCACACGGTGAAGCACTTGGTGCGGGGCTTTTTCACACCAATGCTCATGATGGTCGTCACGGCTTTGCGCGTGATGTTGCGATGGAGGGCAATGTGAATGGGGAGGTCGAACCCCATGTCCAGGCTGAGAGTGCCGCCTGTCCGGACCAGCTCAAACACCTGCTGCCGTTGTTCGGCTTCAAAGGTGCCGAAGCGGCGGTTTGCATGAGGAGCTGTCAGCAGATCGCCTGAACTGCTTGGGTCGAAGGGGCCGTTTACGATCTCCTCGATAAAGTCGGCCAGCTTGAGGTGCATCTTCTTTTCGTTCGGTAGGGTCAGCGTGTGGCGTTCGCTACCCAGCTCGACAGTGAAGAGCGTGTCGGATTTGCTGCGTTCAACCTTTAGACGGAACGACAGCACATCACGCCGCGGGGTGGACCGGAGCGTATGAGTAAAGGTTTCGGTCAGATTGACCTGGGCGTTTAGCAGCTGCAGCGTGCGATTGTCGAGTTTGTACTTCCTCATGCCGCATGCCCTCCGCCGTTCGGGCCGAAGGGGGCAGGGGTGCTGCGGGGTTTCTGCTTGGGTTTGCTGGCGACGAACTCGCACCCGGCTTCACGGGCCAGGCGGCGGATTTCAAAGGTACGGAATGGATCAGCAGCAGCCGGGTGGACGTGCAGAGTTGCTGTGGTGTGCATGGTATTGCCTCGCTCTGTGGTGGAAGAGTGAGGCGAATATCACGTGTTGTGATTATTTAGTCAACACGAAATGTGATTATTTTGAGTGATCATGTACAAACCGTGATGACTTGAGGATCCCTCCAACCAGATGAACTTTGGACACTTCTACTTGAGTGAGGTGGATGGGGCCATGGTCCTTGTTGACGCTATCAAATCGAAAAATACCGTCACGCAGATAGATGAATTCTTTAATCATGGATCGACCATCATGGGTCTGCACCATGACCTCGTCGCCTGCTAAATAGCTTTTGTTCGGCTCGATCAGCACATACTCACCGTTTTTTATGCGCGGATGCATGCTGTCGCCTATGACCCGTAGGCCGTAGGCATTTGGATCATCACTGTAAATTTGCAGGTATCCATCGCCATGGCCGACGGGGAAATCAAGCGGTTCAAAAAAACCATCTACGCCCAATTTGGCTGTCCCCACAACGGGTACCACTCCCTTTTTAGTTGCACCTAGGTTTGTTACGGCGCCGTTTGGATCCTGTGTTGATAAGCCAAGGATCATTGGGTCCACATTGCTTATGGAGTCCTGCAGGGAATTTGAGTCAATTCCGCTTATCAGTTCTGCAACAGAAACGCCCAGAGCTGGGGCTAGCAGAATCAGATCGGTTAGGTTCGGCTCTCTGAGATCACTCTCATAATTTCCAATTCTCGATTGAGATGACCAGCCACAAACCTCAGCCAAAGCTTTCTGGCTGAGCCCTTTGTTTTTTCTGAGCCGCTTGATGCGGGAGCCTAAAGTATCCATGTCAGATTTTTATCACGTATTGAAATGTATTTTTCTCACTTATCGTGTTGAAAAAATCACGTAACGTGATTAGAGTTGCGGCGTCGAAAGGAGTTTTCTGTATGAACCGAATTGCTCACCTCAGAAAAGGGGCGAACATCAAGCAAAGGGATTTGTTCGAGTTACTTGGGTGGACTCAGGCTCGACTCAGCAATTATGAGTCTGGTCATAGGACGCCCGGCTTAAGCGAATGTAGGGCAATTACGGCGGCGCTGAATCACTTGGGGGCGACCTGTTCACTTGATGATGTTTTTCCTCCGGATGCCGTTTATCCGAGTGCAGCTTAGAAAAAAGGCGACCGAAAGGCCGCCCAGTTCCTCCCGGCACGCACCACCACAGCGCTGTCGGGTCGCGATAAAGGTAGGCGGGCACACCACATGCAAACCGCTTTCCTTTACCGCGCTTTCCAGGGCTTGGAAGCCTTGGGTTGCTGCCTTTCTCCACCACAGATTGAGGCAGCTGTTGCGCCAGGGGTGAGCGACGGATCGCTTGCCCCGGCACGGTGCCGGTGTCGGTCTTGCGGACCTAGCCGGCTTTTGGGCCCTTTCAAGCCACGCGGCAAATGTATCACCACTGCATGTCGCGCGGCACTGGCAACTTATTAGGATTAATGCCATGAGCCGAATTGCTCTTAGTTGTGTTGACCGGGCGCAGCGGGAAGTCCTGCCACTCGATCTAGCGCTTTACCATGCTGCACGGGACTACCCCGGCGGCGCCGCAGCCATCGCCGCCACCACCGGCAGAAACGCCACCACGCTGCAGCACAAGTTGTCCCCGACCCACCCCAGCCACACAGTGAACATTCAGGAGTTCGGCGAGATCCTGGAACTGACCAAGGATCGCCGGATTCTTGATGCCGTTCATGCCCTGGTCGGCGACACGATCTGGCAGGAACTGGCAGAGACCTACACAAACGACATGCCCGAAACCCTGACCACTGGCATCGCAGAGTACTTCCGGCAAGTCGCTGATCTGGCCGAGACTTGGGCCAAGAGCATCGGCGATGGGGTGGTGAGCGACCAAGAGCTGGCCGCGATTCGTCTGCAGGTGTTCCGCGGTATTCAGGGGCTGCTGGGGTTGTTCAACCGCGCCACGTACGTCAACCAGACAACGCGGGGTGCTGACCGTGGCTGACATTGCCGACTTCGCCAACGACCTGGTGCAGGAGCGTATCGATCAAGCTCTTGCTGCTCGCAGTGCCGCCAAGCCGATATTGCCGGCTGCTTCCTTTATATTTTGTGAGGATTGTGACGATCCGATCCCCGAGGCCCGCCGCTTGGCCCAGGCTGGGTGTACCCAGTGTGTGAGCTGTCAGGTTCTCACTGAGTCGCGGGAGGCCCGGTATGCTCGATGAGGTATTGGGGCAATTCGCAGACTACGGCCTTGAGCCCGCGCAGCCTTTGGTTTTCGGCAAGCTGACTCGCTGCAAGACAGCGCAGGACAAGGGCAAGGAAAAAAACGGGTGGTACGTCGTCCACGAACATCGGACGGAAAAGGGCGAAACGCTGATTTTCGGGAGCTTCGGTGACTGGCGCTCGGGCGAGACGCAGAAGATCAAGGTCAAGGCCGGGCGGATGTCGCCAGAGGAGCGCGAGGTAATGCGCGCTCGGCAAGAGGAGGCCAAGCGTCGCGCAGCTGAGGTTGCCGCCAATGCCGCTCGCCGGGCGGCGAACCGGGCGGCGGGCCTGTTCAGACGCATGCCGGAGAAGGGCAGAAGCGCGTATCTGGATCGTAAGCAAATCGTCGGCCTCAAGGTGCGTTATGCGCCGCGCACTGGGGCGGTCCTCGTTCCTATGTGCAACGTTCGGGATCAGATTGTCGGCCTGCAGGTGATCTATCCGGGGGCGCAACCAGAGACAGGTCGTGACAAGTCCTATTGGCCCTATGGTATGGCGAAGGAAGGCTCCTTTCACCTGATTGGCCCGCACCCTGAGCCAGGTGAGCCGGTGCTGGTCTGTGAAGGCTATGCAACCGGCACCAGCCTGCATATGGCAACTTCGCTGACAGTGGCGATTGCTTTTGATGCGGGCAATCTGCTGGCGGTCGCCAAGGCCATGCGTGAACGCTTCCCGGGGCGCCCAATCATTGTCTGCCGGGATGATGACTGGAAGACCAAGCGCCCAAACGGTGAACCCTGGAACCCTGGAGAGGAGAAGGCCAATAACGCCGCAACGGTTGTTGGCGGCCAGGTGGTGGCTCCAATCTTTTCTGGTGAGCGCGAGGATAAGTGGACGGACTTCAACGACCTGCATTGTGCAGAGGGTTTGGAGGCCGTCCGCCGGCAAGTGCTGGCGGTGGTCAAACCGCCGGCAGCAGGCGGCTGGAAAGATCAGCTCGCACGCACTGAGAACGGTTCGCTGATTGCGCACATGCAGAACGTGGAGTTGATCCTTGGCAATGATGAGCGTTGGTCTGGGGTGATCGGTTTCAGCGCGTTCAGCTCCAAGATCGTCAAGCTGCGAGCAGCTCCCTACGGCGGTGGCGTTGGTGATTGGGCCGACATCGACGACATGCTTGTAATGAAATGGCTCGCGCAGCAATACAACTTGCGGGTCAAATCCACACATGTGATCGAGGCCGTCAGCGTGGTTGCCCATGATCACGCGTTCCATCCCGTGCGGGACTATCTGAACGGCCTGGAGTGGGACCGAGTGCCTCGGCTTGACTCTTGGCTGACAGATATCATGGGTGTTGCTCCGACTGAATACAGCTCGAAAGTTGGCAAGCGCTGGATGGTGTCCGCCGTGGGCCGGGTTATGAAACCGGGCTGCAAGGCGGACTCGGTAATGATCCTCGAAGGCGCCCAGGGCGCTGGTAAATCCACCGCAATGAGCATCCTCGGTGGCGAGTGGTTCATGGACACACCTTTTGCCCTGGGTGACAAGGACGGGTTTCAGGCAATTCGCGGCAAGTGGATCGTCGAGCTGGGCGAGCTGGACAGCTTCAACAAGGCTGAGTCGACCAAGGCCAAGCAGTTTTTCTCGGCCTCGACCGACACCTACCGCGAGAGCTATGGCCGCAGAACTATGGACGTGCCACGCCAGTGTGTGTTCGTCGGTACGACCAACCAGGACGAATACCTGAAGGACGCCACGGGCAACCGTCGCTATTGGCCGGTGGCATGCACCAAGGTCGAGCTTGAGCTGCTGCGGCAGATCCGCGATCAGCTCTGGGCAGAGGCGATGTTTTGCTACCTATCCGGGGATATCTGGTGGGTAAATCGGGATGAGTCCCCGCTGTTCGCTGAGGCGCAGGAGGAGCGCTTTGTGATGGACGAATGGGAGGGGCCAATTCTCAGCTGGTTGGAAGAGTCCCAGATCGGCGAGACCGCGACCGGTACGGACATTCTGTCCGGTGCATTGAAGCTGGACTTCGGTCATTGGGGTAAGCCTGAGCAGATGCGCGTCGGAGCGATCATGCATCGGCTTGGATGGCGCAAGGTGCGCCTGTCAGCGCTCGCCAAAAGCGGGATCCGGCCATGGGCATACAAGAAGCCGGCAGGGTGGGGGAAGGCTGTTGCCCTGGTGCAGGAGAAGTTCGAGGAGCCCTGTTTCGATGATTAAGGAAATCGACGCACTACTGAGGGTATGGGCTCTGGAACTTCATAGTGATCTATCCAGCGGCGGGCTGGCTGGTGGTAACATGGTTGCGATGATGATGGAAAGCAATGGTCAATTGATCCGCGGCAAACGCGCAAGCAAGGCGCCGCTGGAAAGCTCGCTGGATATGGAACTCATTGTGACGAAGCATCTGGACGAACAACTTGCCACAGTCGTGCGTGAGCATTATTGCAGTCATGACTCCAACATGCCGCTGCGTTACGCACACTGCGGGTGCGGTCGTGACACCTACTACCAGCGTCTGCACGACGCACACGTGTGCATATGGTGGGTGTTGATGGGGAAGGCTGCTTGACTCCTACCCTGGCTTCGCCTGTCACAGTCCTATTGGCTCGCCTTGTCCAGCTGCACTTTAATGCAGCCGGACAAGCGCGGGCCGCGTTGTTTCTGGTCTGTCCTACCGTCCAGCCTTCCCGCACGCCATGCACACACATGAGCGCAGCGGGAGCGCATACGCGCCATGGGCGCGCAAGCGTGTATTAATAATTCCTTCTTTACACGAGAAATCAGAGTTAAAAGTAGGACAGTGGGGCGGAGCCCCGAATTTAGGCGCCTGTAGCCGTCCTACTTCGACCTAGCAAAGTGGGACAGCCCAGACAGAGCCGAAGGCTCTGATAGCCGAGGTGTTGAATCTCCCCGCGTTACCTCTGTGTTGTCCCTGCATTACACCCACATCGCACCCGTATTGCTCGGTGGCATTAAAAGTTACTTGCTGCCACCGGAATCGACCTGTAAAAAGTACCCATCTTCGATAGGTGCGACCGCAGAGAGCGGCAGGCACCACACTCACCAAACCCGGCCCTTGCGCCGGGTTTTTGCGTTTAAGGGGCAGGGGAATGACGAACGAGCAGCAAACGCTGGTGGACATGCCGATCTGGATGCTGATTGTGCTTTCACTGGTCGGCGGTGTTTCCGGAGAGATGTGGCGAGCTGACAAGGCGGGCGCCCGGGGCTGGGCCTTGATTCGCCGCCTGGCACTTCGGTCGGGAGCCTGCGTGGTCTGCGGGCTGGGCACCATCATGTTGTTGCACGCCGCCGGGGTTTCGATCCTCGCAGCAGGCGGGATCGGATGCCTCACAGCAATGGCCGGCGCCGATGTTGCGATTGGCTTGTACGAACGCTGGGCCGCCAAGCGGTTGGGCGTTTCCGATTTGCCTCCCGGCAGCGGCGGGGCGGCCTGAAATTGCCGGGGACCCTGGGGATATCCAGAGGACACGGGGCTCGAAACCCGCGGGAAAGTGTTAGCGGCAGGGCTGCCAGCTTACTGAAATTCAATCCATTGAAATTGAAAGGTTTCCATTGAAAAGCCGTTGAAAAGGAGGGCTCATGGCAGAACCACTTTTCCTGTCAAAGAGCGCCTTCGCGGCTCGACTTGGCAGGGCGCCCAGTTACATCACCTGGTTGAAAAACAACAACCGACTGGTGCTGACCGATGACGGCAAGCTGGTGGATGTTCTGGCCAGCGAGGCGTTGATTCGCGACACCGCGGACCCGAGCAAGGCCGCCGTCGCCGACCGCCACCAACAGGAGCGGATTCAGCGCGACGTTTACGGCCAGCTTTCCACCTCGGCCGAGCCGACTTCCACGGCTGCGCCGCCGCCCGCGATCACCCCTGCGGGGCAGCTTCCCGACTTCCAGAAAGCCCGCGCACTGCGCGAACACAACCTGGCCCAGTTGGCGGAAATCGAGCTGCACAAGGCCAGGGGCTCGCTGGTTGTCATGAAGGCCGTGGAAACCGGCGCCTACAACGCCGGTCGCTTGCTGCGTGATCAGCTGCTGGGCATGCCGCCACAACTGGCTCCCGAACTGGCAGCCATGACGGATCCCTGGGAAATCGAGAAGCACCTGACGGCGGCGCTCCGCCGCTCGCTGGAGGATGCCGAGCGGCTGTCCTCGGCGGACCTTGAACACGACCTAACGAGTTAAGCCCATGCCTACGGAATTTCCTGACGGTGCAGAGGTGTACCGCGAGGCGTATTTCCGAGGGCTGCGACCTGACCCGGATCTCTGGATCAATGAGTGGGCCGACGATTACATACGCATCCCGCGTGATGCCGGTGCCGCCGAGCCCGGCCAGTACCGCACCTCGCGCACGCCGTATGCACGCGAGCCTATGCGTTGCCTGTCACCGGCTCACCCCTGTAAGCGAGTGGTCACCATGGTGGCCTCGCAGTTGATGAAAACGCAGATCGCCTTGAACTGGATTGGCGGCCTGATTCACATGGCGCCGTCCAACATTCTGGCGCTGCTGCCAAGCCTCGGCCTGGCTAAGCGGGTGTCGTCCCGGATCAATAAAACGATCAAGGCTACGCCGGTTCTGCGCGAGCGTGTGGCCTCCAGTCGCTCGCGGGATGCGCGCAACACCATGGACACTAAGGAGTTCGAGGGTGGTTCGTTGTACGTCACCACCGCCGGATCGGCGGCCAACTTGGCCGAGCTGTCGGCGCGCTATGTCTACGGTGACGAGATTGACCGATGGCAGGTGGACGTGGGGGAAGAGGGCGACCCTATCGAGTTGGCGGAGACTCGGGGGAGTACCTTTGGCCGTAACGCCAAGTTCTACTTCTCCAGTTCGCCGACGATCAAGGGCGCCTCCCGGATCGACGATCTGTTTCAGGGTAGCGACCAGCGTTACTTCTACGTCCCTTGTCCGACCTGTGGGCACATGCAAACCCTGGAATGGGAGCGCCTGTACTACTCGAAGGACTACAGCATTGTGCATTACCAGTGCGCAAACTCTGACTGTGACGTGCTGATCGAGGAACACCACAAGGGCGAGATGCTCGCCAAAGGCGAATGGCGCGCCCACGCCGAGGGTGACGGCGAGACAATTGGGTTCCACCTCAATGCGCTGTACTCGCCGCCGGGCTGGATGGACTGGCGGTCCCTGGCCAAGCAGTTCGAGAAAGCGAAAAAAGCCCAGGCTAAAGGCGACCTTGAGCCCATGCAGGTGTTTTACAACACCCGTCTGGCGAAGGTTTGGGACTCCGCGCAAGAGCAGACCAAGGCCGACACGCTGAAGGCCAGGGCACGGCTGGAGGCTTACGGCCTCGGCTCGATGCCTGCAGGTGTGTTGATGATTACCGGTGCTGTCGACGTACAGGCCAACCGCCTGGAGTTTATGGCGATGGGCTGGGGCGTCGGTATGGAGCGCTGGGTTATCGACTACCAGATTGTCGCGGGCGACCCAGCGGACGAACGTACCTGGGCGGCGCTGGACGAGTTGCTCAAGGTCAAATATCGCCATCCGTGCGGCGTTGGCCTGGGCATTCTGGCGGTGGCTGTCGACTCTGGCGGTCACCACACGGACGAGGTTTACCAGTTCTGCCGTGTGCGGCGCTGGCGCAACGTGTTTGCCATCAAGGGTGCGAGTAAGCCCGGTAAGCCAGTGATTGCCCAGCGGCCGTCCATGGTGGATGTCACCTGGAAGGGCCAGACGGAGCGGGGTGGTGCCGAGCTGTGGTTTGTTGGTACTGACACGGCAAAGGACTGGATCTACAACCGCTATCCGTTCGAGTCCGGACCAGGTGCCTTGCACTTCGCCAATGACTTGCCCGATGACTTCTTCGCGCAGTGCGTCGCAGAGCGCAAGGTCGCTCGTTACGTGCGCGGCCATAAGCGCATCGAGTGGGTCAAGGGCAAGGCCGAGCGAAACGAAGCGCTCGACCTGATGGTGTATTGCCTGGCCATGGCTCATTACTTGGGCCTCAACCGCTACAAGGAACACGACTGGGAGCGGGTGCGTCAGGCCTTGGCTCAGTCCGGGTTGTTCGACGATGCCCAGGGCATCAAGCCCGTTCAGGGCGAGCGCCTCAGCAGTGCCGATGTGTCGGTGCCTGAATCAGCAGCGCAACAACCCGCACCGCAACCCCTTGCACCGGCTGTGCAATCACGACCGGCTGCGCCACCTCAACGCCGCAGCTCCAGCAGCGGTTACCTGAAGAGACGCTGATATGTCCTTTACCCAGAAGCACCTCGACGCGGTTGAGGGGGCCATTGCGCGCGGTGAGAAAACCGTGCGCTACGGCGACCGCACCGTGGAATACCGGTCCATCGACGAGCTGATCAGGGCTCGCGACGAGATCCGCACCTCGCTGGTCAACTCGGCCGCACCGCGCTCCCGCGTGGTTCGGATCTATCACGGAGGCAAAGGAGTCTGATGGCCCGACATTATCCGACGCTGAGCCGTAGCGGATTCTTGTTGCCGTCGAACATCAAGGCCAGTTACGAAGGCGCCGGAGAGGGCCGCCGGTCCACTGGCTGGGATGCTCCCGACAACGGGATCAACAGCATCAACACCCCAGCGCTGCGCAACCTGCGTGCCCGTTCGCGGGCAGCAGTTCGTAATGACCCGTATGCCTTCAACGTGATCGACAAGCGCGTCAGCAACCTGATCGGCACCGGCATCACGCCAAGGCCGCGAATCGAAGACGACACCCTGCGCAATTTGCTGCAGGAGCTGTGGGACGACTGGGTCGATGAGTCGGACGCCGATGATCGTACCGACTTCTATGGCCAGCAGGCGCTGGTCGCCCGGACGGTTGAGACCTCAGGCGAATGCTTTGTTCGACTGCGTCCACGCAGTCTGGAGGAGGGCCTAGCGGTTCCTCTCCAACTCCAGGCGCTGGCGCCTGAGTTCGTGCCTCACGACAAGTACGAGACCACGCGAGACGGTAACTTCATCCGCGCCGGGATCGAGTTCACCCCAGGCGGCAAGCGGGTGGCGTACTGGATGTACCTGGCACATCCGCGTGATGCCACATCGCTGAACGCCGGCTACAACCAGCTGGTGCGCGTGCCGGCCACTCAGGTGCTGCACATCTTCGAGCCGGTCGAGCCGGGCCAACTGCGCGGTGTGCCGCGCCTTTCACCGGTTCTGAAACGCCTGCGCAGCCTCGATAACTACGACGACGCCGTGCTGTTCCGGCAGGAGGTGGCCAACTTGTTCGCTGGCTTCATCAGTCGACCGCCACCGGATTCTGGTCAAGCGCCGAGGGATCCGGTCACCGGCCAGCTGTTGACGCTCGACCATGATGGCTTCACGCCCATGGTCGCGCTGGAGCCCGGAACCATGCAGGAACTAGCACCAGGTGAGGAGGTGGAGTTCTCCAAGCCACCGGACGCGGGCAACAACTATCCGGACTTCATGCGACAGCAACTGATGGCCGCTGCTGCTGGTACGGGCACGCCTTACGAGATCCTCACCGGCGACATGCGGGAGGTTAATGACCGGGCGTTGCGGGTGGTCCTCAACGAGTTTCGGCGGCGGCTGGAGCAGCTGCAGTTCAGCGTGTATGTGCATCAGCTCTGCCGGCCAGTACGGGCAGCGTGGCTGGACATGGCGATCCTGTCGGGTGCCGTGGAGCTGGCCAACTACGCACAACGACGCCGCGAATACCTGCGCACGCGTTGGGTTCCACAGGGCTGGGCCTACATTCAGCCGGTACAGGACGTACAGGCACGGCGGATGGAGGTGCAGGCAGGGTTCGCATCTCGCAGCGAGATGTGTCTGCGCACCGGTTATGACGCTGAAGCGGTCGACGCAGAAAACGCCGCCGATCTGGCTCGGGCGACCAGCCTGGGCCTCAATTACACAACCCTCGATGCCGTCGAGCCGCTCGACGACAAGGAGCAACCATGAGCAAAACAGCGCGACCGCGCATTTACAACCGCGCCGGCAAGCAAGTGCAGGTCAAGGACAAGACCTGGTACGCGTTGCAGGTCAACGGCGAAGCCACGGAACGGCTCATTGAAATTTTTGTTTACGGCGAGATCGGCACCTGGGGCATCACCGCCAATCAGTTCGTGCAGGATCTGCGCGCCCTGGATGACGGTGTTTCTCCGGTGATCGCGGCATTCAACAGCGTCGGTGGTGACCTGTTCGACGGACTGGCCATGCACAACGCATTGGCGCGCCTGGGCGAGCGTTGCACGGGGCGTATCGATGCGCTGGCGGCCAGCGCGGCCAGTGTCGCGGTATGCGGCGCGCACAAGGTAGTGATCGCGAGCAACGCCATGCTGATGATCCACAACCCGTGGACCTACGCCTCGGGCGATGCCGAAGACTTCCGCAAGGTGGCCGATGTGCTCGATCAGACCATGGAAGCTATCATTGCCGCTTACAAAGCGAAGGCGCCGGACATCGATGAGGCCGAGTTGCGGCGATTGGTCGATGCTGAAACCTGGCTGACTGCCAACGAGGCGGTGGCTTTGGGGCTGGCAGACGAAATCGGCGACGGGGTGAAGGTCAAGGCCTGTCTCGGCCAAGGCGTGGTGCTGCAACGCTACCAGCATGCTCCTGCCGAGCTGCTCGCTCAGTTCAATGAACCGCCGGAGTCGGATCCTGAACTGGAGCCCGATGACCCGACTCCTGTGCCGGCTGTGGCTGATGCGTCCAAGCTGGCCCTGATGATCACCCAGCGCTGCGCCGCGGGTGGTATCAGCAATCTGGTAGAGCCGTTGCTGGCATCCACCAAGCTGGAAAGCGAATCCATCGTCCTGGCTGCGCTGGATCGGGCCAATGCCGTGCACGACCTTTGTGTCGCAGCTCGGTTACCTGAGTTCAGCGTCGAGTACGTCAAGGCTGGCCTGGATGCGTCGGCTGTTCGGGCTCGCCTGTTCGACAAGATCGTCAGCAGTGGGAAGGGCTTTGAAATCGACAGCAGCCTGCCGCTGGAAAGCGATCCACCACCCAAGATGCAGGCCAGGCAGATTGATCAGTCCTCTATCTGGGCTGCCCGCCAGGTCGCACATACCCCATCCGCAAAAGGAGTAAAATCATGAATCAACGAGAGCCAATGCACGCGGGTGAGTTCCTGCTGTCCGAGGGGGCCGGCACCATTTCTCGCGAAGCCATCAACGTTCAGGCCGGCCCAGCGTTGGAGCCCGGCCAGATCCTCGGGCTGGTCACGGCGACCGGTGAGTTCGCCCCTTACAACCCGACCGCTGAAGACGGCAGCGAGAACGCCCAGGCGATTCTTTATGGTCCGCTGGGCGAATCTGACGTGGTGCGGCGAGGCCGTGCTGTGGTCCGTCTGGCCGAGGTTAGCGAAGCGCACCTGACCGGCCTGGATCCTGCCGCTGAGAAGGCCCTGGCCACCCATTCTGTGATTGTTCGCTGATGCCAGAAGGGCCCGCCCGGGCAGATTACAGTCGGCAGCCTCGAAAGGGGCCAGGACAACCACCCGGACGGACTTCTAAAAGGTAGCCGCACACGGTGCTGCTATCCATCAGACAAATCCCAAACCCGCTTAAGCGGGTTTTTTGCTTTCTGGAGAAAGATTCATGGCTGATATTCAAATCTTCAACGACGATGCGTTTTCCGTGTCGTCCCTCACGGCAGCAATCAACGAACAGGAATACCTGCCGGGCCGCATCAGTAGTCTGGGCCTGTTTCATGAGGAGGGCATCCCCACCATCACGGTGCAGATCGAAAAAGACGGTGACACCCTGGCGCTGGTGCCAGCAGGTGAGCGTGGCACCGCGGGGCTGGTGGTTGGTGGGAGCAAGCGCAACCTGATCCCATTCAATACTGTTCACCTGCCTCAGACATTCTCCATCAGAGCCGACGAGATCCAGGGCATTCGTGCTTTCGGTACGCGGTCGGAACTGCAAGCAGTGTCGGATGTGGTCAACAAGCGTCTGGCCAAGTGCCGTCGACAGCTGGACGCGACCCATGAGTTCCAGCGCATGGGGGCTCTGAATGGCCTGATCCTTGATGCGGACGGAAAAACTCCTCTCCTGGATATCTACAAGACCTTCGGGGTGACTCGCAAAAAGATGTCCATGGGCCTTGCCAGTCCCGATACCGAGTTGCGGGTGAAATGTGGTGAGGCGCTGGACTTGCAGGAGGAAGCGCTGGGCAGCATCACCAGCAGCGGGTCCCGTGCGCTCTGTGGGAAGAATTTCTGGAACAGGCTGATTGTTCATCGCTCCGTGAAGGAGACTTACCTGGCCAGTCAGCAGGCAGCGGCGCTGCGCGGTGATGCTCGTGAAAGCTTCGAGTTCGGTGGGATCGTCTGGGAACGCTATCGCGGCAAGATCGCAGGCGTGGCCTTTGTTCACGATGACAAGGCGCTGCTGATCCCCGAGGGGGTTCCTGAACTGTACATCTCGAGGTTTGCTCCGGCCGATTACATGGAAACGGTCAACACTGAAGGCCTGCCGTACTACAGCAAGATCGAGCCAATGCCTTTTGGCAAAGGCATGGCCGGCGAAGCGCAGTCCAACCCGCTGCACCTGTGCACCCGGCCACTGGCGCAGATCCTGCTGGAACTCTGATCATGGGCATTCGCGATCTGATACGCGACGCCGATGAAACCGTGTTCTCGACCCTGGGCGACTCTGCCCGGATCGAGGGCAAGGAGGAGCCCGTGCTGGGGATGTTCGCAGCACCCTGGCTTCAGCCTCGTATGGGGAGGATCAGCACGCCCATTCGTGAGCCGCGGTTTGAGATCCGCGTCAGCGATTCCGGTGGTCTGCGCCAGGGTCTGCTGGTAACGGTAGATGTGCCGGAGCTGGACGGTGGGGGCGACTACGATCTGATGAACCTGGAGCCATCTGGTGACGGTCTGGTCGCTCTCATTCTGAGAAAGCGGCCATGAGCGTCGGCAGCTATTACAAGCCCTCGGCCAGCGGCGGGATGATTTCTCTGCAGGCGTCGTCGGCTGATCTGCAGGCGTTCAAGGACTTCGCGGCGGTGGTGCCCAAGGCTGCTGCTGCGGCTCAGCGGAGAGCTATCAACAAGACCATTGGGTGGTTGCGCACGCATATTGCCCGGGCTGTCAGCCGGTCGGAGCGGGTCGCTCTGGCGGCCGTCCGGCAGCGACTGCGCAGCTATCCGGTTTCCAATGGCGCCCAGGTCGGCAAGCTGTGGTTCGGTCTCAATGCCATTGAGGCGAGCCGCACCGGTCGGGCCCGGCAGAACAGGTCCGGGGTGTCGGTCGCGGGGCGGCGCTTTCAGGGCGCGTTTCTCAAGACGGTCTACGGCAACAGCCCCGATATCTGGATCCGTACTGCGAGCAAACACTTCGATGCCGAGGATTATCCCGACAGCGAGGTGACCAGGCAGGTCGGGGCAAGTTCGGGCTGGATCGCCGAAAACGACAATCGCTTTCCCTTGGCCAAGGCCAAGGTCTCGCTGGAACAGGCGCGACCGCACTTTGACAGCTGGACGCGTAAAGCCGACCAACGCTTGCTGCAGGTCCTGCAGCAGGAACTCAACTTTGAACTGCAAAAGTATCTGAAGGGGAATGCCCGTGGCTGATGAAGAATCCAGCCTCCAGCAGTTTTATGGGGCCATCGAGCAGCACCTGCAGTTAAGTTTGCCCCGTGTTGCGATTGTGAAGGTCTGGCCGGTCATTGGAACCAGCATCCCGCTGCCGGCGATCTTCATCGAACTGGCAGAGTTCGAACCAGGGAGGGATCCGGGAACAGGCGAGACGGGGTTGGTCTGCAAGATGGAAGCCCGGATTGTGACCGACCCACTTCACGCTGATCATCATCAGCAAGCGGTATTTCTGGCGGGCCGGCTCGCGGTGCTATTGCGCATGCAGACCTGGGGACTGGAAATCGAACAGGCAGAGTTTGTCCAGGCCATGCAGGACTGGACCAAGCCGGAGCTGGATAGTTACACCGTCTGGCTGGTGGAGTGGACGCAGCAGATCTATCTCGGCGAGGAAGAGTGGCCCTGGCTCAATCAGCCACCAGGCTCGCTTGTCTGGGGTTTTGTTCCCGACACCGGCCCGGGTGGTGAAGGCAACTATCTGCCACCGGAGGCCATGGAGTGAGCTATGTATCGGCAATGCACGACCGCATGCTGGCCTGCCTGGTAATTCCTTGTCGGGTGGTCGCGGTCGACCTCGCCGCCGCCATGGTCCGGGTTTCGGACGGCAGCGGTTGGACCAGTGCCTGGGTGCGTTGGCACAGCCAGGCGGCGGGTAAGGCGCGTCACTGGCGGGCACCAAGCCTGAATGAGCAGGGTGTCCTGATCAGCCCGAGCGGCGAGCCCGCTCAGGGCACCTTCGTGCCGGGGCTGTACGGCAACGCCGGTGCCCAGCCGGACAACCGCGACCACGTCGAGACCTGGCGCTTCGACGATGG
>NZ_OBDX01000026.1:0-105698 GCF_900215185.1 Pseudomonas sp. LAMO17WK12:I10 | reverse complement strand
CGATGGATTCCTTATCGGCGCTTGTGATGAACGCGAGAGTGGGGGAATTCTCCTACCGTCTGGCTTGCAGAAGCGAGTTAAGTCCCTCCACCCCGACAGGCCCACCTTAAGACATGCAAGCGAGCTTGCTCGCGAAAAATCTAAAGATCGCCGCCGATTCAATTCCCCGGCACTGGGCAGCCGAGGTCGCCTTCCTGGCACTTGAGGTAGGTCTTGAATGCCTCGACCCGGGCCTTGGTCAGGTCGGTGGTGCAGTTGCTGTAGATCAACGGATAGACGCTGCCACCGGCCACCCCGGAGGCGGCGAACCCGCATTCCGCATCCCGAAAAGCCACCCAGGCGCGCTGGGCGCCGACCAGCAGCTTCTTGCCGTCCGGGTTGTCCTTCAGGCGCTGGGTGATGCGCTGGTAGAGCGTATTCAGTTCCTTGTCCGCGGCCTTGTGCTGCTCGGCGGCGCACTGGTTCATGGCGGCCTGGGTGCTGGCATTGGCACAGTCGGCGGCCTGGGCCAGCGGGGTCAGTAGCAGCGGCGCCAGGGCCAGAAAAATGCGTGGGTTCATGGGGATTCTCACAGTGAAGGGTGACACGCCGACAAGGGACATCGCCCGATGTTGGCGTCGCGCGGCAAGGGCCGCCGGTCAATCGTCGTCATAATCGCCGCCGGACAATTCGAAGGCCTCGGCCTCGACCGCGCGGACCGGTGTCAGGCTATAGGGCGCGATCTTCAGCCTGTCGAGGCGCCGGCTGTACGCCTGGTCGAAGTCCTCATGAAATGCGGCGAAACCGGGAGCCGCGATCAGGGTTCTGATGTCCTCGATGTAGGAACGGTAGTTTTCAACCTTGCTCATGTTGGTCGTGGCATCGGTGGTTGCCCAGACTCGCGCGACCTTCGAATCCCAGATCGGATAGAGCTGCGGGCGCAGAAAGTGCAGGAGCTTGGAGGTGCCCACTACCGAGTGCAGGCTGTTGGCCAGATCCTGCATCTGCGCCGTGTCGATCAGAACGTTCGATTGCAGTGCGCAGGCGAGGGCGGCCGAGGCTTTATCGACATGTCTGGCATTCACCCGGGCCACCCTGGGCATCCAGCCGTAGCACATTGCCGATAACTGCAGCAGCAGGTCGCCACTGTCGTGGGAGCTGGCCAGGGTTCTGGAGGCGGCCAAGAGGGCGGGGTAGGAGCGCAGGTAGGTCAGCGACTGAGGCGTCAGTTCGATCAGCGGCTCGTCGATCAGCCTGATCGCCCGGCGCAGTTTTTCAAGGGTGATTCCGGGGGGCGTCTGGGTCATCGGAGGCATTCCATTTTGTTGTCCGGTGTCTTCTCCACCGCGCTGCGCAGTGGCGGGGCAGCCATTGGAGAGTGGCGAGCTTAGCCCTGTTTTTCGGCGGCAGGGTGAAGGATTTCAACCCGTGCTTGGTCGGGCGACAAAAAAATACGCAACTATCAGGTTGCGTTTTTCGCGAGAGCGTCTAGGGTTTGATCACTGGAGGTGACCCATGAACTCATCAGATCGCATCGAAAGAAAGATCCTGCTCAAGGCAACCCGTTCTCGTGTCTGGGCCGCGCTGGCGAATGCCGAGGCGTTCGGCAGCTGGTTCGGCGTGGCGCTCGCGGGCCAGCGTTTTGTCGTCGGGCAACGGACCCGGGGGCAGATTACCTATCCCGGGTATGAACACCTGGTCTGGGATGTGCTGGTGGAGCGGCTGGAGCCCGAACATCTGTTCGCCTTCAGCTGGCACCCTTATGCGGTGGAGCCGGGCGTGGATTATTCCGTCGAGCCCAGCACCCTGGTGCAATTCGAGCTCGAAGACCTGGACGGCGGCACCTTGCTGCGGGTGGTCGAGTCGGGATTCGATGGCATTCCACCCGAGCGGCGGCTCAAGGCGTTTCGCATGAACAGCCGCGGCTGGGACGAGCAGATGAACAATATCGAGACCTACCTTGGCCCCTGATACCTCTTCCACATCTCTGCTGCCGGTGGCGGCATCCCTGGACGGCTCGGCCATGATCTTCGCGGCACTGGGCGACGAGACCCGCCTGCGGCTCGTTGCCATTCTGTGTGGCGGCGGCGCTATGTCGATCACCCAGCTGACCCTCGGCACCGACATCAGCCGCCAGGCGGTGACCAAGCATTTGCAGGTGCTGGCGCAGGCCGGGCTGGTGCGCGACGCCAAGCTGGGGCGCGAGCGCCTGTGGGCATTCGAACCGGGCCGGCTGGCCGAGGCCCGGCGCTCGCTGGAGGTGATCAGCCAGCAATGGGATCATGCCCTGGGTCAATTGCAGGCCTTTGTCGAGTCATAACGGAAAGAGTCACGGATGTTCGAGTTTTACCTGAAACGCTGGAACCTGCAGGTCGATGGCGCGCCCATCGTCACCCCTGGCAGCCACCTGCTGCCGGTGCGCCTGGACGATGCGCCGGCGATGCTGAAGATCGCCCTCGACGACGAGGAGAAATACGGCAACCGCCTGATGGTCTGGTGGGCCGGGGAGGGCGCCGCCCGGGTCTACGCACACCACGGCGATGGCTTGTTGATGGAGCGGGCCATGGGTCGGCGCTCGCTGATGCGGATGGCCCTGGCCGGCGAAGACGACGAGGTCAGCCGGATCGTCTGCGCCAGCCTGGCACGCCTGCATGCGCCACGCGCGACGCCCTTGCCGCCGCTGTTGGGCCTGCAGGAATGGTTCAAGGCCCTGCGCCCGGCCGCCCGGCGCGAGGGTGGGGTTTTCCTGCGCTGCCTGGCCACGGCCGATGAACTGCTGGCTACCCCTCGGGAACAGGTGGTGCTGCACGGCGATATCCATCACGACAATGTGCTGGACTTCGAGGAACGCGGCTGGCTGGTGATCGATCCCAAGCGGGTCATGGGCGAGCGCGGTTTCGATTTCGCCAACCTGATCTGCAACCCGGACCTGGCGACCAGCAGCGATCCGCGGCGCTTCACCCGCCAGGTCGAGGTCATCGCCCAGGCCGCCGGGCTGGAGCGCAAGCGCCTGCTGCAATGGGTGCTGGCCTATACCGGGCTGTCCGCCGCCTGGTTCCTGGAGGACGGCGACGTACCCAGCGCGGAACACCAACTGCAAGTGGCGGAATTGGCCATCCACGCTCTGGAAGGCGCGGCCTAGGGGTTTTGGCAGGTCGATCTATGGCGAAAGGCTTACATGCGCTGGCTGCTATCTCGCCTGTTGCCGATTGGGCGACAGGCTTAATCTTCACCCACCAACTGCAGCGCAGGACGCGCTCAGGGTCATGGATGACCGACCATGTGCAAGGATGCAGCGACAGGATGTCGTAATGGTCTTGAAGAAACCCCGCTTCGGCGGGGTTTTTTTTCGCCCGTGGAAAAGCTAGAGGTGGCGGGTTTCCTCCGGCACGTTGCCCCAGTTGTCATGGCGCCCGTCGGCATAGTGCACCGGGGCCGCAAGCAGTTCCTGCAGGTCGATGTCATCCAGGGTCATCACTTGCACCGCGACATAGTCGCCGCCGATCTCCTGCACATGACCGCGCCCGAAGGGGCGCACGCCGCAATGCTTGCAGAACAGATGATGGGTATTGCCGCTGTTGAACCGATAGTCGCTCAGCGCCTGTTCGCCACTGAGCAGGCGAAAGGCCTTGGGGGCGATGATCGCGTTCCAGTTGCGGGTCTTGCTGCAGATCGAGCAATTGCACTTGTTGGTGCCCTGGCTCAAGTCGATCTCGGCTTCATAGCGCACGGCACCGCAATGACAACTGCCGGTGTAAGTCTTGTGCATGGCAAGGTTCCTGAGGGAAGGCTGGGCCAGAGTGTAGAAGCTGCCCGGACATTAGCGGGAAAACTTTTTGATTAAGGCCAGTAGCCAGTATTGAATGTGCCCTGCTTAAATAAAAAAAGTTCCGATAAGAGCATGTAAGTTCGTCCGTTGGGTAGCGCGAAGGGCCTACCAGAGTTGGTAGGTTTACAAGCGTCCGATTGCAGATACAGTTTCAACCAGAAGACGGGTTCTGTCCCACTACAGGTTCTTTCTGTCAAAAACAGGCAGAAAGTATTTGTCATGCGGGGTGGGCGATTTCCGGTTTCAGTTCGTCACCAGGCCACTGCTCCGGGTGCTGCTGTTTTTATCGTGCATCATGTTTTGTTTTTTAAGTTCGACCAGCCACGAATACAGTGCGCGTCTTTCTCGTCGTGCCCAACTTATAAAAACTGCCTTTTATGCTGAAGTTCACATTCAAGTGAATCTCTGGCGTGTCTGTGTGGTTGAAAAGCCAAAGGTCCCCGCACTTATGAAACATGTTCTTGTGGTTCGTTATTCGCAAAGCGGTCAGTTGAACGACGTGGTCGAAAGCCTGATCTCGCCCCTGCGTTCGACGCGGGAGGTCAAGGTGCATGAGATGGTGCTCAAGCCCCGGGTCGCCTATCCGTTTCCCTGGCCGGTGGGCCGGTTTTTCGACGTGTTTCCCGAGACCGTGCAGCTCAGCCCGCCGGCCATCGAACCGCTGCATACCGATCATCCCGGGTCCTTCGACCTGGTGATCCTGGCGTACCAGGTCTGGTATCTGTCGCCGTCGCCGCTGATCACCGCGTTTCTCAAGAGCGCGCAAGGCAAGCGCCTGCTGGCCGGGCGCCCGGTGGTCACGGTGATCGCCTGCCGCAACATGTGGCTGATGGCCCAGGAGGCGGTCAAGCGCCTGCTGCACGAGGCCGGCGCGCGGTTGCGCGACAACGTGGTGCTGACCGACCGGGCCAATACCTTCGCCACCCTGATTACCACGCCGCGCTGGATGTTCACCGGCAGCCGCGAGTCATTCCTCGGCCTGCCCAAGGCCGGGATCAGCGCCGAGGATATTCAGGGCGCCGCACGTTTCGGGCGGGCATTGAAGGCCGCCCTGCAGGCCAATAAAGAGCAAGCCGACGGGCCGATGCTGGCAGGGCTGGGGGCGGCGACCGTCAACCCCGGGCTGATACTCAGCGAGCGGGCGGCCTATAGAGGCTTCAAGTTCTGGTCGGGAATAATTTGCCGTTTCGGCAAGTATGGGCAATGGCTACGGCGACTCTTGCTGTGCCTGTTCATCGTTTATCTATTGTTGGTCATCTTGACTGTCCTGCCTGTTTCACTGGTGTTACGCCGTTTGCTTCATCCCTTTATCCGGGCGCGTCTCGATAAGTTACAGCGTTATTACGAACAGCCGTCCGGTTCGCAACTAAATCTTGAATCCGAAGGGTGAAATCATCATGAGTGAATTGTTTGTCTATATCACGAAAACATCCACTTATATGCCGGGAGAGGCAGTGGATAACGATACGATGGAGAGCATTCTCGGGTATGTGGGCGGGCGACCTTCACGGTCTCGGCAAGTCGTGCTGCGTAATAACGGAATCAAGCAGCGCTATTATGTGCTGGACCCGCAGACCGGTATTCCCCGTTTCACTAACGCGCAAATAACCGCCGAGGCAATCAAGGGCCTGGTGGGCGACGGCTTTACCCTGGACACCATGGAATGCCTGTCCACCGGCACCACCATGCCGGACCAGTTGATGCCCAACCATGGCGTGATGGTGCATGGCGAACTGGGCAACAAGCCTTGTGAGGTGGTGTCCACCGCCGGCATCTGCCTGGCGGGCCTCACCGCGCTGAAATACGCCTACCTGTCGGTGCTTGCGGGGGCCAGCCGCAATGCCGTGGCCACCGCCTCGGAAGTGCCTTCGCCGGTGCTGCATGCGCGCAATTTCGATGCGGAAAACGAGGCGCTGGTGGCGCAGATGGCAGCCCGCCCGGAAATCGCCTTCGATAAGGATTTCCTGCGCTGGATGCTGTCCGACGGGGCCGGGGCCTTCCTGCTCGAGAACCAGCCACGGGCCGGCGGCCTGTCGCTGCGCATCGACTGGATCGACATCTTCTCCTACGCCAACGAATTGCCGACCTGCATGTACGCCGGCGCGGAAAAGGCCGAGGACGACAGCCTGGTCGGCTGGAAGCTGCTGACCCCGGAGGAGTGGGCCTCGCGCTCGATCTTCGCGATCAAGCAGGACGTGCGGCTGCTGAACGAGAACGTGGTGAAATACACCCTCGGCAAGCCGCTCAAGGAGGTGATGATCAAGCGCAACCTGTCGCCCGAGGCCATCGACTGGTTCCTGCCGCACATGTCATCGGAATACTTCCGCAAGCCGATTGCCGAGTGCCTGGAAAACACCGAGCTGGCGATTCCCCAGGAGCGCTGGTTCACCAACCTGTCCGAGCGCGGCAACACCGGCTCGGCGTCGATCTACATCATGATCCATGAGCTGCTGGAGTCCGGACGCCTGCACAAGGGGCAGCGCGTGCTGTGTTTCGTCCCGGAAAGCGGGCGCTTCTCCGGCGGCTTCATGCACCTGACGGTGGTCTGACGCGCCTCGCCAAGGCGCAAGAACCCGGTGGCCGGCGTGGGTCGGCCACTGTTTCGTGGTACGCATCCAACTGCAAGGGAATGAACATGGAAAACCTCGAACAACGCGTGAAAAGAGTGGTGGCGAGCGAACTGGCCGTCGACCTGGCGCAGATCGGCAACCAGGACTCGTTCGTCGAGAACCTGGGAGCAGACTCGCTGGCCCGGGTGGAACTGGTGTCGGCCCTGGAGGCCGAGTTCGACCTCACGATCCCGGACGACGCAGCCGATGACCTGCAGACCGTGCAGCAGGTGATCGACTACCTCCGACAGGCCAGTGAGCAAGCAGTCCCGGCCTGACGTCGGTTCATCGAAGATGCGGCCAGGGCTCAGCTGGCCGATAAGGTTGCTCTGGTCCGCATCTTTCTTCAGCTTCTGTAAGCGCCGTCTCAGGCCTGCCGCCACTGCGCCACGACCCTGTCGACGATCTCGCCGCGCTGCTGGATGGCGTTCGCCGCGAGCCGCTGGGCTTGCTCCACCACCGCTTTGGGGGCTGTCCGTGGGCTACCGGCCGCGAACGGCGGAGCCGGGGCGTATTCCAGTTGCAGCTGGACCCGCTGCGCCGTTGCCTCGCCGAACAGTTCGCCGGCCAGGGTCAGGGCAAAATCGATCCCGGCGGTAATCCCGCCACCGCTCAACAGGTTGCCATCGCGCACCACGCGTTCCTGTACCGCGATCGCCCCCAGCGCCTCCAGCAAATGGTGGTAGGCCCAATGGGTAGTGGCGCGCCTGCCCCGCAGCAGCCCGGCGGCGCCGAGCACCAGGGAGCCGGTGCACACCGAGGTGACATAACGTGCCTGCGCCGCCTGCTGGCGGATGAAGTCGAGGGTCTGCGGGTCTTCCATCAACGGCCCGACACCGGCGCCACCGGGGATGCAGATCACGTCCAGCGGCGGGCAGTCGGCGAAGCTGGTAGTCGCCTGCAGCACCAGGCCGGTGCTGGCGGTGACCGGCCCGCGCGCCTTCCAGACCAGATGCACCTGCACGTCCGGCAGCGACGCGAGCACATCGTAGGGGCCGGTCAGGTCGAGTTGCTGGACGTTGGGGAACAACAGGAAACCGATCTGCAGCGTCATGGGGTATCTCCCTGGAGAAGTTCGAAGGTGTCCGCGTTTATCTGGCTGGACGGTTCGACTCTAGCGCCCTAGGCTTTGGCGAATACGCCAACCTACCCACGATTTACGCCAATCATGCCCCAGACCGCCAGAACCGTTCATGTACTGACTTTCGCCAACGCCCAGGTACTCGATGTCACGGGCCCGCTGCAGGTGTTTGCTTCGGCCAACGACCTGGCGCGGCATAAAGGCCTGCCGCTGCCCTACGCGGTGAATGTGATCGCCGCGGGCGACGGGCCGGTGACCACCTCGGCCGGGCTGACGCTGCTGGCCGAGCCCTTGCCGGCGCCGGGCACGCCTTGCGACACCCTGGTCATCGCCGGCGGCTGGGGCGTGTACGCTGCGGCGGAAGATCCGGCGCTGGTGGCCTGGGTCCGCCAGCAGGCGGCGCTGGCGCGGCGGGTGGCGTCGGTGTGCACCGGGGCGTTCCTGCTGGCCGCCAGTGGCTGGCTCGATGGGCGCCGGGTGGTCACCCACTGGACCCGCTGCGAGCAACTGGCGCGGCAATATCCGCAGCTGCGGGTGGAAGCCAACCCGATCTTCATCAACGAGGGGCCGGTCTGGACCTCGGCCGGCGTCACCGCCGGTATCGACCTGGCCCTGGCGCTGGTGGAGGCGGACCTGGGGCATGCCATGGCGCTGGACGTGGCCCGGCAACTGGTGGTGTTCCTCAAGCGCCCGGGCGGCCAGTCGCAGTTCAGCGCGACCCTGGCCCTGCAAAAACAGGGCAGCCGCTTCGACGACCTGCACGCCTGGATCGCCGAAAACCTCGGTCGCGAGCTGAACATCCCGGCCCTGGCCGAGCGGGCCGGCATGAGCGAACGCAGCTTTGTCCGCCACTACCGCGCCGACACCGGCCAGACCCCGGCCCGGGCCATCGAACAGATCCGCGTGGAAAGCGCCCGGCGTCTGCTCGGCGACAGCGGCGTGGCGATCAAGCGCATCGCCGTGCAGTGCGGCTTCGGCAGCGAAGAAACCCTGCGCCGCAGCTTCCTGAGGGTCGTCGGCGTGACGCCGCAGGCGTATCGGGAGCGCTTTTCGCCAGAGGGGGAGTCAGGCTTCCAGTAGTTCCAGCAGTGCCTGCAAGGTGGCCTGCGGCGCTTCCTGCGGTACGTTGTGGCCGACCCCGGGCAAGATCCGGCGCTGGTAAGGGCCGGTGAACAGGCCGATGTCTTCGTCCTCTTCGCTCGCCGGGCCGACCCCGTCATCGGCGCCGCACAACGAGAGGGTCGGCACGCGGATCGGCGGCTGCTGCGCCAGGGCCTGCTCGATATGTTCCAGGCTCGGGTCGCCCGGTGCGTACATGAAGCGATGCCGGTAGGAATGGATCACCACCTCGACGAAGTCCGGGTTGTCGAACGACGGCGCGCTCAGATCATAGAGTTCGCGGCCGCGATCCCAGGTCGGCGACCACAGTCGCCACAGCAGTGCGCACAGTTTGCGACGGTTGGCGGTCAGGCCGTCGACCCCGCGTTGGGTGTGGAAATAATACTGATACCAGAGCCGGTGCTCGGTCTCGGGCGGTCGCGGCTGGGTCGAGCGGGCAATGTCCTGGATGTTGTAGCCGTCGGCGCTTACCAGGCAGCGCACCCGTTCCGGCCACAGGGCCGCGACGATGCAGGCGGCGCGACCGCCCCAGTCGAAACCGGCGAGGGCGGCCCGGGGGATCTCCAGGGCGTCCATCAGGTCCAGCAGGTCCTGGGCCAGCGCCGCCTGTTGCCCGGAACGCGGGATGTCCGGGCCGGCGAAACGGGTCGGGCCGTAGCCGCGCAGGTACGGCACTATCACCCGATAGCCGCGCGCCGCCAGCTCGGGGGCAATCTCGTCGTAGCTGCGTGGGTCGTAGGGAAAACCATGCAACAGAATCACCGGCTCGCCGTCGGCGGGGCCGTGGTGTTCGTAGGCGATACGCAGGCGGGGCGTCAGGACGTGTTCGAGCGCAGGCGAGTTGTTCATTCCAGGCACCATCGTTGACCAAGATTGTTGACCAAGATTCGAACTTTAGCTCATCGGTAGCGGCCTTCGACCCTGCAAACGGCCAACCGGTGTTTTTCAGAGCGCCAGAGGAAGTTCGTAGTGTCGTCGTACTGGCTGACGAGCGCGTCATACTCCTCCAGCATCGCGCGTCCCGGCCACCAGTTGAACGCATCGGCATAGTCACCAGAGGCCCGCATGAGCATGGTCAGCGCGATGTCGAAGGCTTTCAGCGTGATGTAGCCCCCGTGCTTGGCAATCAGTTCGGCGATGGTGACGTCTTCGACTATCCGCACATGCGTGCCTTCATCCGACTGGACAATGAAGTAGTCGCCCAGGGGTGAGTAGGGCGCATCCTGCCGATAGTCCCTTTGCACCTTGTTGAAGTCGGACAGGGTGAAGCTGCCGTGGACAAAGTCCGAAAGGGGCGCGTAGGACTTCTGGTATTCGTCGCCCCAGCCGAGGTTCGCGGCGGACATCATTTTTTGCACGCCAGGGCACTGGCCCTGGGAAAACCTTTCGAGGCGATCATCGAAGTTTTCGGCAAGCCAGGAGAACCGGGCAGCCAGGTCAAGCGAGGTGCGAAGGGTGGCCAGGGCGGGCCTGATCAAACCCAGTTTCAGCACATGCTCGATGGTCTGGATCAACTCGATCTGAAATTCCGCGGTTCTTTTGAACACCAGATTGGCGTGCTCGTGATACCCCAGCCGCTCCGCGGTTCCTTCCGTATGTGCCGCCAGGAACAGCATCTTGCGGGTCGCTGAGAAATAATGGGTGATGTCGATTTTCGGGACCACGTTTAACGTTCCTGTCGTGTGTTCATGGGGGGACGGACGTTAACCGTCCGCGCCGGAAAAGGAGATGAATGATTCCCGGGCAAGGCCTGTCTTACGCTGGGTCTTTCAGCGCCCGGTCGCGCCCTGCACAAGCTCGCTGCTCGTCACCCGGTGCTTGAAATGGTGCTGCCACAACCGCATGCCCAACTGCCCGCTGCGGTCCAGTGACGAGCCCAGGGTCAGGTCGGTGATCAGCGTTGGTTGCAGGCCGGCGTCGAACAGGGCGCAGCCGGCGGCGAGCACGCAGGTGTCGGTCTGGATGCCGCAGACCAGCACGCGCTCCGGGGCCAGGCTGCGCAGCTAGGCGATGGTGTCCGGCGTGGGGGCGTAGCCGTGCTTGATGAAGAACGCATGGGAATCCTTGGGCGGGCCGGGCGGCCTATTCTGCCCGCAAACCGCCGTTGCCGCGAACGGCTTGTCTTCTGTAGGCGCCAGGCGATGGGGCGTATTGCGGGTCAAGGCTGCCAGAGGATCTTCTCGCCACTGAGGCGGCGATCGAGAAAACTCGCCGCGCTGATCAAGGCCAGGTGGGTCAGTGCCTGGGGGGTGTTGCCCAGGTGCCGGGCATGGCTGTCGAACTCTTCGGCGTACAGCCCCAGCGGGTTGGCGTAGCGCAGCAGTTGCTCGAACTCCAGGTGGGCCTGGTCCAGCCGGCCGGCGCGGGCCAGGCATTCGACGTACCAGAACGAGCAGGCGGCGAATGCGCCTTCGGTGCCGGCCAGGCCGTCGATCTGGCTGTCTTCGTTGCGGTAGCGGTAGACCATGCCGTCGCGCACCAGGGTCCTCTCGATGGCTTCCAGGGTCGCCAGCCAGCGCGGGTCGCGGGCGCCGACGAAGCGCACCAGCGGCATCAGCAGCATCGAGCCGTCCAGCGCGGTGCCGCCCCGGCACTGGACGAAATGCCCGCCTTCGGCGTTCCAGAAGTTGCTCCAGATATCGTCGTAGATCGCCTGGCGTGTCTGGTCCCAACGGGCGAACGGCGCCGGCAGCGAGCGCTTCGAGGCGAGGCGGATGGCCCGGTCCAGGGCGACCCAGCACATCAACCGCGAATGCAGGAAGTGATGCTGCTCGCCGCGCATTTCCCAGATGCCCACATCCTCGCCGTCCCAGCTGCTGCAGACCTGATCCACCACATCCACCACGTGTTTCCAGCCTTCGTGGGAAATCGCCTCGCCGTATTTGTTGACCAGGTACACCGCGTCCAGCAGCTCGCCGAAGATGTCCAGCTGGACCTGTTCATAGGCCTGGTTGCCGATACGCACCGGCGTCGCGCCGCCATGCCCGGACAGGTGCGACAGTTGGGTTTCCGGCAGTTGCTGGCGGCCGTCGATGGCGTACAGGATATTCAGCTTGGCCGGCTGGCCACGGCAGTCGCTGACCCGCCCGCGCAGCCAGCGCATGTAGGCGTTGGCCTCCTCGACGAAGCCCAGGCGCATGAAGGCGTAGACGGTGAACGAGGCGTCGCGGATCCAGGTGTAGCGGTAATCCCAGTTGCGTTCGCCGCCCGGGGTTTCCGGCAGGCCGAAAGTGGCGGCGGCGAGGATCGCCCCGTGCTTGCGCGAGGTCAGCAGCTTCAGCGCCAGGGCCGAACGATTGACCATTTCGCGCCAGCGGCCGCGGTAGTTGGACTGGCCGATCCAGTCGCGCCAGAACTTCAATGTGCGTTCCAGGCACAGGTCGCTGCCGCCTGTGACCAGTCGCGGATCGTCGAGCCCGCCCAGCATGAATTCGGCGCTCTGCCCCTGTTCCAGCTCGAACTCGGCCACCGCCGCCTCCCGGTCGATGCGCAGGGGCTGGCTGGCCACCAGGCGCAGCCCCGGCTGCCGCTCGGCCTCGAAGCACACCGCGTCGCCGTCCAACCGCGCGCGGGTGGTGGCGCGGGCATAGTCATGGCGCACCGCGCAGCGCAGGCGCAGGGTGGTGCGGCCGCTGACTACCCGCACCCGGCGGATCAACAGCGGCAGGTCGTCCTCGCTGTCGCCGATGGCCAGCAGGTCGGTGGCTTCGACCACCGCCCGCTCGCTCAGCCAGCGGGTCTGCAGCACGTTGCTGTCGGGCAGGTAGATTTGTTCGCGGCGGGCGTCGGGCAGGTCCGGCGCCAACTGGAAGATGCCGGCGTCCGGGGTATCGAGCAGCGAGCAGAAGATCGACGGGCTGTCGAACTCCGGCCAGCAGAAAAAATCCACGCTGCCCTTGTCGTTGACCAGCGCGGCGCTGCGCAGGTCGCCGATGATGCCGTGGGCGTCGATCGGTGCCTGTCGTTCAGTGTCAGCCATGGTCGCGAAACTCCGGGTACAGGCTCATGCCGCCATCGATCACCAGGGTGCTGCCGAGCACGTAGTCGGACGCATCGCTGGCCAGCCAGACCACGGCGTTGGCCACGTCCTTGACGTCGCCGATGCGCCCGTAGGGAATCAGCTCGAGCAGCTTGCGCTCGGCCGCGCCCTCGGTGGCTTTGCGATTGAGCGGCGTGGCGATCGCGCCCGGGGCAATGGCATTGACGCGGATGCGCTGGTGGCTGACCTCCTGGGCCAGGCTGCGCATCAGCATGTCCACACCGCCCTTGGACGCCGCGTAGTTGACGTGCCCGGCCCAGGGAATCCGTTGGTGCACCGAGCTCATGTGAATGATCTTGCCGGCGGCGCGCGACACGCCGCTGCGGATGCCTTGGCGGTTGAAAATGCGCAGGGCGGCGCGGGCGCAGAGGAACTGGCCGGTGAGGTTGACGCTGATCACCTGGTTCCAATCCTCCAGGGTCATGTCCACCGTGGCGGCGTCTTTTTGCAGGCCCGAGTTGGCCACCAGGATGTCGAGGAAACCGAAGGCTTCCAGGGCCTTGTCGAACAGGTGCTGGACCTGGTCTTCCTGGGAGATGTCGGCGCCCACGGCAATGGCCCGGCCGCCGCAGGCGTTGATATCGGCGGCGAGTTTTTCCGCGGGCGCCGCCTGCCGATGGTAATTGAGCACCACCGAGGCCCCGGCCGCGGCCAGGGCGGTGGCCGCCGCGGCGCCGATGCCGGAACTGGCGCCGGTGACCAGGGCGACTTGTTGGTTCAGGGAGATATTCATGAGCACGCACCTTAACCGGAGAGCCTGTTCAGCTGACTGGCAAGAGCGGGCAGGAGTTCACCGGGGACACGAAATCCCGGAGGAGGGCGGGGCCGATCCAAGCATCCGGCGCCGGGGTTCAGCGCACCCGCAAGCCCTGCAGCAACGCCTCCAGCCCGGCCAGTGCCTGCTGCAATCGTTGCCCCGGATGCTCGTCCCGGGCAATCCACAGCGAGGCGTCGAGCAGGCTGCCGTTGATCAGGCGCGCCAGGGCTTCGCTGGGGGCGTTGACCACCAGGCCGGCCTGCATCAGCTCATCCAGCAGCGCGCTCAAGGACGCCACGCACTGCTCCTCGCTGGCCTCGGTCAGGTCGCCGAGTACCGCGCGCGCGTCCTGCAGGACGATGCGCTGGATCTCCGCTTCCTGGGCCATTTCCAGGTAGGTGCGGCAGCGCTGGACGAAGGCGGCCCACAGGTCGTCGGTGCTGCGCGAGATTGCCTCCAGGCGCTGGTCCATCTCGGCGTCGAGCTGTTCCACCACCGCCGCCAGCAGGCCTTTCTTGTCGCCGAAATGGTGGTACAAGGCACCTCGGGTCAGGCCCGCCTCGGCCGTCAGCTCGTCCATCGAGGTGTTGGCATAGCCCAGGCTGCCAAAGGCCTGGCGGGCACTGGCGATGAGTTTGCTGCGGGTTTCTTCGATCATCTCGGCGCGTTGACGCGGGCTCATGGCGGGCACTCACACAACTGATACATGGATTGACATACGCCGCGTATGTTCTCATGCTTTCTCACATACGCGCCGTATGTATTTTTGCCTTGCGGTGCATTTCTGGCAAGCCTCAAACAAGGTGTGATGACAATGGCAAACCCTTACCGCGAACTGTTCAACGCCCCCGGCAGCCGCGCTTTCGTGGTGGCGGGGATGATTGCGCGGATGCCGATGTCGATGACCGGCATCGGCCTGATCACCATGCTGGCCCAGCTCAAGGGCGGTTATGCGCTGGCCGGTGCGGTGGCGGCGACTTTCGCCCTGGCCACGGCCTTCTGCGCGCCCCAGGTGTCGCGCTTGGTCGACCGTTTCGGCCAGGGCCGGGTGCTGCCGATCGCCGCCGGTGTGGGCGGTGGGGCACTGCTGGCGTTGCTGCTGTGCACCCGCTTGCAGACGCCGCACTGGACGCTGTTCCTGTTCGCCGCCCTGGCCGGCTGCATGCCGAGCATGCCGGCCATGGTCCGCGCCCGCTGGACCGAACTGTACCGCGGCCAGCCACAGTTGCAGACCGCCTATGCCCTGGAATCGGTGCTCGATGAGGTGTGCTTTATCGTCGGCCCGCCGTTGTCGGTGGGGCTGTGCGTGGCGGCCTTCCCCGAGGCCGGGCCGCTGGCGGCGCTGCTGATGCTGGCGATCGGCGTCACCGCGCTGGTGGCGCAACGGGCGACCGAGCCGCCGGTGCATCCCCATGAGGCCCGGCACGACGTGTCGATCATCCGTTCGCTGGAGTTGCAGTTGCTGGTGCTGCTGATGATCGCCATGGGCATGATCGTCGGCGTGGTGGATGTGGTCAGCGTGGCGTTCGCCCAGCAGCAGGGGCAACCCGCGGCGGCGAGCATCGTGCTGTCGGTGTACGCCATCGGTTCCTGCCTGGCGGGCATCGCCTTCGGCGCGCTGAAACTGAATATCCCGCTGCCGCGACTGTTCATGTACGGCGGCATCGCCACCGCCGTGACCACCCTGCCATTGCTGCTGGCGAGCAATATCTTCGGCCTGTCCCTGGCGGTGTTCGTCTCCGGCCTGTTCTTCGCCCCGACCCTGATCGTCGCCATGGCCCTGGTGGAAAACATCGTGCCGCCGGCCAAGCTCACCGAAGGCCTGACCTGGCTGGTCACCGGGGTCAGCATCGGCGTGGCCATCGGTGCGGCCAGCTCCGGCTGGCTGGTGGATGCCTTTGGCGCGCGCAGCGGCTTCTGGGTAGCGCAGGCGGCGGGGGTGGTGGTACTGGGGGCGGCGGTGCAGAGCTGGCGCCGGCTGACCCGGGGCCAGCCGGCGGTCGCCTGAGCCTTACCAGCCGCGCCCGGAGTTGACCCAGAAATTCACCGACAGCGAGGTGGATACCGACTGCACCTGATGGAACCAGCCCTCGGGCAGAAACAGCAGGTCGCCGGCTTCCAGGATGACCCGCAGGAAGGTCACGTCCCGCGAGGCCGGAAAACGCTCGTAGTCCGGCGCGTCCGGGTTGACCTCGCAACCGTCGAGCCCGCCCTCGGGCGCGGTCGACCAGGTGCCCAGCGCCTCACGGTGATGGGGCGCGGCGAGGATGAAGGACTTCTGGCCCCAGACCTGGGCGAACAGGTTGTCGGTGTCGTCGCGGTGCAGCGGGGTCAGGGTGCCCTTGGGGCCGATCCAGATCCGTGGCGGGATGAACAGCGAGCGGTCGAAGTAGGGCGGGTACTGGATCTGCTCCAGCAACTGCGCCGGCAGGATGTTGTTGCCCATGTAGGCGGGCGGTTCGCCGTCGGCGTTTTTCGGCGCCGGGTTGTCCAGCGAGGCGATGAACTCGGCCATGGAGGTGGAGCGAAAGTCGCGCTCGGTGGAAAAGGTCTTCTTCACGTAGTCGCCGTGGCGGGTGATGCCTTGCAGTTCGGCGAAGTGCACCAGCGATTCTTCGCGGCTGAGCTGGAACAGCGGCCAGTCCTGCAGGGCATCGCTGATCACCACGGGAATGCCCTGGGGCAGGTAACGCGTCCTGAACTCCTCCACCGACAGCCCGCTGCGCGGACGCCGTTCCACCGTGTGCTGGGTCGGCAGGCCGGCCGAGACTTGTTCGCTGTAGCGCGGCGGGGTGGGGTAGCGGGTGTTCATCTCGACTTTCTTTTCCAGCGCGCCACCGCCATGCCGGGCATGGTCGATGATCTGCGGCAGCAGCGTGGCCAGGCCCATGTTGCCGCCGATTTTCAGGCGGCCGCTGGCGAACAGTTCCTCGACGTTGGCGCTGCCGCCCATGATCCCGAGAAAGTCGGCCTGGCCGACCTCGATGGTGACATCAGGCGTCGGATGCCGGCCGGCTTCGGTGCGGCTGTGCGCCTGGACCTCTGACCAGAATGCCAGTTGTGGACCGAACACGAATTGAAAGGTGCCTTCGATTCCCACGGCACCGGCATTGGCGAACAGCTTTGACAGAATGGTCTGCAAGTCCACGGCGATCTCTCTTATTTGCGGTTTGATCTGCAGCAGAGAACGAAGGCTGTATCGGGAAATTTATGGGGACGACTGACTCAATGACGACCGGTCAAGCGAAGGGGAGCTACTGTAGGAGCAGCCGGCTGGTGCACTAATTTGCCGGCCAGGTGGCACGTCCAGTCTTTACCATCATTTTTCTCAAGGGGAACACCGTGACCCAGCTGACGTTGCTGTGCCTGCCGTATTCCGGAGCCAGCGCCATGGTCTACAGCCGCTGGCGGCGCAAGCTGCCCGAATGGCTGAAATTGCAGCCGGTGGAACTGCCCGGGCGGGGCGCCCGTTACGCCGAGCCGCTGGCCACCGACATGCGCGAGCTGGCGCGGCAACTGGCGCTGGAAGTTCGCGCGGGCCTGCGTACGCCCTATGCCTTGTTCGGCCATAGCCTGGGGGCGCTGCTGGCCTGCGAGCTGGCCCACGCCCTGCGGGCCCTGGGTGGTCCGGAACCGGTGGCGCTGTTCGCTTCGGGAACCGCGGCGCCGACCCTGCGCACCGACTACGACCGGGGTTTTGCCGACCCCAAGACGGACGAACAGTTGATCGAACAGCTGCGCACCCTCAATGGCACCAGTGAAGAGGTGTTGGCCAACCAGGAGTTGATGAGCCTGACCCTGCCGATCCTGCGCGCCGACTTTCTCCTGTGTGGCCGTTTTCGCCCGCTGCAGCGACCGTTGCTGAACTGCCCGGTGCATGTCCTGGGAGGCAAGGCCGACCGGGCCACCACCGAACAGTTGATTGGCTGGAGAAAGGAAACCCAGGGCAGCTTCTCCGTGGACATGCTGGCGGGCGGGCACTTCTTCATCCACGAACACGAAGCCAGGGTCCTGAGCCTGATCAAGGGTCACCTTGAGGTGCATCGTCGGCGTCACCTGCAAGCCGAAACCGCGGTTTCCTGAGCCAGGCAATGTAGCCGCTGCCGCAGGCTGCGAACGGCCGGTACGGCCGCGGCGTTCTCAAGGCCCAGGCAGATCTGTCAGCCCAACGACATGCCCAGGCGCCAGTAGCCCATCAGCGCCAGATTGCGGCGTTCCAGGCCACGCTCGTTGATCAGGTGCCGGCGGATCTTCATGACCGTGCCCGACTCGCCGGCGATCCAGGCATAAAAGCTGTTGTCCGCAGGTTTTGCCGAATCCCAGGGGCGCAGGTCGTTGGCGTTCTCCTGGGGCTTCAGGGGGCGCGGGTGCTTGCTCGGCGCGGGCAGCTCGGCCAGTTCCCGGGCGGCGTGCATCAGCGCCTCGCCATGGCTGGCGCCCAGCACATCGCGGGGCAGCCAGCTCAGGCGGGTCTGGTGGTTGTGGCGCAGCGCCAGGCAATCGCTTTCGTGGGGCACTTCGATGAACGCCTGGACATCGGGCGGCGTCGGGTACTCCATCAGGTCTTCGAGAATCCCGGCGATGGCCGGCAGCGCGGTTTCGTCGCCGATCAGCAGGACCTTGCGGATCCCTGCCGGCGGTTGCCATTCGTAGCCGCCGGGGTCGCCGCTGAAGGCTTTGTCGGGCACGGCCATCTGCAGGCGGTCGCCGACCTTGGCGTGAGTCGCCCAGCGCGACGCCGGGCCGGTGACTCCGTGCAGCACGAAGTCCACGTCCAGCTCCGCGGGCTCGGCGCGCAGGGCGCGGATGGTGTAGGTGCGCATCGGCGGTTGTTGCGCCGCGGGCAGCTTGCGCCGGGCCGCGTGCCAGTCACCGATGCGCGGCAATTCGGGCGGCAGGCCGTCGGCAGCGGGGAACAGCAGCTTGATGCGCTGGTCCGGCGCCAGGGTGCGGGTGTGGGCGACGTCCTCGCCGGTGAACACGAAGCGCGCCATGCAGGGGCTGAGGCTGATCCGTTGCTTGAGTTGGACATTGATCAGGCGGTAGGCGCGCGGCTGCTGGCTGCCTGCGCCGACCAGCTTGCGCAAGCCGTTTGCCAGCGAACTGTTTGACAGGAAGTTGGCCAGTGAGGTTGCAGAGGACATGATCGCGACCTTGTGGAAAGTAATGGTCCTCTTTTGACGAGTCGCCATCCGTGGAATTTAACGGCGGGCCGCGGTCTGGCGCGCTGGGGCGGGGGTTAATTTTTCCCCCTGCCCATCCGTTCCGTAGGGATAGCCGAGCCAATGCTCGATACCCAACATGTACGGATGAAGCCAGATGAATGCTGAAAAGTCCCTGAAACTCGCCAGTCGATTTATCGAGCTGCCGCTGGAAAAGCGGCGGTTGTTCCTCGATGGTCTGCGGGCGGAAAACATCGACTTTTCGTTGTTTCCGATTCCGGCCGGGATCGCCGCCGAGGATCGCCAGGCGCTGTCCTATGCCCAGCGCCGCATGTGGTTCCTCTGGCAGATGGACCCCCACAGCGGCGCCTATAACCTGCCGGGCGCGGTGCGCCTGCGTGGCGCCCTGAACCTGCCGGCCCTGGAGCAGGCGTTCGCCAGCCTGGTGGCGCGCCACGAAACCCTGCGCACGGTGTTCAAGCGCCATGCCGACGAGCGCCTGGAGCAAGTGGCGGTCGAGACCCTGGTGCCCGTGGAGTCGATGGACCTCAGTGCCCTGGCGCCCGACGCGCGCGAGCAGGCGGTCGCGGACCTGGCGCAGCGCCAGTCGCTGCAACCGTTCGACCTGGGCAGCGGGCCGCTGCTGCGGGTCAAGCTGCTGAAGCTGGCGGCCGAGGAACATGTGCTGCTGCTGACCTTGCATCACATCGTTTCCGACGGCTGGTCGATGAATGTGCTGATCGACGAATTCATCCGTTTCTACGACGCCCATGAGCGGCAGCAAGCGCCGCAATTGCCGGCCTTACCGATCCAGTACAGCGACTACGCCCTGTGGCAGCGCCGCTGGCTGGAAGCCGGGGAACAGGCGCGGCAGCTGGAGTACTGGCAGGCGCAATTGGGCGACGAGCACCCGGTGCTGGAACTGCCCACCGACCATCCGCGCCCGGCGCTGCCCAGCTATCGCGGCACCCGCTATGACTTCGCCATCGAGCCGGCCCTGGCCGAGCAACTGCGCGCCACCGCCAGGCAGCACAACGTGACCCTATTCATGCTGTTGCTCGGGGCCTTCAACGTGCTGCTGCACCGCTATACCGGGCAGGGCGACATCCGCGTCGGCGTGCCGATCGCCAACCGCAACCGCGCGGAAGTCGAAGGGCTGATCGGTTTCTTCGTCAACACCCAGGTGCTGCGTACCCGGCTGGACGGGCAGATGCCGGTCGGCGAGTTGCTGCAGCAGGTCAAGGAAGCGGCCCTCGGCGCCCAGGCCCATCAGGACCTGCCGTTCGAGCAACTGGTGGAGGCGCTCAAGCTGGAGCGCAGCCTGAGCCACACCCCGCTGTTCCAGGTGATGTACAACCACCAGCCGCAGGTCGCCGACATCAGCGCGGTCAGCACCGCCTCGGGCCTGGAGCTGGGCCTGGTGGAGTGGCAAAGCCGCACCACCCAGTTCGACCTCACCCTGGACACCTTCGAGAAGTCCGGCAAGCTGCAGGCCGCGCTGACCTACGCCAACGACCTGTTCGACGCCGCCACCATCGAGCGCATGGCGCGGCACTGGACCCGCCTGTTGCAGGCGATGGTCGCCGATACCGCGCAGCGGGTCGGCGAGCTGCCGATGCTGGCCGCCGCCGAACGGCAGCAACTGCTGCTGGAATGGAACCGGACCGAAGTCCGCTACCCGGTCGAGCGCTGCCTGCATCAGTTGATCGAAGAGCAGGTGCAACGCACGCCGCACGCACCGGCCCTGGTGTTCGCCGAGCGCGAACTGAGCTACGCCCGGCTCGACGCCCGCGCCAACCAGCTGGCGCACCTGCTGCGCGAGCAGGGTGTGGGCCCGGACGTGCTGGTGGGCATCTGTGTCGAGCGTTCGATCGAAATGGTGGTCGGCCTGCTGGCGATCCTCAAGGCCGGCGGCGCCTATGTGCCGCTGGACCCGGAATACCCGCAGGACCGCCTGGCCTACATGATCGAAGACAGCGGCATCGCCCTGTTGCTCACGCAGAGCGCGTTGCTGCCGCTGCTGCCGACCGGGGCGCTCAGGGTGATGATCCTCGATCAGGGCCAGGACCAGGAGCGGGACTGGCTGGACGGCTACAGCGAGGCGCCGCTGGCCCCGGCCGCCGGACCGCTGAACCTGGCCTACGTGATCTACACCTCCGGTTCCACCGGCAAGCCCAAGGGCGCCGGCAACAGCCACGCCGCGCTGGTCAACCGTCTGTGCTGGATGCAGGACGCCTATGGGCTGGATGGCAGCGACGCGGTGCTGCAAAAGACTCCGTTCAGCTTCGACGTATCGGTCTGGGAATTCTTCTGGCCGCTGCTGACCGGCGCGCGCCTGGTGGTGGCCGCGCCGGGCGCCCATCGCGAGCCGGCGCTGCTGATCGAGACCATCACCAGGCACGGCATCAGCACCCTGCACTTTGTGCCGTCGATGCTCCAGGCGTTCATCCACGAGCCGGGCGTGCAGGCCTGCGCCAGCCTCAAGCGTATTGTCTGCAGCGGTGAAGCCTTGCCCCTGGACGCCCAGCAGCAGGTGTTCGCCAAGCTGCCGGACGCCGCGCTGTACAACCTCTATGGCCCGACGGAAGCGGCCATCGACGTGACCCACTGGACCTGTGTCGACGAGGGCGCTTCCAGCGTGCCGATCGGCCGCCCGATCGCCAACCTGCGCACCTATGTGCTGGACGCCGAGCTGTCGCCGGTGCCGGCCGGTGTCGCCGGCGAGCTGTACCTCGGTGGCGCCGGCCTGGCCCGCAGTTACCACCGCCGTCCGGGGCTGACGGCCGAGCGTTTCGTCACCAGCCCGTTCGAGGCCGGCACGCGCCTGTATCGCACCGGCGACCGGGTGCGCCAGCGCGCCGACGGGGTGATCGAATACCTTGGCCGCCTCGATCATCAGGTCAAGTTGCGCGGGCTGCGCATCGAGCTGGGCGAAATCGAGACCCGCCTGATGCAGCACCCGCTGGTGCGCGAAGCCGTGGTGCTGGTGCAGGGCGGCAAGCAACTGGTGGGTTATCTGGTGCTGGAAGACGCCGCGCCGGCCGCCACCTGGCAGCAGGCACTCAAGGCTTGGCTGCTGGACAGCCTGCCGGAATACATGGTGCCGGCTTACCTGATGCCCCTGGCGAAACTGCCGGTCACCGCCAACGGCAAGCTCGATCGCAAGGCGCTGCCGCTGCCCGAAGCCGCCTCGCAACAAGCCTTCATTGCCCCCGAGGACGCCACGCAGAAAGCCCTGGCGGCGATCTGGTGCGACGTCCTGGGCCTGGAGCAGGTCGGCCTGGAAGACAACTTCTTTGAACTGGGCGGCGATTCGATCATCTCGATCCAGGTGGTCAGCCGCGCCCGCCAGGCCGGCATCCGCCTCAGCCCGCGGGACCTGTTCCAGTACCAGACAGTGCGCAGCCTGGCGCTGGCGGCGGTGTTCGAGAGCCAGGGCGTGATCGACCAGGGCCCGGTCAGCGGCGAAGCGATCCTGACCCCGGCCCAGGCGTATTTCTTCGAGCAGGCGATTGCCGAACGTGGCCACTGGAACCAGTCGCTGCTCCTGACCCCGCGCCGGAAGCTGCACGCGCAGTGGCTGGAAGGCGCGCTGACGGCAGTGCTCAATCATCACGATGCCCTGCGCCTGCGTTTTGTGCCGGGCGCCGACGGCTGGCAGCAAAGCCACGCCGCACCGCTCGCCGAGAGTGGCCTGTGGCAGTGCCAGGCTGAAAACGCCGAGGCCCTGGCTGCGCTCTGCGACGAGGCCCAGCGCAGCCTGGACCTGCAGCAGGGGCCGTTGTTGCGGGCCGCGCTGGTGGATCTGGCCGATGGCAGCCAGCGCCTGTTGCTGGTCATCCACCACCTGGTGGTGGACGGCGTGTCCTGGCGCATCGTGCTCGAGGACCTGCAGCGCGCCTACGGCCAGCTGGCGGCGGGTAACGCAGTGGCCTTGCCGGCCAAGACCAGCGCCTACCAGGCCTGGGCCGAACAGCTGCAAAGCCATGCCCGGCAACTGGAGGCGCAACTGCCTTACTGGCAGGCGCAGCAACAGGGCGGGCTCGACCTGCCGTGCGATAACCCGCAAGGCGGCCTGCACAATCGCCTGGAGCGCAAGATCGAATCGCGGCTGGACAGCGAGCTGACCCGGCAACTGCTGCAAAGCGCGCCGGCGGCCTATCGCACCCAGGTCAACGACCTGCTGCTGACCGCGCTGGCCCGAGTGATCTGCCGCTGGAGCGGGCAGGACGCGGCGCTGATCCAGCTCGAAGGCCATGGCCGTGAAAACCTTGCTCGCGAAGAGCTGTCCGCTGATCTCGACCTGAGCCGCACCGTCGGCTGGTTCACCAGCCTGTTCCCGGTCCGCCTGCAACCCCAGGACGAACTGGCGAGCACGATCAAGGCGATCAAGGAGCAACTGCGCGCCGTGCCGGGCAAAGGCCTGGGCTATGGCCTGCTGCGCTACCTGGGCGAGCCGGGCAGCCGCGAGCTGCTGCGGGCCCTGCCGGCGCCGCGCATCACCTTCAACTACCTGGGGCAGTTCGACCGTCAGTTCGACGACACGGCGCTACTGGTCCCCGCCGTGGAAAGCAGCGGCCGCGCCCAGGACCCGCAAGCGCCGCTGGCCAACTGGCTGACCCTGGAAGGACAGGTCTATGGTGGCGAGCTGGCGCTGCAATGGGGCTTCAGCCACGAGATGTTCGAGGACGCCACCGTGCAGCGCCTGGCCGACGCCTATGTCCTGGAGCTCAAGGCGCTGATCGCCCATTGCTGCGCGGTCCCGGCCGGCCAGGCCACGCCGTCGGACTTCCCGCTGGCGACCATCGGCCAGGCTCAGCTGGATGAGCTGGCTCCGGACAGCAGCGCCATCGAAGACCTCTATCCGCTGTCGCCGATGCAGCAGGGCATGCTGTTCCACACCCTGTACGAGCCCCAGGCCGAGGCCTATATCAATCAGCTGCGCCTGGATATCCGCGGCCTGGATCTCCAGGCCTTCGCTCGTGCCTGGCAAGCCGCGCTGAACCGCCACGCGATCCTGCGCAGCAGCTTCCACTGGCTGGGGCTTTCGGTCGCGCACCAGGTGGTACACCGTCACGTCGACCTGCCATGGCAGGTCATCGAGGAGGCCGCCGTGGACCTCGAAGCCCTGGCGAGCGCCGAGCGCAAGCGTGGTTTCGAACTGAGCGGCGCACCGCTGCTGCGCCTGCAACTGGTCCGCCGCGGCGACGATGCCTGGCACCTGATCTACACCAGCCACCACATCCTGATGGACGGCTGGAGCAACGCGCAGTTGCTCGCCGAAGTGATCCAGGACTATGCCGGACAGGCCCCGGGCCAGCCGCTGGGCCAGCCCTTGAGTCAATACCGAGATTACCTGGGCTGGTTGCAGCAGCAGTCGAGCGCTGCCGGCGAACGGTTCTGGAAGGCCGCGCTGGCCCCGCTGCAAACCCCGACATTGCTGGCCGAGGCCTTGCGTCCGCCAGTCGACGGCAGCGGCAGCGCCGAGTACCGAGTGGCGCTGGGCGCAGCCGCGACCCAGCGGCTGGCGGACTTCGCCCGGCAGCACAAGGTCACCCTCAACACTCTGGTGCAAGCGGCCTGGGGCCTGCTGCTGCAACGCTATACCGGGCAGGATTGCGTGGTCTTCGGCGCCACGGTGGCCGGGCGTTCGGCGGCCTTGCCGGGTATCGAGCAGCAACTGGGGCTGTTCATCAATACCCTGCCGCTGGTTTGCGCGGCGCCGCCGGACCAGCCGCTGAACCAATGGCTGGCCGCGTTGCAGAACCTCAACCTGAGCATGCGCGAGTATGAACATATACCGCTCTACGACATCCAGGGCTGGGCAGGGCAGCAGGGCACGGCGCTGTTCGACAGCCTGCTGGTGTTCGAGAACTTCCCGGTGGCCGAGGCCCTCAAGGGCGGCGCGCCGGCCGGACTGGCGTTCGGTGAACTGCACAACCACGAGCGCACCCACTATCCGCTGACCCTGGGCATCGAGCTCGGCGCCGGGCTGAGCCTGGAGTTCAGCTATGACCTGGCGCGTTTCAACGCCGCCCAGGTCGCGCAATTGAGCGCCGACCTGCAGCACCTGCTGGCGCAGATGGTCGCCTTGCCGCAGGCGCCGCTGGGCGAACTGCGCCTGCTGGATGGCGCCGGGCAGGCCGCGGTCCTCGCCCTGAGCCAGCCCCAGGCGCTGCACCTGCACAGCGAACAGCTGGTGCACCAGCGTTTTGCCGCGCAGGCCGCCGCCACCCCGGACGCGCTGGCACTGCAAGCTGGCGACCAGCGCCTGAGCTATGGCCAGTTGAATGCCCTGGCCAACCGCCTGGCGCACCGCCTGCTGGAGCAGGGCGTGGCGCCCGGCCAGCGGGTCGGCCTGGCCATGGGCCGAGGCCCGCAGTTGATCGTCAGCCTGCTGGCGGTGCTCAAGAGCGGCGCGGCCTATGTGCCGCTCGACCCGAAATACCCGGCCGAACGCCTGGCCTACATGATCGAGGACAGCCGCCTGGACCTGCTGCTGTGCGCAGCCGGGCTGCTGGAAAATCTGCTATTGCCGGCATCGTTGCCGCGACTGGGCTTGGCAGCGGTGCGCCTGGACGATCTGCACACTGAGCTGGCGGCGTATGCCGACAGCGATCCGCAGAACCGCGCCGCCGCCAGCGACCTGGCGTATGTGATCTACACCTCCGGTTCCACCGGCCTGCCCAAGGGCGTGGCCATCGATCACGGCGCGTTGCGCGAGTTCTGCCAGACCGCCGCCGAGTATTCGCGGCTGACGGCCGAGGACCGGGTGCTGCAGTTCGCCACCGTGAGCTTCGACGGTTTTGTCGAGCAGTGCTATCCACCGCTCTGCGTCGGCGCGGCCCTGGTCATGCGTGGTGACGAGCCCTGGGATGTCGGGCAACTGGCGGACGAGATGGTCCGCCATGGTGTGACCCTGGCCGACTTGCCGGCGGCCTACTGGTACCTGCTGGCCCGCGAGTGCGCGATCGACGCCAAGCGTTCCCTGGGCCGCCTGCGCCAGGTGCATGTGGGCGGCGAAGCCATGTCCGTCGAGGGCCTGCGCCTGTGGCACGAGGCTGGCCTGGGGCATGTGCGCCTGCTCAATACCTACGGCCCGACCGAGGCCACGGTGGTCTCCAGCGTGCATGAGTGCCGCCTGGAAGACGCCAGCGATGCCTTTGGCGTGCCGATCGGCCGGGCCATTGGCGGACGCGCGCTCTATGTCCTCGACAGCGCCGGCCAGCTGTTGCCGGCCGGTGCTGTCGGTGAGCTGTGCATTGGCGCGTCGTTCGGCCTGGCGCAGCGTTATTTCGATCGCCCCGGCTTGACCGCCGAGCGTTTCCTGCCCGACCCCTTCGCCGCCGAACCGGGGGCGCGGCTGTACCGCAGCGGCGACCTGGCCCGTTACCACGGCGCGGACCTGGAGTACGTCGGCCGTATCGACCATCAGGTGAAGATTCGCGGTTTCCGCATCGAAATGGGCGAGATCGAAGCCCGCCTGCAAGCCCTGGAACAGGTGCGCGAGGCGGCGGTGATCGCCCAGGACAGCCCGGCGGGCGCGCAACTGGTGGCGTATGTGGTGGCCAGCGATCCGGCCCTGGCGACCCCGCCAGCGCAGGACGCTTACCGCGCGCAACTGGTGCAGGCGCTGGCCCGTTCGTTGCCGGACTACATGCTGCCGAGCCACCTGCTGTTGCTCGACCGCCTGCCGCTGAACAACAACGGCAAGCTGGACCGCAAGGCCCTGCCCAAGCCCGACCTGACTCAGGGCGGCGAGGCTTATCAAGCGCCGCAAACCAGCCTGCAGCGCCAGCTCGCGGCGATCTGGGAAGACGTCTTGCAAAGCGCGCCTGTCGGCCTGGGCGAGCACTTCTTCGAGCGCGGCGGACACTCGCTGATGGCCACCCAGGTCATCTCCCGGGTCCGTCATGAGCTGCACCTGGAAGTGCCGCTACGGACCTTGTTCGAGCAGCCGACCCTGGGCGCTTTCGCCGCCACCTGCGCCGAGGTGCAAGGGGCCGTCACGCCGCCGATGCAGGTCCTGGAACGTGGCCAGCCGCTGGCGTTGTCCTATGCCCAGGAACGCCAGTGGTTCCTCTGGCAGCTGGAGCCACAAAGCGCCGCCTACCATGTGCCCAGCGCCTTGCGCCTGAAGGGCCGGCTCGATGTGGCCGCCTTGCAGCGCAGCTTCGATACCCTGGTGGCCCGCCATGAAAGCCTGCGCACCCGCCTGTTGCAGGACGGCGAACGCACGGTGCAGGTGATCGACGCCGAAGGGGCCATCGCGGTCCGCTTGATCGAGGCCGACGAAGCCCGGCTGGAAAGCCTGGTGGACGAGGAAATCGCCCGGCCGTTCGACCTGGAACAGGGCCCGCTGTTGCGGGTCAGCCTGCTGCGCTTGAGCGAGGAGGAGCATGTGCTGGTGCTGGTCCAGCACCATATCGTCTCCGATGGCTGGTCGATGCAGATCATGGTCGATGAGCTGGTGCAGCTGTACGCCGCTTATCGTGAGGGTCGGGATCTGCAACTGCCGGCGCTGCCGATCCAGTACGCCGACTACGCGCTGTGGCAGCGCAACTGGATGGAAGCGGGGGAGAAGGCGCGCCAGTTGGATTACTGGCAAACCTTGCTGGGGGGCGAGCAGCCGGTGCTGGAGTTGCCCCTGGACCGTCCACGCCCGGCGCTGCAAAGCCATCGCGGCGCGCGCCTGGATCTGGCGCTGGAGCCGGAACTGGTACAGCAGCTCAAGGCCCTGGCCCAGCGCGAAGGCGTGACGCTGTTCATGCTGTTGCTGGCTGCGTTCCAGACCCTGCTGTACCGCTACAGCGGCCAGGCGGATATTCGTATCGGCGTGCCGATCGCCAACCGCAACCGGGTGGAAACCGAACATCTGCTCGGCTTCTTCGTCAACACCCAGGTGCTCAAGGCCGATATCGACGCTCAGATGACCTTTGCCGGGCTGTTGCAGCAGGTCAAGCAGCGTGCGCTGCAAGCGCAGAGCCATCAGGACCTGCCGTTCGAGCAACTGGTCGAGGCCTTGCAACCCGAGCGCAGCCTGAGCCACAACCCGCTGTTCCAGGTGATGTTCAACCATCAGAGCGGCGCGCGTAACACCCGGCAACTGCCCGGCCTGTTGATGGAAGGCTTGCAGTGGAACAGCCACACCGCGCAGTTCGACCTCAACCTGGACACCCAGGAGACCGCCGAAGGGCTCTGGGCCTCGCTGACCTATGCCAGCGACCTGTTCGAGGCGGCCACCGCGAAACGCCTGATGCAGCACTGGCAGAACCTGCTGCAGGCCGTGACCACCCAGGCCTCGGCGCGCCTGGATGATTTGCCGCTGCTCAGCGAACCACAGTGGCAGCAGATCGTGTATCACTGGAACGCCACGGCGACCGCTTATCCACAGGATCAGGGCGTGCATCAGCTGTTCGAAGCCCAGGCGCTGGCGCAGCCGCAGGCCATTGCCCTGCACTGCAACGGCGAGGCGTTGACCTACGCCGAACTGAACCGCCGCGCCAACCGTCTGGCCCATCGCCTGATGGACGCCGGGGTCGGTCCGGATGTGTTGGTGGCGGTGGCGCTGGAACGCTCGGTGGAAATGGTGGTCGGCCTGCTGGCCACCCTCAAGGTCGGCGGTGCCTATGTGCCGCTCGACCCGCAATACCCGGCCGAGCGCCTGGCCTTCATGCTCGAAGACAGCCGCGCCCAGGTGCTGCTGACCCAGGAGCGTTTGCGCGAGCGCCTGCAACTGCCAAGCGGCCCGCGGGTGCTGCTGGTGGACGGACAGGGCGCCGACGCCGGGTTCAGCACCGAGAACCCGAATGCAGTGCAGTCGCCTGAGCATCTGGCGTATGTGATCTACACCTCGGGCTCCACCGGCAAGCCCAAGGGCGTGATGATCCGTCATCAGGCACTGAGCAGCTTCACCAGCGGCATGGCCACGACCCTGGGGATTGGCCGTGACGAGCGGATGCTGTCGCTGACCACCTTCTCCTTCGACATCTTCGCCCTGGAGCTTTATGTACCGCTGAGCGTGGGCGCGACCGTGGTGCTGGGCGACCAGGCGCTGGCGCTGGACCCGGAAGCGATTCTCGATCTGCTGCAGGCCCGGGCGGCCAGCGTGGTGCAGGCCACGCCATCGACCTGGCGCATGCTGCTCGACAGCGAGCGGCATTCCCTGTTGCGCGGCGTCAAGTGCCTGTGCGGCGGCGAGGCGCTGCCGAACGACCTGGCCCAGCGCATGCTCGACCTGCAAGGCACGGTGTGGAACCTCTACGGCCCGACCGAAACCACCATCTGGTCGGCGGCCTATCGTCTGTGCGACGCGCAGCCCTTTGTCGGTCGGCCGATTGCCAATACCTCGCTGTTTATCCTCAATGCCGACCTGGCGCCGTGCCCGGTAGGTGCCGCCGGCGAGCTGCTGATCGGCGGCGTCGGCCTGGCCCGTGGTTACCACGGCCGGGCGGCGCTGACCGCCGAGCGCTTCGTGCCCGATCCGTTCGGCGCGGCGGGTGAGCGTGTGTACCGCACCGGCGACCTGGCGCGTTATCGCGCCGACGGCGTGGTCGAGTACATCGGCCGGGTCGACCACCAGGTGAAGGTGCGCGGTTTCCGTATCGAGCTGGGGGAAATCGAAAGCTGCCTGCGTGACCAGGCCGAGGTCCGCGAAGCGGCGGTGCTGGCCGAGAACGATCGACTGGTCGCCTATCTGGTCACCCACGCCGCGGTCGTCGAGGCCGACCAGGCGCCGCTGCGCGAGCGCTTCAAGGTGGCCCTGCGCGAATCGCTGCCGGACTACATGGTGCCGGCCTACCTGCTGTTCCTCGAGCGCATGCCGCTGACCCCTAACGGCAAGCTGGACCGCAAGGCCCTGCCGAAACCGGACGCCAGCCTGTTGCAGAAACGCCATGTGCCGGCGGCCAGCGAGAAAGAGCGACAGGTGGCGGCGATCTGGGCCGATGTGCTGGGTGTGCAACAGGTCGGCCTGGAAGACCATTTCTTCGAGCTGGGCGGCCACTCCCTGCTGGCCACGCGGGTGGTCTCGCGGGTGCGCCAGGCGCTGGGCATCGAGGTCGCGCTGAAGACCCTGTTCGAGCAACCGCTGCTGGGGGATTTCGTCAACGCGCTGGGCAACGTGGCCAGCGAGGTCCCGGCGATCCACAGGGTCGGCCGCGACCTGCCGTTGCCGCTGTCCTATGCCCAGGAACGCCAGTGGTTCCTCTGGCAGCTGGAGCCGCAGAGCGCGGCCTACCATATCCCCAGCGCCCTGCGCCTGAAGGGGCGGCTGGACCCGGCCGCGCTGCAGCGCAGCTTCGACACCCTGGTGGCGCGTCATGAAAGCCTGCGCACCCATCTGCAGCAGGATGGCCAGCGCACGGTGCAGGTGATTCGTGTCGAGGCAACCCTCAACATCGCTCAGGCGACCACCGACGAGGCCAGCCTCAAGGCCCGGGTGGTGGAAGAGATTGCCCGGCCGTTCGATTTGCAGCAGGGGCCGCTGTTGCGGGTCAAGCTGCTGCGCCTGGCCGAGGATGAGCATGTGCTGGTGCTGGTGCAGCACCACATCGTTTCCGATGGCTGGTCGATGCAGGTCATGGTCGATGAGCTGGTGCAGTTGTACGGCGCCTACAGCCAGGGCCAGGACCTGCACTTGCCGGCGCTGCCGATCCAGTACGCGGACTACGCCGTATGGCAACGCCAGTGGATGGAAGCCGGCGAGAAACAGCGCCAGCTGGACTACTGGATGAAGCAGCTGGGCGGCGAACAGCCGGTACTGGAATTGCCGTTTGATCATCAGCGCCCGGCGGTGCAAAGCCACCGTGGCGCGCGCCTGGACCTGCGGCTGGATGCGCAGTTGCTGGCGGACCTCCAGACCCTGGCCCAGGGTGAGGGCGTGACCCTGTTCATGCTGTTGCTGGCTTCGTTCCAGGCTCTGTTGCATCGCTACAGCGGCCAGGAAGACATCCGCGTCGGCGTGCCGATCGCCAACCGCAACCGGGTCGAGACCGAGCAGCTGATCGGCTTCTTCGTCAACACCCAGGTGCTCAAGGCCGATATCGACGGGCAGATGACGGTTGCCCAGCTGTTGCAACAGGTCAAACAGCGCGCGCTGCAAGCCCAGGCCCATCAGGACCTGCCGTTCGAGCAACTGGTGGAGGCGCTGCAACCCGAGCGCAGCCTGAGCCTCAGCCCGCTGTTCCAGGTGATGTTCAACCACCGGGTGACCTCGGCCGACAGCCAATTGCAGTCCATGGCGCAACTGGATATCGAGGTGGTGACCTGGGACGAAGGCGTGGCCCAGTTCGACCTGGCCCTGGATATCGAGGAGGCGCCGGCCGAGCTGCGCGCGTCCCTGAGTTATGCCACTGACCTGTTCGAGGCCGCGACCATCGAGCGCATGGCCCGGCATTGGCAGAACCTGTTGCAAGGCATGGTCGCCGACCGGCAGCAGAGCGTGGCTCAAGTGATGCTGCTCGACGATAGCGAACAGCAGCAGATCCTGAGCCTGTGGGATCGCACGGATTCCGGCTTCTCGGCCAAGCGTCTGGTGCATGAATTGGTGGCCGACCGCGCCGGGGAAAATCCCGATGCGGTGGCGGTGATCTTTGGCGATCGGCACCTGACTTACGGCGAGCTGGAGCGCAGCGCCAACCGTCTGGCCCGGGCCCTGATCGCCCGTGGCGTCGGCCCGGAAGTGCGGGTGGCGATCGCCATGCCGCGCAGTGCCGAGATCATGGTGGCCTTCCTCGCGGTGTTGAAAGCTGGCGGTGTGTACGTGCCGCTGGACGTGGAATACCCGCGTGACCGCCTGCTGTACATGATGCAGGACAGCCGCGCCAAGTTGCTGCTGACCCACACCGCGGTGCAGCAACAGCTGCCGATTCCGGACGGGTTGGACAGCCTGGCAGTGGACCGCAGCGAGGAGTGGGCCGATTACAGCGACACCGCGCCGAACGTGGCGCTGGACGGCGACAACCTGGCCTATGTGATCTACACCTCCGGCTCCACCGGCATGCCGAAAGGCGTGGCCGTATCCCACGGTCCGCTGGTGGCGCACATCATCGCCACCGGCGAACGCTATGAAATGACCCCGGCGGATTGCGAGCTGCACTTTATGTCCTTCGCCTTCGACGGCTCCCACGAAGGCTGGATGCACCCGCTGATCAACGGCGCCCGGGTGGTGATCCGCGACGACAGCCTGTGGTTGCCGGAACACACCTACGCGCAGATGCATCGTCACGGCGTGACTGTGGGGGTATTCCCACCGGTGTACCTGCAACAGCTGGCCGAGCACGCCGAGCGTGACGGCAACCCACCGGCGGTACGGGTTTACTGCTTCGGTGGTGACGCGGTGGCGCAGTCCAGCTACGACCTGGCCTGGCGCGCACTGCGCCCGACCTACCTGTTCAACGGTTATGGCCCGACCGAAACCGTGGTCACCCCGCTGCTGTGGAAGGCGCGTAAGGGCGATCCATGCGGCGCGGCCTATGCGCCCATCGGCGAGCTGCTGGGCAACCGCAGCGGCTATGTGCTGGACGCGCAACTGAACCTGCAACCCATCGGCGTCGCCGGTGAGTTGTACCTCGGTGGCGAAGGCGTGGCCCGCGGTTATCTGGAGCGTCCGGCATTGACCGCCGAACGTTTTGTCCCGGACCCGTTCGGCGCACCGGGCAGCCGTGTGTACCGCAGCGGCGACCTGACCCGTGGCCGGCCGGACGGTGTGGTGGATTACCTCGGTCGAGTCGACCATCAGGTGAAGATCCGCGGTTTCCGTATCGAGCTGGGCGAGATCGAAGCGCGCCTGCGCGAGCAGGACTCGGTGCGCGAAGCCGTGGTGGTGGCCCAGGATGGGCCGAGCGGCAAGCAGCTGGTGGCCTATATCGTTGCATTCGACCCGGTGGTGGCCAACGACACGGCCGCGCAAGCGCAGTGCCGCGAAAGCTTGCGCCAGGCGTTGAAACGCCGGTTGCCGGACTACATGGTGCCGGCGCACCTGATGTTCCTCGAACAGATGCCGCTGACCCCCAACGGCAAGCTGGACCGCAAGGGCCTGCCCCAGCCGGACGCCAGCCTGCTGCAACAGGAGTACGTGGCGCCGCAGAGCGAACTGGAACAGCAGATCGCGGCGATCTGGGCCGAGGTCCTGCGCCTGCCGCGGGTCGGTTTGAACGACAACTTTTTCGAACTGGGCGGCGACTCGATCATCTCGATCCAGGTGGTCAGCCGCGCGCGTCAGGCGGGCATTCGCTTCACGCCCAAGGACCTGTTCCAGCACCAGACCGTGCAGAGCCTGGCCGCGGTCGCGCGCCAGGGGGCCGAGGGGCTGTCGATCGATCAGGCCGCGCTGAGCGGCGAGCTGTTGCTGCTGCCGATCCAGCAGGCCTTCTTCGAGGACGAGATCGCCGAGCGTCATCACTGGAACCAGTCGGTGGTGCTGCAACCCCATGAGCGCCTGGACCCGGCGGTCCTCACCCAGGCCCTGCAAGCGCTGATCGTGCAGCACGACGCGCTGCGTTCGCGGTTCGTGGCCGATGCCTCCGGCTGGCACGCGACCTATCGTCCGGCCGAGCAGCATCAGGCCGACCAGGTGCTGTGGCAGAGCGCGCTGCAAGGCGTCGAGGAACTCGCCGCCCTTGGCGAAGAAGCCCAGCGCAGCCTGGACCTCGGCGCGGGCCCGCTGTTGCGCGCGGTCCTCGCCGAGCTGGCCGACGGTTCCCAGCGCTTGCTGCTGGTGATCCATCACCTGGTGGTGGACGGGGTATCGTGGCGCATCCTCCTGGAGGACTTGCAGAGCGCCTATCGCCAGCTGGCCCGTGGCGCCGCCGTGGTGCTGCCGGCCAAGACCAGTTCGACCCGCGACTGGGCCCGGCGCCTGCAGGGCTATGCCCAGGGCGCGGCCCTGGAGCGCGAGCTGGGCTGGTGGCAGGCGCAATTGCAGGGGGCCCGGGCCGAGCTGCCGTGCGCCAACCCGGATGCCAGCCTGAGCAACCGCCATGCCCTGAGCGTGACCACCCACCTGGACCAGGCCTTCACCCGCAAGCTGTTGCAGGATGCGCCGGCGGCCTATCGCACCCAGATCAACGATCTGCTGTTGACTGCCCTGGCGCGGGTCATCGGGCGCTGGAGCGGCCACGAGTCGACCCTGATCCGCCTGGAAGGCCACGGTCGCGAAGACCTGTTCGACGACATCGACCTGACGCGCACCGTGGGTTGGTTCACCAGTCTCTATCCGGTGAAGCTGGTGCCGGCGCCGACCCTGGCCGACTCGCTCAAGGCGATCAAGGAGCAGCTGCGGGCGATTCCCGACAAGGGCATCGGTTTCGGCGCCCTGCGTTACCTGGGCAGCCCGCAGATCCGCGAAGCGCTGGGCCGGCTGCCGCGACCACGGATCACCTTCAACTACCTCGGCCAGTTCGATGCCAGCTTCGAGGGCGGCGAGGCCGAAGGGCTGTTCGCGCCGTCCGGCGACTCCGCCGGCGCCGAGCAGAGCCCGGACGCGGCGCTGGGCAACTGGCTGGAAATCAACGGCCAGGTGTATGGCGGCGAGCTGAACCTGAACTGGAGCTTCAGCCAGGCAATGTTCGATCCGGCGACTATCCAGCAACTGGCCGACGACTACGCCGAAGAACTCAAGGCGCTGATCGAGCATTGCTGCCAGCCCGAAAACCGTGGCGCCACGCCGTCGGACTTCCCGCTGGCCAGGCTGGGCCAGGCACAGCTTGATGGCTTGTTATTGCCGATCCAGCAAGTGGAGGACATTTATCCGTTGTCGCCGATGCAACAGGGCATGCTGTTCCAGTCCCTGTACGGGCAAGGTTCGGGCGACTACATCAACCAGATGCGGGTCGATGTGCAGGGCCTGGACGTCGGGCGCTTCCAGGCGGCCTGGCAGGTGGCGCTGGAGCACCACGCTATCCTGCGCAGCGGTTTCCTCTGGCAGGCGGAGCTGGAGCAGCCGCTGCAAGTGGTCTACAAACAGCGGCAAGTGCCCCTGGTCGAACATGACTGGCAGCACCGCCCGGACCAGGCGCAAGCCCTCGACAACCTGGCCGAAGCGGCCAGGACCCAGGGCTTCGTCCTGGAGCAGGCACCCTTGCTGAGCCTGGTGGTGGTACGCACCGGCGCTGACAGCCATCACTTGATCTACACCAATCACCACATCCTGATGGACGGCTGGAGCGGTTCGCAGCTGTTCGGCGAGGTGTTGCAACACTATGCCGGCGAGACCCTGCGCGCGCCTGTCGGGCGTTATCGCGACTACATCGCCTGGCTGCAGGCGCAGGACCGTTCGATCAGCGAAACCTTCTGGAAAGGCCAGTTGGCTGGCCTCAAGGAGCCGACGCGGCTGGCCCGTGGCGCTCATGATGACAAGATCCGGGACGCGAGTGTCGCGCTGGTCAACGGCGCCCACCGCCTGAGCCTCGACCGCGACCAGACCGAGCGCCTCAAGGCCTTTGCCCAGGGCAGCAAGGTCACCCTCAACACCCTGGTGCAAAGTGCCTGGCTGTTGCTGCTGCAACGCCATACCGGCCAGCGCACCGTGGCCTTCGGCGCGACGGTGGCGGGGCGTCCGGCGGAGTTGCAGGGGATCGAGCAACAGGTCGGCCTGTTCATCAACACCCTGCCGGTGGTGGCCACGCCAAGCCCGCAGATGTGGGTGGGCGAATGGCTGCAACAGCTGCAGGAACAGAACCTGCGCCTGCGCGAGCAGGAACATACGCCGCTGTTCGAGATCCAGCGCTGGGCCGGGCTGGGTGGCGAAGCGCTGTTCGACAGCATCCTGGTGTTCGAGAACTACCCGGTGTCCGAGGCACTGGAGCAGGGCTCGCCAGCAGGCCTGCGTTTTGGCGCCATCGAGAGCCTGGAGCAGACCCACTATCCATTGACCGTGTTGTTGGCCATCGGCGAAACCCTGGGGCTGGAATTCAACTACGACCGCCAGGCCTTCAGCGGGCAGGACATCGAGCAACTGGCCGAGCACTTCCAGCAACTGCTGCTGGCCCTGGCCACGCCTGAGCCGCAGCGCCTCGCGCAGCTGCCGTCGTTGCCGGCCGCGCAGCGCCAACGGATGGTCCATGACTGGAACGCCACGGCTCGCGATTACCCGCTGCAGCGCGGCGTGCACCAGCTGATTGAGGATCAGGTGCTGCGCACCCCGGATGCGCCGGCCCTGATCTTCGGCGAGCAGCAGCTGAGTTATGCCCAGTTGAACCGCCGCGCCAACCGTCTGGCCCATCGCCTGATGGCCGCCGGCGTCGGTCCCGATGTGCTGGTGGGGCTGGCAGTGGAGCGTTCCATCGAGATGGTGGTCGGCTTGCTGGCGGTGCTCAAGGCCGGTGGCGCCTATGTGCCGCTGGACCTGGAGTACCCGCGCGAACGCCTGGCCTACATGCTCGAAGACAGCGCGGTGAAGCTGCTGCTGACCCAGGATCACCTGCTGCAACGCCTGCCGATCCCGCACGGCCTGGAGTGCCTGGTGCTGGATCAGGGGCAGATGCAAGACAGCCTCGAAGGCTACCGCGAGGACAATCCACAGGTGGCGCTGGACGGGGAGAACCTCGCCTACGTGATCTACACCTCCGGTTCCACCGGGCAACCCAAGGGCGCCGGCAACCGTCATTCGGCACTGACCAACCGCCTGTGCTGGATGCAGGAGGCCTATGGACTGGACGCGCGCGACACGGTCTTGCAGAAGACCCCGTTCAGCTTCGACGTGTCGGTGTGGGAGTTCTTCTGGCCACTGATGACCGGTTCCCGCCTGGTAGTGGCGGCGCCGGGGGATCACCGTGATCCGGAAAAGCTGGTGCGCCTGATCAACCGGCAGCAGGTCACGACCCTGCACTTCGTGCCTTCGATGTTGCAGGCCTTTCTACAGGATCCGGCCGTGGCTTCCTGCCACAGCCTGCGACGGATTATCTGCAGCGGCGAAGCCTTGCCGGTGGATGCCCAGCAGCAAGTCTTCGCCAAGTTGCCGGCTGCCGGCCTGTACAACCTCTATGGCCCGACCGAGGCGGCGATCGACGTCACCCACTGGACCTGCGTCGACGAGGGGCGGGACGCGGTGCCAATAGGGGTACCGATCGCTAACCTGGGCTGCTACGTGCTGGACAGCAACCTCGAACCGGTGCCGGTGGGCGTGCTGGGCGAGTTGTACCTGGGCGGGGTCGGCCTGGCCCGTGGTTACCACCGGCGCCCGAGCCTGAGCGCCGAGCGTTTCGTGGCCCATCCGTTCGTCAGTGGCGAGCGCCTGTACCGTACCGGCGACCTGGCCCGCCACCGCGCCGATGGGGTGATCGAGTACGCCGGGCGTATCGACCATCAGGTCAAGCTGCGTGGCTTGCGCATCGAGCTGGGCGAGATCGAGGCCCGTCTGCTGGAACACGCCCTGGTGCGTGAGGCCGCGGTGCTGGCGGTGGAAGGCAAGCATCTGGTGGGCTACCTGGTGCTGCAAGAACATCGTGACGATTGGCGCGACACCCTGGCCGCGCACCTGGCGGCCCAGCTGCCGGACTACATGGTGCCGGCGCAGTGGGTGCTGCTGGAGCAGATGCCGCTGAGCCCCAACGGCAAGCTGGACCGCAAGGCGCTGCCGAAACCCGACGCGCAGCAGGGCGCGCAGGACTACGCAGCGCCGCAAGGCGAGCTGGAGCAACAGCTCGCGGCGATCTGGAGCGAGGTGCTGGGGGTGGAGCGTGTCGGCCGGAGCGACAACTTCTTCGAACTGGGCGGCCATTCGCTGCTGGTGTTGATGCTCAAGGAACGGATCCGCAAGGCCAGTGGCATCAGCCTGTCGGTCAGCCAGCTGATGCTCAACCCGACCGTGCGCGGCCAGGTCAATTGCCTGCAAGGCAACGCGCGCAGCTCGTTGATCGTCAAGCTCAACAGCCAGACCCAGGGCACTCCGTTGTACCTGTTCCACCCCAGCTACGGCTCGGTGCATTGCTACAAGGCCATCGCCCTGGCGTTGCGCGAGCAGCGGCCGGTGATGGGCGTGATCTGCCGGGCCCTGGCCGAACAGGGGGCCGCAGTGCCGAGCTGGGAAGACATGGTCGAGGACTACAGCAGGCAACTGCTGGACGCCCAGCCACAGGGCGCCTTCCGCCTGGCCGGATGGTCCCTGGGTGGCAACCTGGCGCTGGCAGTCGCCTACGCCCTGGAGCAGGCGGGCCGGCAGGTGGAGATTGTCGGCTGGATCGACTCCGCGCCGCCGTTCTGGCTCAAGCAGTACTGGGACGCGGCGGTGATCGGCGATGAGCGCGAGGTGTCGGCCAACGAACGGCGGGTGGCCTTGCTCGGGGTGATGTTCGGCGCATTCGCCGAGCCGATCCGCCAGTCCTGGCTGGACTGCCAGGCGGGGTCGGCGGACGAGGCCGAGCAATGGAGCCGTTTCTGCGCCTGGGCCGAACAGACCCTGGGCGACGCCTTCCGCGAGATCAAGGAAGAGTTGCTGCGAGGCAACGAGGCCGAGATTTCCTGGGAAGTCGACCGGACCCTGACCGAACGCCTGGCACAGGCCGACTTCAAGCCGATCAAGGCGCCGATCAGTTGCTGGTGGGCGGGCCTGAGCCGGGCCGGCCAGCACAAGGAACTGATCGAGTCGAGCATGCGCCAGGTCATTGGCCAGTCCTGTGTGGTGCGTTCGGTGGTGATCGATACCGACCATGACCGGATCATCGACAATGCGGAGTTCGTGCAGAGCTTCGTCGCCGCGATGGAGTAAGCCCCAGCAGGAACAAAAGCGCCCCCGGCCACACCCGTGACCGGGGGCGTTTTTGTTTATACGGCGGGGCAGGGACGCGATGTAGCCGCTGCCGAGCCCTGGCGAGGCTGCGATCGACTGCGCAGCAGTCGCCAAACCCGACGCCGGTGCAAGTCAGGCCCACCGCATCGCCAGCTTTACGGGGCTGCGCCCCGATCGCAGCCTGCGGCAGCGGCTACAGGTTCATCGTGTAGCCGCTGCCGAGCCTTGGCGAGGCTGCGATCGACTGCGTAGCAGTCGCCAAACCCGGTGCCAGCGCAGTTCAGGCCTATCGCGTCGTCAGCTTTACGGGGCTGCGCGCCGATCGCAGCCTGCGGCAGCGGCTACAGGTTCATCGTGTAGCCGCTGCCGAGCCCTGGCGAGGCTGCGATCGACTGCGCAGCAGTCGCCAAACCCGACGCCGGTGCAAGTCAGGCCTACCGCAGTGCCAGCTTTACGGGGCTGCGCTCCGATCGCAGCCTGCGGCAGCGGCTATAGGGGGGGAGGGGATCCGGGGCAAACAAAAACGCCCTGGGAAGGCAGAACCTTTCCAGGGCGTGGGGGATGCGGGGGCGGGTATCAGAAGTCCCAGCGGGTAGTGACCATCACGTTGCGTGGCTCGCCGTAGATGGCCGAGTTATAGAAGCCGACGTTGGTGTAGTAGTACTTGTCGAAGATGTTGTTGACGTTGAGCGTCGCCGACAGGTTCTTGGTGATCTGGTAGCGGGTCATCAGGTCCACCACCCAGTAGGATTCCTGGGTGATGTCTTCATTCACGCCCTTGGGGCTGTTCCAGATTTGCTGCCAGGCCTTGTTCTGCCAGCGGGCACCGCCGCCGATGGTCATCTTGTCCAGGTCGCCAGTGAGCTTGTAGGTGGTGTAGAGGCTGAGCTGATCTTCGGGCTCGAAGGTCGAAAGCTTCACATCGTTGTCGTCGCGCACCACCTTGTGGGTGTAGCCGCCCTGCACCTGCCAGCCCGGGGCGAGCTCGCCGGACACTTCCAGTTCGTAGCCCTTGGTGGTCGCCTTGCTGCCCTTGAACGCGTAGTTGGGCGGCGTCGGCTTCTGGTTGTTGTAGGCGTCGTCCGGTACCGAACGGTTGGTTTCCTTGACCTCGAAGTAGGCCAGGCTGGCGTTCAGGCGACCGTCGAAGAATTCGCTCTTGATGCCGATTTCGTAGTTCTCGCCTTCATCCGGCTCGATCAACTTGTTGTCGCGGTCGCGGTTGAAGTTCTCCTGGGGCATGAACACGTCGGTGTAGCTGGCGTAGACCGAGAAGTTCTCGTTCAGGTCGTAGATGGCCCCGGCGTAGGGAATGAAGCGCCCGGATTCGGTGTAGGTCGGGGTCAGGCCGGTCAGGCTGTAGTTGACCACGCGGCCGCCCAGCAGGACTTTCAGGTCGTCGGTCACATTCAGGCGGGTGGTCATGTAGACGCCGGTCTGGCGGATTACGTCATCGGTGCGCTGCGACACCGGGCCCCAGTCGGGCTTGGGCAGGTTGCCGTGCCAGTTGTTGTAATCCACGCGGTTGGGTACCGAGAAGGTTTCGTCCCAGTAGCCCTTGCCTTTCCAGTGGGCCTTGCTGATCGAACCGCCGAGCACCAGGTCGTGGTCGCGGCCCAGCAGGCTGAACGGGCCGCTGACATAGAGGTCGGCCGAGTCGCTGGTGGTATCGCCCTTGTAGCGCTGCGCGTTGATTTCGGCGCTGCCGTCGGGCTGCGGCTGGTCGAACTGGATGGAGCCCATCTGGGCGTCGTAGCCGTTGTACTTGTGGTCCAGTTGCAACTTGGTCACCCAGCCGTCGCCCAGGTCGTGTTCCAGGGTGGCGAAGACCGTGCGTGTGTACTGCTGCCAGCTGCTCCAGTCGGTGGCGTTGCTGAACGAGCGCTTGGCATCGTTGCGCTCGCCCTTGGAATTGAGTAGCGGAAAGCTGCCGGACCAAGTGGAACCCTTGGGGTCGTTGTCCTGATAGTCGGCGCCCACGGTCAGCAGGGTGTCGGGCGACAGGTCGAACTCGACGATGCCGTAGAACACCGAGTTCTTGGTCGAGTAGCGGTCGATGAACGAGTTCTTGTCCTGGTAGGCGGCCACGGCCCGGCCGCGGACGTTGCCGGTTTCGGTCAGCGGGCCGCTGACATCCAGTTCGCTACGGTAGTTGTCCCAGGAGCCCGCGCCCAGGGTGGCGTGGCCCTGGAAGTCGGCGGTGGGCTTCTTGCGCACCAGGTTGATGGTGCCGCCCAGGGAACCGGCACCGCTGAGCAGGCCGGATGCGCCCTTGAGCACTTCGATGCGGTCGTAGATCGCCATGTCGCTCAGGGTGTTGCCCGCCGAATAGGCGACGTTGCGCACGGCGGAGGGAATGCCGTCGTACTGGAAGTTGTTGATCGAGAAACCGCGGGAGTAGTAGTTGGTCCGGTCGGTGTCGAACGCCGACACGGTGATGCCCGGGGTATGGCGCATGACGGCGTCGACGCTGTTAAGGGCGAAGTCATCCATGTGCTGGCGGGTGACCACGCTGATCGACTGCGGGGTTTCGCGCAGGGTCAGTGGCAGGCGGGTGGCGGTGGCGATGGTGCCCGGGGTGTAGGAGCCGGTGCCTTCGGTCACGTTGCCCAACTGGTTGGCGGTCACTTGCGTCGGGCTCAGCTCGAGGCCCTCGGCGCCGGCACTGGTGGCGCTGAGGGTCAGCGAGTTGCCCTGCAGGCTGTAGCGGATGCCGCTGCCGGTCAGCAGGATGCCGATGGCCCGTTGCGTGTCCATCTTGCCCTTCACCGCGGTGCTCTGCTTGCCTTGCACGTCCTGCGGGCTATAGAGCACCTGCAGGTTGGTCTGCCGCCCGAACTCCTGCAAGGCAGTGCCTAGAGATTGCACAGGAATATCCAACTCGATCTCCTGAGCCTGTACATAGCCGGCTACCGGCAGCGACACCGCGAGGGCCAATGCGCTGGGGAGAAGGTTGATGTTCAGGGCCTTTCGCATGGATAGCGCTTTACTCAGGGGACTGAGACCGAGTAGTGCTGACATGGATGCGTTCTCTTCTGTGTTTTGGATTGGCAGTTATTGATATTTATTGCGGTTAATTCTCATTAACGATAGTGAGACGTTCATCCATGAACAAACCGGAAAAATTTCACGCCGGTTGCATTTCCTGCACCACCTGGCCCGCGCGCAGACGCACCAATTGGTCGGCGATATCGAAATAGCGATCGTCGTGGCTGATGACGATGATGGTCTTTCCCAGGCGCTTGAGGTCCGGCAGCAGCTCGGTGTAGAAAATCCGCCGGAAGGCCGGGTCCTGGTCCGCCGCCCATTCGTCGAACACCAGCACCGGGCGCCCTTCGAGCCAGGCGTTGACCAGGGCCAGGCGCTTGCGCTGGCCGGTGGAGAGGTCGGTGGTGGTGAAGGCGCCGTCCTTGATGCTGACCTTGTGCGCGATCTCCAGGCGGTCCAGGTACTGGCTGGCGCTGTCCAGCGACTGCTGGCCGCCGCCCTGGACCAGGTCGTCGAACAGGTAGTAGTCGGCGAACACGGTGGTGAACAGCTGGCGGTAGTCGTCCCGGGCCAGGTCGGTCACGGCCTCGCCGTTCAGGCGTATTTCCCCGGCCTGGGGCTGGTACAGCCCCAGCAGCAGCTTGATCAGGGTGGTCTTGCCGCAGCCGTTCTCGCCGACGATGAACACGATGTCGCCCTGCTTGATGTCCAGGTCGATCGGCCCCAGGTGGAACGGCTCGCTGCCTTCCACCGGTGGCGGGCTGTAGCTCACGCCACGCAGTTCGAGGCTGTGCACCACGGGTTTCGGCGCTTCGGTAGCGTCCAGCAGCAGGTGGGGCTCGGGGGAGGAGAAGCGCGCGGACAGCTCGCTGATGCGGCCAAAGGCGATCTTCGCCTTGCCCACCACCGGCAGGTAGGCCACCAGGTTTTCCAGCGGGCCTTTCATGTACAGCAGCACCAGCACGAAGCCGGTGATCACGGTCGGGTCCGGGTTCGGGTTGTAGGCCTGCATGGCCAGGGCCAGGCCGATGACCACGAAGAACAGCATCGAGCCGAAGGTCTTGGCCAGGATATAGATGTTCACCGAACGCACCTGGATCGAGGCGATGCGATCCGCGGTCTCCTGGATGCGGTGGGTATTCATCCGGTAGCGGCGCGGGCGGTGCATGCGCAGTTCCTTGGCGCCCGAAGCAATGGCGTTGTAGTAGCGCTGCAGCTCGTCTTCCTGGTCGCGGGCCAGGTCGAAGCCGCGGATCCCTTTGCCGCCGGCCACGTACTGCACGCTGGTGCCGATGAGGATGGCGACCACCATCATCAGGAACATCGGCACCGACAGGTACGCCAGGTAGCCCAGGCAGCCCAGGGTGACAGTGGCGGCGATGGCCAGCGGGGTGAAGGCGAAGGAGAAGTCGCTGATGGTGTCGACGTCGTGGGTCAGCACCGGGATCAGGCGGTGGGAGCGGTAGCGCTCGATCTGGGTGATGGGCGCCGAGAGCACCTTTTCCCCCAGGTCCTTGCGCAGGGCGGCGATGATCCGCTGGCCCACATAGTTGGTGCCGATATCCGAGACAATCGAGCTGGTCAGGGCCAGCAGGCACAGGGCGGCGAAGGTCAGCACCACGCCCTGGGTCATGCCGGTCGCCGAGTGCAGGGCGTTGTTGATAGTGGCCAGCAGCAGGGTGATGGCCAGGCCGCCTACCATGCCCAGGGCAACGGAAATCACCACAGTGGTACGAAAGGGTCTGAGCAGGGCGAGCAGTCCGTGAAAGGCTCCGCGCTTGGGGTCGGTCATAAGGGGTTCCCGGCAGTGAATGAGGGGTCGAGGCAGAAAGACCCGTACTCATGACAGACGAACCGTTGGCGGGAGTATTTAGCGCGGCCGCGGGCGTGGATAAATTGCCTGGCGCCTGATTCGTTCTTGTTTTGCAGGTGCACGCGTAACGACGTCGTGCCGGGCCCATTCAGCGAGAGCGAGCAAATGACGAAAAAGAATCTGGTGTATGTCTGGTCCCTGAGGAACGCGGCGGCCGACAAGGCCGGGCAGCCGGTGGCCTACAAGGATCACGAGCGCTACATGAAGTCGGTGCTGGAGTTCCTGGTGGAGACGCTGAACCAGACGCCCCTGGGCGACGCTTATAACCTGGTCGGGGTGGTGTATGACGACGACGAGCAATCGCCACGGGACCGGCAACTGGTGAGCGACTACGGCTTCGCCTATCAGCCCGGCCGGCAATGGCTGTACCCGGCGGACCTGCGCGTGCAGGGGCGCCTGGTCAATGACCTGCTGCTCAGCGTGCCATCCACCTATCGCCGCCATCCGCGCGGTTCGGCCGAGCACATCGCCGGCAAGCAGGATTTCGAGCATCGCCTGCACGACACCTTGGTGGAACTGAAAGCCGACATCGTGGTGCTCGACGGCCTGCTGGTGATCCTCGACGAGCTGGTGCGTCCGGGCGCGCCTTTCGCGCGGCGGATCATGAACATCCATCCGGGCATCACCCGCCTCGAATCGCCTTACGAGCGCCGCGGTGCCTATGCCACCTGGAATGCGCTGTACGGTGCCCGGGGGCAGAAGGTGGTGGACTGGACCACCCGGGAAACCGAGCCGGTCGAGCCGCTGTACATGACCGGTGCTTCGTTCCACTACGTGGACAACGGCATCGATTCCGGCGAGGTGTTCCACGACGTGCTCAACACCGAGATCGCGCCCGAGGACACCATCCTCGAACTGCGCTGGAACAACTTCAACAACAGCCTGTTCCCGGCCTTGCAGGAAGGCCTGGCGCTGCTGGCCAAACAGGGCTGAACCCATTGGCGGGCGCCGCACCTGGCGCCCGCTGTCTCGCAAGCCCCCCAGGTCGATCGCAATCTGTAGCCGCTGCCGCAGGCTGCGATCGGGGCGTAGCCCCGTGAAACCTGGTGATGCGGTATGCCTGATGGGTGGAGTTGTCTGGTCTGGCGCCCGCTTTGCGGGCGATCGCAGCCTCGCTGGCTCGGCAGCGGCTACAGGGATATCTGTAGCCGCTGCCGCAGGCTGCGATCGGGGCGCAGCCCCGTAAACCTGGCGACGCGGGCGCGGGGTTACAGCTCGCGCACCACGCGAAAGCCGATCCAGTCGCCGCGGGTGCTCGGGTAGATATTGTTGCGATTGCCCGAACGGGAGAACACCGGAGCCTCGCCCCAATCGTTGCCACGGATCTGCAGCGATTCGCAGCCCGGCTCTACCCAGGCACTGCCATCGGTAGGCGCGCCCACATAGTTGGCGTGTTCGCAGTCGGCGATCCATTCATAGACGTTGCCATGCATGTCGTACATGCCGAACGCATTGGGCGGGTAGCTGCCCACCGGCGAGCTGAAGCTGTAGCCATCGGCCGGGCCATAGGTGTTGGCATGCTTGGCGATGCTGTAGCCCTTGCCTTCATCGAACGGAAACGGGAAGGGACCTTTGGAGCCGGCGCGGGCGGCGTATTCGCGCTGGGCCTCGCTGACCATCGAATAATTGTGCCCGGTCTTTTTCGACAGCCAGGCGACATAGGCCTTCACGTCGGCGAAGTCCATGCACACCGCCGGCTGACGCGGGCCTTGCGGGTAGCGCGGCTTGCTGGCGACGCATTCGCGGCCGGGGCGGGTGTCGCCATTGGCGATGACCACGCCGGTCTGCTTGACGTAGCTGTCCCATTCGCCGGCGGTGATCTGGAAGCGGCTCATGGCAAAGGGTTTGGCGAAGGTCACGTCATGCATCGGGCCTTCGTCCGGTTCGCGGCCGACCTCGTCGTCCGGGGTGCCCATGGTGAAGGTGCCGGCGGGCAGCACGACCATTTCCGGGCAGTCCTTGCAGTCCTTGAACACCTGGCCCGGTTGCGGCGTGGCGGCCGATGCGCCCTGGCACAGCAGGCCGCCGAGCAGGGAGGCGGCGCAGAGTTTTTTCAGGGCCAGTGGTGGGGTGGCGGGGTGAGTCGGTTCAATGGTCATGAGTCATCTCAAGGGTTGGCAGGGGGGATCTGCGGTGCCAGTGGCGCGCGCTCAGAGGGTGCGGGCCAGCAGGTCCATGAAGCGGTCGATCTGCGCTTCGTCGTTGAGCAGCCCGGGCGCGGTGCGGATCACCGGGCCGACGTCGCGGTCCACGGCATCGGCCACCACGCGGTTTTTCATCAGGTAGGCGGCGACCGCATCGCTGTCCTTGCCCTTGACCCGGAAGAAGGTGAAACCGGCGGACAGCTCGGTGCTCAGCGGCGTCACCAGTTCGATCTGCGGATGTTGCTGCAGGCTTCGTTTCAGGTAGCTGTTGAGGCTATGAATGCGCGCCTGGACCTCGGCCTTGCCCAGCTCCAGGTGCAGCTTGAAGGCTTCGTCCAGCGCCCAGCGGTGCTCGAAGGCGTGGTAGCCGCCGGGCGACATGGAGGTGGCGAAATTGTTGTCTTCGGAGAAGGTCGGCGTCATCGGGGTGACGTCCTTGAGCTCCTCGGAGCGGGCGCAGACGACCCCGGTGCCGCGCGGGCCGAACATCCACTTGTGGGTGCCGGCGATAAAGAAGTCGCAATGCATCTCCGGAAAGCTCAGGTCTTCCACGCCGAAGCCGTGCACGCCGTCGACCACGTAGAGGATGCGCTCCTGCTCGGCGCGCTCGCGGTTGAGTTCCTCCACCAGTTGGCCGATCTGGCCGATGGGCAGTTTCACGCCGCTGCCGGACTGCACCCAGGTCATGCCCAGCACCCGGGTGTTGGGGCGGATGCTGCGCTTGATCGAGCCCAGCACTTCGTCCGCCGACACGCTGTGGGCGTTCTCGAACAGCTTGATCTTGCGCACCTGGGTGCCTTGTTTTTTCACCCGAAAGTCCAGGCTGTACTCGGTGGAGTAGTGCTCGTGGACCGTGGTCAGGATCTCCTGGTCGGGGCGTACATGGATGCCGCCGTAGATCATCGCCAGGCCTTCGCTGGTGCTGCCGGTCAGGGCGATCTGCCCGGGCTTGGCGTCCAGGTAGCGTCCGGCCCACTTGCGCACCTCGGCCTCGCGCTTCCAGGTTTCCTCCAGGTCCCAGTCCATGGCCAGGCCGGGATTGCGGTCGATGCTCGCGCGATGGCGCTCGATGGCGTCGCGCACCGGCTTGGGGTGGGAGGTCACCAGGAAGTTGGAGAAGTGCAGGTAGTCCGGGTCCTGGTTGAACAGTTGGCGCAGTTGCGTCCATTTGTCCCCGGACGCCAGCGCGCTGTCGCGGGCTTCGTCGGTCTGGGCCAGGGCGGCGAGGGCGGCATTGCCCAGCGGCAGGCTGGCGGCGAGGACGCCGGCCTGCTTGAGAAAGGTACGGCGGTCAGTCATGGCTTGGGTTCACTTGTTCGGCCAAGGAAATTCAACGGTTGGCTACCGGGCGCGCGGCTTTCTGCACCTGGTCCCAGACCCGCAGGAAGTTGCCGCCCCAGAGCTTGGCGATGTCCGCCTCCGAGTAACCGCGCGACAGCAGCTCGGCGGTGACGTTGCGGATCTCGCCGACGTTCTCCCAGCCCTTGACCCCGCCGCCCTCGTTGAAGTCCGAGCTGATGCCGACATGGTCGATGCCGATCTTGCGCACGGTGTAGTCGATGGCGTCGCCCAGGTCCTTGAGGGTCGCCTTGGGTTCCTCCTCGAGGATGGCGTACAGCTCGCCGGCGTACTGGCCGAACTTCTGCTCCGGCCAGGCCGAGATGATCGGGTCGCCCGGCATCAGGGCCATGGCCAGGTTCGGCAGCGGCGGCAGGTCGAAGCGTGCGCGCAGGGCATTGAGCTTGTCCTGGGTGGCCTGGGTCAGCGGGCGCAGGTACTGCGAGAAGCCGACCACCTGGACCACGCCGCCGCTGTTCTTGATCAGCTGCATTTCCTTGTCGCTGAGGTTGCGCGGGATATCCACCGAGGCCCGGGGCGCCGAGTGCGAGGCCACCATCGGCGTGCGGCTTAGCTGCGCCACCTGCTCCAGGGCCTTGGTCGACATCTGCGAGACATCGATGATCACCCCCAGGTCGTTGAGGCGGTGCACTGCTTGCTTGCCGATCTCCGACAGGCCATCGAGGGCGTCCGGGGAGTCGTTGAAGAACGGCAGCGGCCGCGAGGAGTCGGCCCAGGCATTGTTGCCGATGTAGCTGAAGCCGAACATGCGCATGCCACGGGCGGTCCACAGGTCCAGCAGGTTCAGGTCGTTGCCCAGGGGGTAGGCGTTGAGCATGCTGATGAAGATCGCGAACTTGCCTTCGCCGTGCAGGCGGCGGAAGTCGTCCGGGGTGTAGGCGATGCCGACCTGGTTGGGGAAGTCGCGGACCATGCCGGAGATGATCTTGTAGCGCACCTCCTGCTGGTTGCGCGCTTCCTCGACAAAACCCTCGGTGGGGCGATGCGGCGCGTTGGGGCCATTCCACATTTCCGGCCAGCCGAAGAGGGTCAGGGCCGCGCCGGACAGGCGCCCGCGATTGGCCTTGACCAGGTCGAACTGGCCACCGCCGTCCTTGTCGAACTCGTTGCCGGCGGCGCCGAAGTCCAGCGGCAGGCTGATGTGGCTGTCGAACGACAGGATGCGCTCCTGCAATTCATCGGCCTGCTTGAGCACCTTGACCGGGTAGCCGGGGTTGCCACGGAACCAGTAGTCCCAGGCCAGGAAGCCTGCTCCGGCGCCGATGGCCAGGGCCAGCGGCAGACCGATGTAAAGAGCCTTTTTCGAACGTGGTTTTGTCATTGCCATCTCAGTCGGGTTCGCCGTCAAAGTGCAGGCGTGCCGGTACAGGTGCAGCGCCTTTGCTATCTGGGAAGAACGAGTGAGGTCGGGGGAAAATTAGGCCCCGTGGCCGGTCTGCCTGGCGGGCGCTGGCCTTTGTTGGCGCCGCTTAAATTTCCCCCCACTGCAAACGTCCTAGCTGGGATAAGGCCTGCTTCAGGGCTGACACAGGTAGGGCAATGACGATTTCTCGACGAGGGTTTATCGCAGGCTTGGCGCTCACTGGAGCTGCGGTGCCCGCGGCCATTTATGCGCACCGTGAACTGACGCGTGAGGAGGAGCCGGAAACTCCCGGCGAAGCGACGGTCGATCTGGCGGACAGCGCCGGCCAGCAATTGGCGGACAAGCTGCGCGGGGTCTGGACTCTGCGTTTCGAGGGCGCGGACGGCGGCCTGGCGGGCCTGCCGCGCGAGGGGTTGGAACTGTTTCTCGACATTGCCCAGCGCGGGCGCGGCCTGCGTGGTTACCTGGACCGTGCCGAGGCCTTGCGTGGCGAGGCCGAGCCGCGTTACCGGGTGGTCGGCGATTTGCTGGCGCCCGACCCAAAGCAACTTTACTGGCGCCTGGTTAGCGCCGATGCCGGCGACGGCGCGCCCTGTTATGAATTCAGCGTGGTGCTCGACGAGGTCTGGGCCGATTTCGGCAACGCCGGCAGCGGCACCCTCAGCGGGCGCATCCTGCGCCTGGATCGGCCGCTGGCGCTGCCCGAGCAGGACAATCGCTTTGTCGCCACCAAGCAGCTGTTTCCCGAAGCCCGCCAGCGCATCGGTCTGAACCCGACGCTGCTGGCCTGGCTGGTTTCCCCTGAGCACCGGCTGTTTCACCAGCTGTGGCACGCCTCGCGGGACAAGTGGCACACCCTGTCCGAAGAAAAACGCGACGCCCTGCGCGGCATTGGCTGGCAGCCCGGCCCGCGTGGCCAGGAGCGTGACGCCCGAGGCAAGCGCAAGGATCGCAATGGCTCGGGTATCGACTTCTTTTTCATGCACCGGCACATGCTCGGCACCGCGCGGTCCATGCAGGACCTGCCGTCCTGGCTGAACTTCCCGACCCCGCAGCCGGAGCTGGAACGCGATCGCCAGGGGTTTGCCCGCTATTTCGACAACCATGACGGCTTCGCCCTGCCGCCGACCTGGCTGGCCAGCGACGATGCCGAGTACACCCAGTGGGTCAGCGACATCAAGACCGCCGAGACCTACCACAGCAACTTCCAGGTCTGGGAATCGCGTTACCGCGACCCGCGCTACCTGTCGACCCTGACCCTGGGGCAGTTCGGTTCCGAGGTGGAACTGGGCTTGCACGACTGGCTGCACATGCGCTGGGCCTCGGTGCCACGCGATCCTTCCAATGGCGCGCCGGTGCCGTTCGCCCGCGATCCGGCGGATTTTTCGGCGCGCTGGTACGCTGCGGAAAACGACTTCCTCGGCGATCCGTTTTCTTCCCATGTGAGCCCGGTGTTCTGGCATTTCCATGGCTGGATCGACGACCGCGTGGAAGATTGGTTTCGCGCCCACGAGCGCTTCCATCCGGGGGAAGTCAGCCGCCTTGAAGTCAACGGCGTACCCTGGTTCGCCCCCGGGCGCTGGGTCGAGGTCGACGACCCCTGGCTGGGGCCGGACACTCACGGTTGCAGCACCACCCCGGGCCTGCAGGTGGGGCGCTCGGTGGAGATGGATCCGGAAACCATGAAGCTGGCGCTGCGCATCACCTTTGCCGAGGAAGACAAGCTGGCCGAGCTGTTCCGCAAAGTGCCCAAGCGGCCCTGGTATGCCCGCCACCTGAAGGTGCGTGAGCGGTTGCTGTAACAAGGCTCACCGCCCGTACAGACACCCAGGCCCGGTAGCCGCTGCCGAGCGCAGCGAGGTGGGCGGCATTCCGACACGGTCCTCGCAAAGCCTGTGCACGGGATTTGTCTGAAACACCGTGTTGCCTGATTCACGGCCGCTTCGCGCCCGGTCGCAGCCTCGCTGCGCTCGGCAGCGGCTACAACAACCCGTCCGATCCAGAGTCGTGTATTGCCTGTAGCCGCTGCCGAGGCACGAGGCTGTGAACGAGGTGGGCGGCATTGCGACGTAGTCCTCGCAAGGCCTGTGTGCAAGGTTTGCCTGAAACACCGCGTCGCCTGATTGGCGGCCGCTTCGCTGCCGATCGCAGCCTCGCTGCGCTCGGCAGCGGCTACAGACGAAGCAGTGGTGCGCAATCTACGTTTTCAGAGGGCTTTCCAACCGCCGCCCAGGGCTTTGTACAGGGCGATGCTGGCCTGCAGGCGGGACAGCCGCAGCTGCACGTTCTGGTCCTGGGCAGCGTACAGGGTGCGCTGGGTTTCCAGGACCGTCAGCAGATCGGCGGCGCCGGCCTGGTAGCGGCTCTGGGCGATGTCGAAGGCGGTTTGCGCCTGGCGCAGTACTTCGCTCTGCCATTGCCGCTGCTGGTCGAGGCCACGGATGCTGGCGAGGGCCTTTTCCACATCGGCGAAGCCGTTGACGATCGCCCCGCGGTAGCTTTCCAGCAGCTCTTGCTGGCGCGCCCGCGCCTTGTCGCGTTCGGCGCTCAGGCGGCCGGCGTTGAAGATCGGCGCCGTCAAGGCGCTGGTGAGGTTGTAGAAGGGGCTGCGCAGGATATCCGAGGCGGTATCGGCCCCCGAACCGAGGCTGGCGCTCAGGGTGACAGAGGGCAGCATCGCCGCCCGTGCCACCGTGACGTCGGCCTGGGCGGCGGCGAGCCTGGCTTCGGCGCTGGCGATGTCCGGGCGGCGGCTCAACAGGTCGCTGGGCACGCCGGCGTCGATGCTGGGCCAGGTCAGTTGGGCGAAGGGTTGCTGGCCGAGGTCGAGGCTCTGCACCGGCTGGCCGAGCAGGGCGGCGAGGGTGATCCGCGCATCCTCGGCCTGTTGCTGCACCAATGGCAGTTGGCGCTGTTGGGAGGCCACCAGGCTCTTCTGCTGGGCCAGTTCCAGGGCGGTGGCCGAGCCTGCGTCGTAGCGGGTCTGCACCAGCCTGAGCACGCTCTGTGCATTGGCCAGGTTGAGTTCGGCGATGCGACTCTGCTCGCGCAGCGACAGCACCTGGGTGTAGCTGTTGGCGACGCCGCTGAGCAGGGTCAGCTCGACGGTGGCCTGGTCGAATTCACTGGCCCGCAGGCTTTCCACGGCGCTGTCGCGGGCCGCGCGCCGGCCGCCCCAGAAGTCGATCTCATAGCTGGCGCTGAGGCTGGCGTCGAAATAGTCCACGGCCTTGTTGCTGCTGTCGGCGTCCAGTTGGCTGTAGCCGTTGCCGCGCAGCAGCTTCTGCCGGTTGGCGTTGAGCGCGCCCTTGAGCTCCGGCAGCAACGGCGCACCGGCGACCACCGCCGAGGCCTGCGCCTGGCGCACCCGGGCCATGGCGGCGGCCAGGTCGTGGCTGCCTAGGCGGGCCTGTTCGATCAGGCGCTCCAGTTGCGGGCTGCCGAAGCGGGTCCACCATTGGCGATTGTCCTGCTGCGCGGCCGCGGTATTGGGCGAGTGCCAGGCGGGCGGGGCCTGCAGGCCGCTGTCCGGGCGCGGCGCGGGGCCGCTGCAGGCCGCCAGCAACAGGCCGGCGGCGATAAGGCTGAGGGGCACTTTCATAGGTCGATCATTCACTGGTGAGGGCCGTGACCGGGTCGAGTCGGGCGGCTTTGCGGGCCGGCATGAAGCCGAAGATGACGCCGGTGACCAGGGCGCAGGCGAAGGCGCCAAGGACCGCCACCAGGGAGAAGGCCACGGCCACCTCGCTGAGGATCAGGATGCCGCCGATGATCAGCGCCACGCCAATCCCGGCCAGGCCGCCGACCACCGAGAGCATCACCGCCTCGGTGAGGAACTGGCGCAGGATGTCGCGCTGGCGGGCGCCGGTGGCCATGCGGATGCCGATTTCGCGGGTGCGTTCGCGCACGGTCATGAGCATGATGTTCATCACCCCGATGCCGCCCACCAGCAGCGAGATCGCGGCGATGGCCCCGAGCATCAGCGACAGGGTGTTCTGGGTGCGGGCCTCGGCCTGGATCATCGCCGCGTTGTTGGTCAGTTCGAAGTCGCGTTTGCCACCGTGCATGCGCAGCATCAGCTGGTCGATGGCCTGCTCGGCCTCCTTGACCTTGCGCGCGTCGCTGGTGGCGATCGCCACGTACTCCGGGTTGTGGCTGCCGAACAGGCGGATGCTCGCGGCGGAGTAGGGGATGGCGATGCGGTCGTCGCTGTCCTGGTCGCCGGAGCTGGCGCCTTTTTCCGCCAGCACGCCGACCACCTGGAACGGCACGTTCTCGATCAGGATGTACTGGCCGATGGGGTTGGCCACGTCCTTGAGCAATTTGTCGCGGACCTTCTTGCCGATTACCGCCACGGCCGCCGCGGCGCGTTCGTCGGCCTCGGTGAAATAGCTGCCCTCGACCACCGGCCAGTTGAAGATGGCCGGGAAGTTGGTGTCGTTGCCGCCGACGTAGCTGGTGTGGTCGACATTGCCGAAGCGTACGCCGGCCTCGGAACCATTGACCGGCATGATGCGCTTGACCTGCGGCAGGGCCGCCAGGGCGGCGACGTCGTCGAGGGTGATGATGCCGGGCGGGGTGCGCGGGTTGGGCATGTAGCCGCTCAAGTAGATGATGTTCGAGCCGAAGGCGCCCATCTGCGCCATGACCTGGCGCTTGCTGCCTTCGCCCACCGCCAGCATCACCACCACCGAGGCCACGCCGATGACGATCCCCAAGAGGGTCAGGGCGGTGCGGAAGCGGTTGATCCACATCACCCGCCAGGCTGCTTGCACGGCGTCCACCAGCTCGCCTTTCCAGGCGCCGTTGTGTTCGCTGCCGTCGGCCAGGCGTTGGCGCAGGTCCACTGCCTGCAGGGCGCCGCTGTTGGCGCTGGCCTGGACCTCGGGGTGCTCGTCGGCGGTGTCGCTGACGATTTCGCCGTCGCGGATTTCGATGATGCGCTTGGCCCGGGCCGCGACTTCGCGGTCGTGGGTGATGAGGATCACCACATGCCCCTGGCTGGCCAGTTCGTCGAGCAGGCTCATGACCTCGGCGCCGCTGTGGCTGTCGAGGGCGCCGGTGGGTTCGTCGGCGAGGATGATGTGGCCGCCGTTCATCAGCGCGCGGGCGATCGACACCCGCTGCTGTTGACCGCCGGACAACTGGTGCGGGCGGTTGCCGGTGCGGCTGGCCAGGCCCAGGCGCTCGAGCAGGGCGGCGGCGCGGGCGTGGCGCTCGGCCGCCGGGGTGCCGGCATAGATCGCCGGCATCTCGACGTTTTCCTGGGCCGAGCCAGAGGGAATCAGGTGGTAGCCCTGGAACACGAAGCCGAAGGCCTGGCGACGCAGCCAGGCCAGTTCGTCGCTGTCCAGCCGGGCGACGTTTTCCCCGGCGAACAGGTACTCGCCCGAGGTCGGGCGGTCGAGGCAGCCGAGGATGTTCATCAGCGTCGATTTGCCGGAGCCGGAGGCGCCGACGATGGCGACGAACTCGCCGGCGTGGATCGACAGGTCGATGCCACGCAGCACGTCCACTTGCGGCGTGTCGCCGCCGCCATAGGATTTGCGGATGCCCTTGAGGTCGATCAGCGGGGTTTGCATTCAGCCTCCGCTGCTTTGCGCGGGACCGATCAGCAAGTGATCGCCTTCGGCGAGGCCGTCCAGGACCTGAATGTGCAAGCGGTCGCTGATGCCGACCCGTACCTTGCGCTCCTCGATCGAGCCGTTTTTCGCCACCACCCGGGCCAGCTGGACGCCGCTCTCGGTGCTGCCCTGCAGGGCGGCGATCGGCGCGGTGAGAACGTCCTGCGCGCGCTCGGCGACAAAAAACACCTGGGTGGTCATCTCGGCCATCAGCGCGTTGTCGGCGTTATCCACATCCAGCAGCACGGTGTAGAGCACCACGCGGCCGCTGCCGCTCTTGCTCGAACTGTTGGGGCTGCCGCTGCCCTGGCTGCTTTCATTCAGCGGCTTGGGCGGGATCGGCAGGATCTGCCGCACGGTGCTGGTCCAGCGCCGGGCGCCGCCGCTCAAGGTGGTGAAGTAGGCAGTCATGCCCGGCTTGACGTGGCCGATATCGGCTTCGGAGACCTCGGCCCAGACGGTCATCGGCGACAGCCGGGCGATGCGCAGGATCAACGGCGTCTGTTGCTGGGCGTTGAGGGTCTGGCCTTCGCGGGCGTCCACCGCGACCACGGTGCCGGACATCGGCGCGTAGATCCGCGTATAGCCCAGCTCGGCCTGGTCGCTGCGCAGGCTGGCCTGGGCCTGGCGGATCTGCGCCTGGATCATGTCGATCCGCGCCTGGGTGGCCTTGAGTTCGGCGCAGGCGGTCTGCACGTCTTCGTCGCGGGTCGCGCCGCCGGCGGCGAGGTTCTGCTGGCGCTGGTATTTCTGTCGGGCCAGCTCGTTCTGCGCTCGCTGCTCTTGCAGCTGGGCCTGCAGGTTCTCGATGGAGAAACGGCTGGCGTCGAGCTTGGCCTGCTGGGTGGCGGGGTCGATCTCTACCAGCAGCTGGCCTTCCTTGACCGGGTCGCCGGCCTCGACGTGGATCTTGCGGATCTGCCCGGACGCCTGGGCGCCGACATCCACGTAACGCCGCGGTTGCAGGGTGCCCAGGGCGGTCACGCTGCTTTCGATGGTGCCGCGGCTGACTTGGATGGTGGCGAGCTGGTCGCGCCCCGGCGGCAGGAACTGCCAGGCGGCGAAGGCAACGACAGGAATCAGACACAAGGTGACAAGCAGGGCGCGTCGGGTATGACGGGGACGTTTCATGCAGGGTTCCGGCCAATGGAAGTCGGCCCGTCGTCCGGCCTGGCCCAGGGGGTGGGCAGGGCTGGAGGCTGTCGCCAGAGCGACAGATACGGGGAGCTGTCAGGTAGACGAGAGGCGCCGGAGGGAATTTAAGTCATGACACATGGCGTTACAGGTGCGGGGGTTACAGGTTAGGCGACGAAAATAAAACCGGCGAATCGACACAGCACTTTAAATCTATATGAGAATTACTATAAATTACGCCACTTCTAAACTGCCATCATCGAATCGCCTGCCCAGGGGCGGAGTGCCAGTCGTGCTCAAGGACAAAAGCCGCGTATCGCGGTCGGGAGTCATGTTGGAAAACTACTATCGCGAGCTGGTGTGTTTCCTCAACGCCAAGCTGGGCAACCTGCAGGTGGCCGAAGATGTGGTGCATGACGCTTACGTGCGGGTGCTGGAGCGTTCCAGCGACACGCCGATCGAGCAACCGCGGGCCTTCCTCTACCGCACGGCGCTGAACCTGGTGATCGACGGCCACCGGCGCAACGCCTTGCGCCAGGTCGAATCCCTGGATGTGCTCGACAACGAAGAGCGCTTCTTCAGCCCCTCGCCCCACACCAGCATCGACCACGGCCAGCGCCTGGACATGCTGCAACGGGCGCTGGCGGAGCTGCCGGCGCTGTGCCGGGAAAGTTTCCTGCTGCGCAAGCTCGAAGGCCTGTCCCACCCCGAGATCGCCGAGCGCCTGGGGATTTCCCGCAGCCTGGTGGAGAAGCACATCGTCAATGCGATGAAACATTGCCGGGTGCGGGTCCGGCAGTGGGACGCCCACTGATCCTTCTTTGTTAAATTTTTTTTCACTGTCCTCGTTCCTACTCAACAGACGACCTGCTGCCTCGCCATGGGCCGATCAGGTCACCGTCGATTTCTCCCCGCGTTGAGGGATTTATCCAGAGGACACTGGAAATGACACAGGCAATTGCATCGACCATCGTTCACGACCTGATCGGTATCGGTTTCGGCCCCTCGAACCTGGCGCTGGCTATCGCGCTGGAAGAACGTGGCCAGATTCAGGGTCCGCTGGACGCGCTGTTTCTCGACAAGCAGGCCGACTACCGCTGGCACGGCAACACGCTGGTGGCCCAGAGCGACCTGCAGATTTCCTTTCTCAAGGACCTGGTGACCCTGCGCAACCCGACCAGCCCGTACTCCTTCGTCAACTACCTCAAGCACCACGGCCGCCTGGTGGACTTCATCAACCTCGGCACCTTCTATCCGTGCCGCATGGAGTTCAACGATTACCTGCGCTGGGTCGCCGGGCACTTCCAGGAACAGAGCCGCTACGGTGAAGAAGTGCTGGCCATCGAGCCGGTGCTGCACAACCAGCAGGTCGAGGCGCTGCGGGTGATTTCCCGCGACAGCCAGGGCCAGGAGTTCGTCCGCACCAGCCGTTCGGTGGTGGTCAGCCCTGGCGGCACGCCACTGATCCCGGACACCTTCAAGGCGCTCAAGGACGACGGCCGGGTGTTCCACCACGCGCACTACCTGGAACGCATGGCCAGCCAGCCGTGCGCCAGCGGCCAGCCGATGAACGTGGCGATCATCGGTGGCGGGCAGAGCGCCGCCGAGGCCTTTATCGACCTCAACGACAGCTTTCCTTCGGTGCAGGTGGACATGCTGGTCCGCGGTTCGGCGCTGAAGCCGGCGGACGACAGCCCGTTCGTCAACGAAGTGTTCTCGCCGGCCTTCACCGACCTGGTGTTCCAGCAGCCGAGCGGCGAGCGCGAACGCCTGGTCCACGAGTACCAGAACACCAACTACTCGGTGGTGGATGTCGACCTGATCGAACGCATCTACGGGATTCTCTACCGGCAGAAAGTCTCCGGCATCGCCCGCCATGCCTTCCGCACCCTGACCACCGTGGAGAAAGCCACCGCCACCGCCCAGGGCGTCGAACTGGTGCTGCGCAACACCTCCACCGGCGAGCTGAGCACCCGCCACTACGACGCCGTGATCCTGGCCACCGGCTACGAGCGCCAGACTCACCGTGCGTTGCTGGCGCCGCTGGAAGCCTACCTGGGCGACTTCGAAGTGGACCGCAACTACCGGGTCATCACCGACGAGCGCTGCAAGGCCGGCATCTACACCCAGGGCTTCAGCCAGGCCAGCCACGGCCTGAGCGACACCTTGCTGTCGGTGCTGCCGATCCGCGCCGAGGAAATCGCCGCCTCGCTGTACGAGCACGACAAAGGCCGCCACAGCCGTTCGGTGCGCGACCTGCTGCTGGCCACCGCCAGCTGATTGCCCGGGTAACGTTGTAGGAGCGAGCTTGCTCGCGAAACAATGGCATGGCCGGTATCCGTCGTGGGTTGACCGGACGCCTTGCGAGCAAGCTCGCTCCTACAGGATCGCCTTATCGTTGTAGGCGCGAGCTTGCCCACGACAGGGGCAGACGTTCCCGCATTTCCTGCCTTTGGGGCCTGTCCGTAGCCCCTTCCTGAACCTTCGCTGAAGAACTTTTCGATTCCCCCGCCCGGGCCTTTGCCATCGATTTACTCCGCAAAAACCCCGGCGTAAGCTGCGCGCGTTTTCCATCAAGCGGAGACCCACAGTGGGTACTTGTTCGAGTGACAGTAGTCGGCCGGTTTCGCTAACCGGCGCCTTCCCGGCCAGATAACGCGCCCGCTTTTTTGTGCCGTTGTCTCGCCATGACCGCGAGCGGCGGCTTCCCGATCGTGGCCTTCAGGGCCCGTTCCCGATGTCCTTCTCATCGACACTGCAACAGTGGGTGATGCCTGGCGCATCGCCGCGCTACGGCTGCGCCTGTTTGCGCGGCCGGCGAACCAGACCTGGCTGTGAGTCTCCCGGCGCCGACCGTTAGGGGACACACCATGAACCTCACCCTGCTCAAAGAGTTTTTTGCCGGCTTCCTGCGGACCCGGCACTTCGCCCGGCACTTTCGCCGCCTGGCCTTGCTGGAGAGCTTCAGCGACGCCAGCGTCAGCCGCGACTTGCCGCCGAGCCTGGCGCAGACCCTGGTGGCCGCGGCCAACGACGATGCCGCGAGCCTGCTGCAACGCCTCGGCAGCCACACCGATGGCCTGAGCGAGGCCGAGGCCCAGGCCCTGCGCGAGCGGCATGGCCTCAACGAGGTCGAGCACGAGCAGCCGCTGCCCTGGTGGACGCACCTGTGGCATTGCTACAAGAACCCCTTCAACCTGCTGCTGACCCTGCTGGCGGTGATCTCCTGGCTGACCGAAGACATGAAGGCGGCCACGGTGATTTTTTCCATGGTGGTGCTCTCCACGCTGCTGCGTTTCTGGCAGGAGGCCAAGTCGAACAAGGCCGCCGATGCCCTCAAGGCAATGGTCAGCAACACTGCCACGGTGCTGCGGCGCGATGTGCTCGATAGCGCGCCGTCGGTGTTCGCCAGGCTGCATGGCGCGGCGGTGGCGCACCAGGGCCTGCAACGCCTGGAACTGCCGATCCGGCAACTGGTGCCGGGCGACCTGATCCAGCTTTCGGCCGGCGACATGATCCCCGCCGACTGCCGGGTGCTCAGCGCCAAGGACCTGTTCGTCAGCCAGGCGGCGATGACCGGCGAATCGCTGCCGGTGGAGAAATTCCCGCGCCAGCAGGACGCCGCCACCCTCAATCCGCTGGAGCTGGACAACATCCTGTTCATGGGCACCAACGTGGTGTCCGGCGCGGCCACCGCGCTGGTCCTGGGCACTGGCAACGCCACCTATTTCGGCGCCCTGGCGCAGCGGGTTGGGGCTACCGACCGGGCGCCGACTTCGTTCCAGAACGGGGTGAACAAGGTCAGCTGGCTGCTGATCCGCTTCATGTTCGTCATGGCGCCGCTGGTGCTGTTCATCAACGGCTTTACCAAGGGCGACTGGATGGAAGCGCTGCTGTTCGCGCTGTCGATCGCCGTGGGCCTGACCCCGGAAATGCTGCCGATGATCGTCACCTCGACCCTGGCCAAGGGCGCGGTGTTCCTGTCGCGCAAGAAAGTCATCGTCAAGCGCCTGGACGCGATCCAGAACTTCGGCGCCATGGACGTGCTGTGCACCGACAAGACCGGCACCCTGACCCAGGACAAGATCTTCCTCGCCCGGCATGTGGATGTCTGGGGTGAGGAGTCCGACGACGTGCTGGAAATGGCCTACCTGAACAGCTACTACCAGACCGGCCTGAAGAACCTGCTGGACGTGGCGGTGCTGGAGCACGTCGAAGTGCACCGCGAGCTGAGGGTCGGCACGGCGTTCCAGAAGGTCGACGAGATTCCCTTCGACTTCAACCGGCGGCGCATGTCGGTGGTGGTGGCCGAGAAGGAGCGGGCGCACCTGCTGATCTGCAAGGGCGCGGTGGAGGAGGTGCTGGCGGTGTGCACCCGGGTGCGCCATGGCGCCGCCGAGGAAATGCTCAGCGACGAGCTGCTGGCGCGGATTCGCCAGGTCACCGCCCAATTCAATGGCGAAGGCCTGCGGGTGGTGGCCGTGGCCGCCCGCCCGATGCCGCGGGGCCGCGACAGCTACAGCCTGGCGGACGAGCAGGGGCTGACCCTGATCGGTTATGTGGCCTTCCTCGACCCGCCCAAGGAAAGCACCGCGCCGGCCCTTGAGGCCCTGGCCGCCCATGGCGTGGCGGTGAAGGTGTTGACCGGCGACAACGAGCTGGTGACGGCGAAGATCTGCCGCGAAGTCGGCCTGGAACAACAGGGCCTGCTGCTGGGCAACGACATCGAGCGCATGAGCGACACCCAGCTGGCCAAGGCCGTGGAAACCACCAATGTCTTCGCCCGGCTCACGCCCTCGCACAAGGAACGCATCGTCCGCCTGCTCAAGGGCAACGGCCATGTGGTCGGCTTCATGGGCGACGGCATCAACGACGCGCCGGCGCTGCGCACCGCGGACATCGGCATTTCGGTGGACAGCGCCGTGGACATCGCCAAGGAGGCGGCGGACATCATCCTCCTGGAGAAAAGCCTGATGGTGCTGGAGGAGGGCGTGCTGGAAGGCCGGCGGACCTTCGCCAACATGCTCAAGTACATCAAGATGACCGCCAGCTCGAACTTCGGCAACGTGTTCTCGGTGCTGGTGGCCAGTGCCTTCATTCCGTTCCTGCCGATGCTGCCGATGCACCTGCTGGTGCAGAACCTGCTGTACGACATTTCCCAGATCGCCATTCCGTTCGATAACGTCGACGAGGAAATGCTGGCCCGTCCGCAGCGCTGGCAGCCGGCGGACGTCGGGCGCTTCATGCTGTTTTTCGGGCCGATCAGTTCGATCTTCGACATCAGTACCTTTGCTCTGATGTGGTACGTGTTCGATGCCAATACCCCGGACCACCAGACGCTGTTCCAGTCCGGCTGGTTCGTGGTCGGGCTGCTGACCCAGACCCTGATCGTGCACATGATCCGCACGCCGAAGATCCCCTTCCTGCAAAGCCGCGCGGCCATGCCGCTGCTGGTGATGACCGGGTTGATCATGGCCATCGGCATCTTCCTGCCCATGGGCCCGCTGGCGCACTACTTCAAGCTGCAGGCGCTGCCGTCGCTGTACTTCGTGTTCCTGCCGGTGATCCTGCTGGCGTACATGGCGCTGACCCAGGCGGTGAAGGGCTTTTATATCCGCCGGTTCGGCTGGCAATAAGCTGCGGCTCGCGGCCAACGCTGCACAACATCCTGTAGCCGCTGCCGCAGGCTGCGATGGTCCGGGCCACGCTGGTCGCAGGGCCTCCGGCGTTGTCGGGATCGCCGCGGCCCTCCGGGCCGATCGCAGCCTTCGGCAGCGGCTACCGGGCCAGCCGGCAATCGCCATCTGCTCGTAATGCCAGCCGGTGCAAGATACCCAGCACCCTGGCCGGCCTCATCGCGGCCCCGTCGGATCGCCGCCCGTTCGCTCCTGCAAAGTGCACCTATCCTTTAACGGCAGCCGCCTGCCGCGTACTCAAGGACTCCCTTCATGCAAGCACTCCAGAACATCAACCTGACCTCCCTGGTGGACACCCTGGTCAGCCTCAGCGCGGCCTTTATCCTCGGTGGCCTGATCGGCTTCGAGCGCCAGTACCGGCAACGCACCGCCGGCCTGCGCACCAACGTGCTGGTGGCGGTGGGCGCGGCGATTTTCGTCGACATGGCCAACCGCCTCGGCGGCGCCGAGGGCGCGGTGCGGGTGGTGGCCTATGTGGTGTCCGGCATCGGTTTTCTCGGCGCCGGGGTGATCATGCGCGAGGAGGGAAACGTGCGTGGCCTGAACACCGCGGCCACCCTCTGGGCCTCGGCGGCGGTGGGCGCCTGCGCCGGCGCCGACCTGATTCTCGAGGCCTTTCTCGGCACGCTGTTCGTGCTGGCGGCCAACACCCTGCTGCGGCCGATCGTCAACAACATCAACCGCCAGCCGCTGGACGTGATCTCCGCCGAGGTCACCAACATCGTCTATGTCATCGCCCATCGCTCCAAGCAGAAGGCCGTGTTCGCCCTGCTCGAAGCGGAACTGGAACGCAGCAACTACCCGGCCAGCGATATCGATGTCCATGCCTTCGGCAACGACGACGTGGAGATCGAAGCCACCCTGGCCACCACCTCGGTGGACGGCGACGAACTCGACGCCCTGGTGGCACGGCTGTCCACCTCGGCCCTGGTGGAGCAGGCGTTCTGGAGCCCCAGCACCACCGAATAAAGCGCCCGTGCGGGGGGCTTTCCTGGGAGAAACTTCTCGTGCGCGGCAATTTTTGGGAATTGTCTTAAAGAGTTGGCCTGGGGCCATCGGATAGTCTGTCGGGCCTCTGTGTTCAACCGATAGTTGCCACGCCGATGCCCAACAAACGCTTGAGAATACTGATTGCCGATGCGTCCCGGGAGCAGTGTGGGCGCATCCAGCGTTTGTTGAATGGCCTGGGGTATTTCCGCATCGCGGCGGTGGAGTCTTTCCGCGAACTGGTGACCCTGACTCACTATTCCTGCGAGCCCTTCGAGAACTTCGACCTGTTGCTGCTCAGCGGCGAGCTGGCGTTCGCCGCCGGGGTGGACGCCGGCGCGTTCTGCCAGGGCAACCCGCAGATCCGCCATGCCATGATCTATGGCGGTCGTACCGAACAGGCATTGCCGGTGGTCCTCGGCGCCTCTGCGCTACAGGAGATTCTCTGGGTGCAGGGCGCCACGCAGGAGATCCTCCAGCGTTTCATTGCCCATATCAATCCTCCCTCCTCGGGCAAAGACCGAACCTTCTGAACACTGGAATAGCCCCCCGCAGTTGCTGGGAACAGGGCTTGTGTCGTGCTGCTGGAGGTGGAAACCGCCACCTGGCCAGCGGTTTGCTGTTGCCGGGGCCGGACGGGTCTTTTGGCGCCATCCGGAGCGGACAAAAAGCAGGGGCCAAGGCCGCCCATCGATACCCGATGTGTGCCGCCGATGCGGGCGGATATCCCAGGGAAACGAGCATTTCGGGCTAAAAAATAGGGGAAAGCCGCATTTTAGTAATGTGGAGTAGGGCTTTTCAGAAATCCCTTACAGAAAAGACTCGGCCGTTCCCCTAGCCTTTGTTCATGGGCTTGGAGCCTGTCATCTCAGACTTTTTTCATGGTCGCGAACAAATGCCGAATAAAACGTTACGAATCCTGATCGCCGATGAACAGCATTTTCATCGAATGAAGATCGAGCGGGTGCTGAACCAGCTGGGCTATTACCGGATTGCACCGATGTATCGACTCGTCGAGGTGTTGAACGTCGTGGAATATGGCAGTGAGCCAATGGACCTGCTGATCATCAACGCTTCGCTGGGGTTGCAGGCCCGGCTCGATATCGTGGCGTTCTGCATGGATAACCCGCAGATCCGTCATGTGCTGGTCTATGACTCCGAGCTTCTCGGCGTGCCTTCGATTCCACTCGGTCCGCAGCGCAAGCTGTATATCAGCAGCCTGCCGCTGCCGGACCATGAGACCATCAACCGTTTGATGGCGGCCATCGACACCGGCCACCGGAGCAAGATCCCGGCGGCCGGAAAGTTTCCCAGCAGTTCCAATGAGGAAGAGATCGCCCCCGATGGCATTCGGTTGAATGCCGTGGTGCGTTAAGGCCTCAGTCCCACGCCGGTGCAATGCCGGCGGGGCTGGTCAGACGATGACCGCGCTCCAGACTGGCGATGCGTTGCATGTCTGCCTCGCCCAGGCTCAGGGCACAGGCCTTGAGGTTGCTTTCCAGGTTCGCGCGCCGGGTCGAGGAGGGAATCACCGCATGACCCGATTGCATGGCCCAGGCCAGGGTCACTTGGGCCGGTGTCGCCCGATGCTGCTGGGCGATCTGCTGGACGACCGGGTCCTTGAGCACTTCACCGTAGGCCAGCGTCATGTACGAGGTGATGTGAATCCCCTGGCTTTGCGCGAACGCCACGACCTTGCGGTTCTGCAGGTAGGGATGCAGTTCGATCTGGTTAGTGGCGATGTGCTCGGCACCGACCGCGGCGATGGCCTGCCGCATCAGGTCGATGGTGAAGTTGGAAACACCGATCTGCCGGGTCAAACCCAGTTGCCTGGCCTCCAGCAGCGCCGCCATGAACTCTTCGACCGGCACCTGGTTGTCCGGTGACGGCCAGTGGATCAGGGTCAGGTCCAGGTAGTCGGTCCGCAGCTTGCGCAGGCTGTCCTTGAGACTGGGGATCAGCTTGCCGCGGGCGAAATTGGCGACCCAGATCTTGCTGGTGACAAACAGCTCGTCGCGGGGGATGCCGCTGTCGGCGATGGCCTGGCCGACCTCGGCTTCGTTCTCGTAGATCTGTGCGGTGTCGATCGCCCGGTAGCCCAGCTCGAGCGCGGTGCTGACCGAGTCGATGACCACCTGGCCTTGCAGGCGAAAGGTGCCGAGGCCGAAAGCAGGTACAGACATGGATGACTCCAGATGGCAGTGGAAAGGCCACGAGTATCCTGGTCCGCATCCTTGAGAAAAACCGCCGGACAGGCAAAGCAATCTTTACCGCGAATCACGAATGCGCGGGCAGGCACGATCCCTGGTAGGAGCGAGCTTGCTCGCGAGACGTCCTCCCGGCCACCGGTGAGCGCAAGCCGTAGTTTTTTCGCGAAGGAGCCCGCTTCTATAGACGCAGAGGCGAGTTCAGCCACGCGCTTCAAGAATCATGCAGGTGGTGGAGCCGGTGGCGTACAGGCGGCCATCGACGTCGTAGATCCGCCCTTCCGCCAGGGCGGTGGAGCGGCCCAGGTGGACGATCTTGCCTTCGGCGCGGATCGGCCCGCTGCTACCGGTCAGGGCCCGTACATAGCTGATGCGCAGGTCCAGGGTGGTGTAGCCCTGGCCCTTGTTCAGGCGGGTGTGGATCGCACAACCCATGCAGGAGTCCAGCAGGGTCGCGGCATAACCGCCGTGCACGCTGCCCAGTGGGTTGTAATGGCGGGCATCCGGGGTGCCCTGGAATACGAAGTGTCCGGCGGACCATTCGATGGGGATGAAGTCCAGCAGCGTGCCGATGGGCGGCGAGGGCAATTCGCCGTTGCCGATACCGTCGAAGAACTCGGTGGGGGAGAGGGCGCTGACCTCGGCCAGGGACAGGCTGCCCGGAGCGGCCAGGCGCGCGCGCATGGCCTGTTCCTGGGCGATCCACTGGGCCAGGGTGGCCTCGCGGGATGGGCTTTGCATGGGCGTTTCCTCATTGGGCGGAACAAGATGACGAGGAAAATATTATGTTCGAAATATTATTTCGGCCAGTGTCAAAAACGCCACAGGTCGGAAGATTCGGCCAGGCTTCACCTTGCGCGCATTCTCAGGTCATATCGCTGCGGCTGAACTCCTCGCCGAGAAAGTCGATCAGCGTGCGCACCGACGGCAGCAGGCCACGGCGCGACGGGAAGATCGCATGGACGATCCCGCACTTGGGCGCCCAGTCCGGTACCAGTTGCACCAGGCGCCCGGCGGCCACATCGTCGCGCACCACCACGCTGGGCAGGTGGACGATGCCGATTCCCGCCAGTGCCGCCTGGCGCAGGGCAATCAGGTCGTCGGTGACCATCCGCGGCTTGTGGCGAATCTGCGCGAGCGTCTCGTCGGGGCCGAACAGCTCCCACTGGTATTCGCGTTGCGCCGCGCCCCAATGCAGGCTCGGCAGGCCGCTGAGGTCGGCGGGCGAGGCGGGGCTCGACAGGCGCGCGAGAAAGTCCGGGTGGCCGACCAGGCACTGGGTGCTGTTGCCCAGCACCTTCATCACCAGGTCGCTGCTTTCCAATGGCGGGAAGCGCACCCGCAGGGCGATGTCGAAACCTTCGTGGATCAGGTCGACCCGGCGGTTGGTGCTCTCGATGAACAGCTCCACCAGCGGGTACTTGAGCATGTAGCGGGTCAGCATCGGCCCGACCCAGGAGTTGAGCAGCGCGGTCGGGCAACTGATGCGCACCAGGCCCTGGGGCTCGGAACGGTTGCGCTCAATGACTTCCGCGGCGCTTTCCGCTTCCACGCGCATGGCCAGGCAACGCTGGTAGTACTCATGGCCGATCTCGGTGAGCGAACAGTGGCGGCTGGTGCGGTGAATCAGGCGCACACCGAGGCGTTCCTCGAGCTGGGCAATGCGTCGGCTGAGCTTGGACTTGGGCATGTCCAGGGCGCGTCCGGCGGCGGCGAAACCACGGTGTTCGACGACCTGGGTGAAGTAGTAGAGGGTATTGAGGTCTTCCACCATCGTTCTCCAAATAGAACGCTAAGAGCGATTTTTGCAGTCTAGTGCATCAAAGGTATGGGTTTTAAGGTGTATCCAACGAAATAACTCACCCATTTCGGAGGCACCCGCATGAAAAACATCATCGGTATCTACACCAGCCCACGGGCCCATTGGGTGGGCGACGGCTTCCCGGTGCGCACGCTGTTTTCCTACGACAACCTGGGCAAGCACATCAGCCCGTTCCTGCTGCTCGACCACGCCGGCCCGGCTGAATTCACCCCGACCCAGGGACGACGCGGCGTGGGCCAGCATCCCCATCGCGGCTTCGAAACCGTGACCATCGTCTACAAGGGCGAGGTGGAGCACCGCGACTCCACCGGCAGCGGCGGCAAGATCGGCCCTGGCGACGTGCAATGGATGACCGCGGCCTCGGGGATTCTCCATGAGGAATTCCACTCCGCAGCGTTCGCCCGGTCCGGCGGCACCCTGGACATGGTCCAGCTGTGGGTCAACCTGCCGGCGCGGGACAAGATGGCCGCACCTGGTTATCAGACGATTCTCGATGGTGACATTCCGGCCATCGCCCTGAAGGACAAGGCCGGCACCCTGCGCTTGATCGCCGGCGAGTACGACGGCGTCAAGGGCCCGGCCCGGACCTTCACCCCGATCGACGTCTGGGACATCCGCCTGAATGCCGGCAAGCCCCTGACCCTCGACCTGCACGAGGGGCGCAACACCGCCCTGGTGCTGCTGCGCGGCACGCTCCAGGTCAATGGCCAGGAACGGGTGCGCGAAGGCCAGCTGGTGCTGTTCGAGCGCGACGGCGACCAGCTCAGCCTGGAAGCCAACAACGACGCGGTGGTGCTGCTGCTCAGCGGCGAACCGATCGACGAGCCCATCGTCGGCCATGGTCCGTTCGTGATGAACAGCGAGGCCGAGATCCACCAGGCCTTCGTCGACTTCCAGTCCGGTCGTTTCGGCCAGATGCCTGGCTGACCCCGCCTACGACTTGCACAGGACGTGTCGGCCGGTTTCAGGGCCAGGGATGGCTGTTGCCTTCAATAAATGCCCTAGACGAAAGAGGAACTGCACATGAACAACTTCAATGCTGCCAACTTCAATGGCGCCAAGCCGACCATCGACCCCAACGACGCGGCGATGCTGCTGATCGACCACCAGAGCGGGCTGTTCCAGATCGTCAAGGATATGGACGTGCCGCAACTGCGGGCCAATGCCATCGCCCTGGCGAAAGCCGCGACTTTGCTGAAGATGCCGGTGATCACCACCGCCTCGGTGCCCCAGGGCCCCAACGGCCCGCTGATCCCGGAAATCCACCAGGAGGCGCCTCATGCCCGGTACGTGGCGCGCAAAGGCGAGATCAACGCCTGGGACAATCCCGAGTTCCGGGCGGCGGTAGAAGCCACCGGCAAGAAAACCCTGGTGATCGCCGGCACCCTGACCAGCGTCTGCCTGGCGTTTCCGTCGATCGCCGCGGTGCATGAAGGCTACAAGGTGTTCGCGGTGGTCGATGCCTCGGGCAACCATTCGCGGCTGGCCACTGACCTGACCATCGCCCGCCTGGCCCAGGCCGGGGTGGTGCCGATCGACATCATGGCCACGCTTTCCGAGCTGCAGGGTTCGTGGAACCGCCCGGACGCCGAGCAGTGGGCCGCGGTCTACGCCCAGGCCATGCCGCATTACCAGTTGCTGATCGAGAGCTACCTCAAGGCCCAGCAAGTGGCGAACGAGCACGAAGTGCTGGACTCCCAGCGCTGAACCTGCACCCCCACGCCGACGTCCAGTCGGTATCGACAAGAAGCGAGGACTACCCCATGACTACTGCCTACAAGCGTCTCGACAAAGACAACGCCGCCGTGCTGCTGGTGGATCACCAGGCCGGCCTGCTGTCCCTGGTGCGCGACATCGACCCGGACAAGTTCAAGAACAACGTGCTGGCCCTGGCCGACCTGGCCAAGTACTTCAAGCTGCCGACCATCCTCACCACCAGCTTCGAAACCGGTCCCAACGGCCCGCTGGTACCCGAGCTCAAGGCGCTGTTCCCGGACGCGCCGTACATTGCCCGGCCCGGTCAGATCAACGCTTGGGACAACGAAGACTTCGTCAAGGCGATCAAGGCCACCGGAAAGAAGCAGTTGATCATCGCCGGCGTGGTGACCGAGGTTTGCGTGGCCTTCCCGGCGCTGTCGGCCCTGGAAGAAGGCTTCGAGGTGTTCGTGGTCACCGACGCCTCCGGCACCTTCAACGCCCTGACTCGCGATTCGGCGTGGAACCGCATGTCCACCGCCGGCGCCCAGTTGATGACCTGGTTCGGCCTGGCCTGCGAGCTGCATCGCGACTGGCGCAACGACATCGAGGGCCTGGGCACCTTGTTCTCCAACCACATCCCGGACTACCGCAACCTGATCACCAGCTACACCACCCTGACCCAGGGCAAGTGACCTGCCAGCGGCGGCTACACAAGGCAGTGAGCACGACCGGGCTATCGGAGGTGTCGCCATTCCCTGTAGCCGCTGCCGCAGGCTGCGATAGGACCGAAGGTCCTTAAGCGATCTCAAGATCCCGCGCCCCTTGCGGGGTCGATCGCAGCCTCGCGGGCTCGGCAGCGGCTACAGAGTGAGCGACATCGTTGCAGGCAGGGGCCTCCCATGAGGCCCCTGTTTTTGTTTCTCCGGCTATACCTGCAAGGTCGCTTGTGTGAGATTGTCGCGCCTCTGACTGTGCTGGAGTTGCTTGATGCCGAACCTGTTCGCCGACCACCCGCTGTTCGCCGCGCTGGTCCTGATCCTGCTGGACATGCTGCTGTGGCGCCTGATCGGCGCGCGGGGCGGTTACTGGAAGCTGCTGGTGCGGGTGCTGATCTTCACCCTGTACAGCGTGCTGCTGTTCAACCAGGGCCTGAACCCGATGCAGGCGGCGCCCTGGCCGGAGGACGTGCCGCTGCACCTGGCCGCCACCGGGTTGCAGATCGGTTGGTGGCTGTTCGGCGCGCGGACCCTGACGGTGTTGCTCGGCACTCTGATGATGCAGCGGGTCGGGCATACCGGGCGGCTGTTGCAGGACTTGATGGGGGCGGTGATTTTCCTGATCGCCATCATCGCCGCCATGGCCTATGTGCTGGAGCTGCCGGTCAAGGGCGTGCTGGCCACCTCCGGCGCGGTGGCGATCATTGTCGGCCTGGCGCTGCAAAGCACCCTCAGCGACGTGTTCTCCGGCATCGTGCTGAACACCACCAAGCCGTATCAGCTCGATGACTGGATCTCCATCGACGGCACCGAAGGCCGGGTCACCGACATCGACTGGCGCGCCACCCGGCTGCAGACCTCCCAGGGCAGCATGGCGGTGATCCCCAATTCCCTGGCGGCCAAGGCCAAGATCATCAACTTCAGCCGTCCCGCCGATATGCACGGGCTTTCCATCAGCCTCCAGGTCAGCCCCCATGCGCGGCCGCAAACGGTGATCGAGGCGCTGGAGCGGGCCATGCTCGGTTGCCGTTTCCTGCTCCCCAAGCCGGCCCCCAGCGTGGCCCTGAAAAGCTCGGGCAATGCCGGGGTGGAGTACGAGATCAGCGGTTTCGTGGCCTCCATGGGGCAGAAGCGCGAAGTGCGCAACCAGCTGTTCGACCTGGCCTTCCGGCACTTGCAGGCGTCCGGCGTCAGCCTGCTGTCCAGCGGTGAAAGCAGCATGGCGGCCCAGCTGTCGCGCCCGCGGGCGCTGCTGGACAGCTCGAGCATCTTCTCCACCCTGCGCCAGGAAGAGAAGGAAACCTTCAGCCAGAACATGACCCTGCAGACCTTCCGCGCCGGCGAGACCATCCTGCCGGCGGGCGAGGTCAGCGATCACCTGCTGATCATCGAGTCGGGGGTGGTCTCGGTCAGCCTGATCCGCGATGGCAAGCCTTTCGAGGCCGGGCGCATGGGGCCGGGCGAAGTGATAGGCGAGGCGGGGGTTGCCGATCAGGCGACCGCGGCGGACTTCTCGGCCAAGACCTTCTGCACCCTGTACCGCATCGAAAACGAATACCTCAAGCCGTGCCTGGATGCGCGGCGCGACATCAGCGACGCGATGAAAAACCTCCTGGATTTCCGCCAGCACATCGCCCAGACCCTGACCCAGGAAACCCCGCGGCCGGCGGTGAAAAAAGGCTTTATGCAGTGGCTGCGCTGGCGCGCCTGAGCGTCCATGCACGGCCCCTGCGGGCGCGCAGTTTGTGCGCGATCCGCGTAGCGGCCACCGGACGCCAGAGCAATCGAGCGTCGAGCGGCCGCTCCCACAGAAGACCGGAGGCATTGGTCACCTGGTCTTAGGCGCAATTGGTTATTGGTAGGGACCGGGCCGGGGCTTAACGTAGCGCCACATTCACTGGACCTGGAGCCACACCATGCAACCGCGTATCGACTTCTACACCGCTTCGCCGGACGCCCTCAAAGCCATGATCGCGCTGGAAACCGCTGTCTCGAAACTGCCCCTGGAAAAGTCGCTGGTCGAGCTGGTGAAGCTGCGCGCCTCGCAGATCAACGGCTGCGCCTTCTGCGTCGACATGCACACCGCCGACGCGCGCAAGAGCGGGGAAACCGAGCGCCGCCTGTACGCGGTCTCGGTCTGGCGCGAAGCGCCGTTCTTCACCGACCGCGAACGGGCCGCCCTGGCCTGGACCGAGTCGCTGACCCGGGTCAGCGAAACCCACGCCCCGGATGCCGACTACGAGCTGCTGAGCAGCCAGTTCAGCCCCAGCGAGCAGGTCGACCTGAGCCTGGCCATCGCCACCATCAACAGCTGGAACCGCCTGGCGGTGGGTTTCCGCAAAATGCCCCAGGCGTGATTCTCCCAGGCTCAATGGCCGTCGGCTGACGGCGCCGACGGCGGGGTGACCTTGCGCATCAGGGGCACCATGGCCGTGGCGATGATGAAACACACCATGATCATCAGGAACGCGTCGCCGTAGGTTTGCGTCTGCGCTTCGCGGTAGGTCAGTTGCCAGAGCTGGCGCAGGCTGGCGCTGACGCCTTCGTCACCGCTCTGGCCCAGCGCCGCGAAGTTGCCGCCGACCCGGGCCAACCATTGGTTGAGCGCTTCGTTGCTGCTGTTGAGGTGTTCGGCCAGGCGGGTGAAGTGCAGGTTGGTGCGGTCGTTGAGAATGGTCGCGCAGGCAGCGATGCCGATGGCGCCGCCGAGGTTGCGCATCAGGTTGAACAGCCCCGAGGCATGCTTGAGCCGCGCCGGCGCCAGCCCGCCCAGGGTCAGGGTCACCGCCGGTGGCACCGCCAGCTGCTGGGCGATGCCGCGCAAGGCTTGCGGCAGCAGCAGTTCCCTGGCCCCCCAGTCATGGGTGATGGGGCTGAAATCCCACATCGACAAGGCGAACAACCCCAGGCCCACCATCATGATCCAGCGCAGGTCGATGCGGTTGGCGAGAAACGCATACAGCGGGATCGCCAGCACCTGGAACACCCCGGTGGAAAACACCGCCATGCCGATATCCAGCGCGCTGTAGCCACGCACCCGGCCGAGAAACAGCGGCGTCAGGTAGATGGTGGCGAACAGGCCGATGCCGGTGACGAAGGAGAAGAAACAGCCGAGGGCGAAATTGCGCTCCTTCAGGGCGCGCAGGTCGACGATCGGGTTGGCCACGCGCAGGGTGCGGCCGATAAAGGCCAGCCCGGCCAATCCGCAAATCCAGGCGGTGGTGAGGATGGTGCTGTCGCTGAACCAGTTCCAGCGCGGGCCTTCTTCCAGGGTGTACTCCAGGCAGCCGAGAAACAGCGCGAGCAGCAGCATGCTCAGGTAGTCGGCGCCCTTGAGCAGCGCCAGTTCCGGCTGGTCGATCCGCACCAGCATGGGCACCGCCACGGCGACGAAAATCCCCGGCAGCAGGTTGATGTAGAACAACCAGTGCCAGCTCGACACTTCGGTGATCCAGCCGCCGATCACCGGGCCCAGGGTCGGCGCCAGGGACGCCACCGCACCGATGGTCGCCGCGGCGATCACCCGCTGCTTGCCGGTGAAGAAAAAGAACGCGGTGGTGAACACCAGGGGGATCATCGAGCCGCCGAGAAACCCTTGCAGGGCGCGGAACACGATCATGCTCTGGATGTTCCAGGCCACGCCGCACAGCAGGCTGGCCAGGGTGAAGCCGACCGCCGAGGCGCAGAACAGCCAGCGTGTGGAGAACACCCGCGACAGCCAGCCCGACAGCGGGATGACGATGATTTCGGCGATCAGGTAGCTGGTCTGCACCCAGGCGGTTTCATCGGTGCCGGCCGACAGCCCGCCGCCGATATCGCGCAACGAGGCCGAGACGATCTGGATATCCAGCAGGGCGATGAACATGCCCATGCACATAGTGGCGAAGGCGAAGACCTTGGTCGCCGTGGCCATGTTGGCCGGATTCAGGGGCTGGGCCGAGGCGGCGAGGGCGCGGCTCATGGCGCGCTGGCCACGGCGGGTTCAGGCGCCGCCGGTTCGCTGCGGGTGTTGACCGCGGCCGTCACCGACAGGCCGGGGCGCAACTGGCCGAGCACCGCGTCCTGCGGATCGAGGATCACCCGCACCGGCACCCGCTGGACGATCTTGGTGAAGTTGCCGGTGGCGTTCTCCGGTGGCAGCACGCTGAACTGCGCGCCGGTGGCCGGGGCCAGGCTGTCGAGGTGGCCGTGGAATTCCCGGCCGGGCAGCACGTCGGCGCGGATCACTACGCGCTGGCCCGGGCTCATGTGTTGCAGCTGGTCTTCCTTGAAGTTGGCGTCCACCCACAGGCCGCTGGCCGGCACCAGCGACAGCAGTTGCGCGCCGGCCTGGGTGTAGGCGCCATTGCGCGCCCGACGGTTGCCGATCACCCCGTCCATGGGCGCGCGGATTTCCGTGTAGCCCAGGTTCAGTTGCGCCAGGTCGCGCTCGGCGCGGGCCTGGAGCAAGGCTGCCTTGGCTTGCAGTTTCTGGGTGGCGATCACTTGCAGCTGGCGCTGGGTCGCCAGCAGTTCAGCCTGGGCCCGGGTGTTGAGGGCCTGGGCGGTCTTGAAGCCGGCCTCGGCCCGTTGCGCGCTTTCCACCGACACCGCCGAGCTGCCCACCAGGCGTTTGTAGCGGGCATTGTCGTCGCGCGAGCGGGTCATTTCCGCGGCGGTGGCGTCGATCCCGGCGCGAGCCTGGCTGATTACCGCGTGCTGCAACTGTTCGGTGGCGTTCAGGTTGGCCAGCAGCGCTTCCTCGGCGGCCACCGCGCCTTTGGCCTTGGCCAGGCTGGCGCGGTAATCCCGCGAGTCGAGGCGGATCAGCAGGTCGCCGGCCTTGACCCGCTGGTTGTCGCTGACCAGCACCTGCTCGATGTAGCCGGACACCTTGGGTCCGATCACTGTCACGTCGCCGCCTATATAAGCGTCGTCGGTCTGTTCGATAAAACGCCCGCTGGTCCACCAATGCAGGCTGTAGAACACCAGCGCCGCCAGGGCCACCAGCGCCAGAGTGGCAAGTAGCAGGCGCTTGAGCAAAGGAGGCCTGACCGGGGCCGGGTGGGTGGCGACAGTGACAGGGTCGATGGCGGGCAGGCTGGTCATGACAAGTTCCTGGAGGGGGAATATTACGGTTGAAATATGATATTTGTAATATTTTATTGCAACTCAATCTTTGTACCGATCGTCAGGTGCGACCTGGGGGGTGGCGGATGACGTGGGCGTTTGGCGAGGCGGGGTAGGGCCCAAGCGGAAGCAGTTGGCGCAAGCCGTGGCGAAGACTATTGTTGGCAATCTGAATAACTGCCTGAAGAGAGCGATGCGATGAACACCAGTGATTTGCTTGAACAGTTGCTGCGCGCCGGCCAGGCCTCGATGACGCAGCAGGGTGGCGGGGCCTCGGCACCGCAGGGCGGGCTGGGAGGCCTGGGTGGCTTGCTCGGCGGCCTGTTGGGCGGTAACAGCGGTGGCGGTGCCGCGGGAGGCCTGGGCGCTGGCGGCCTGGGTGGTCTGCTGGGCGGCCTGTTGGGTGGTTCCGGCCTGGGCGGCGCGATCTCTGGCGGCGCGACTTCCGGCGGACCCCCTCAGGGCCGCTCCGGCGGTGGCATGAACTACGCGGCGCTGGCCTCCCTGGGGATGATGGCGTTCCAGGCTTACCAGGCCTGGCAACAACAGCAACAATCGGCGGCGCCGCAACAGGCGTTGCGTACCGTCGACCAGCTGGCCGGCCCGGAAGCCGAAGAACACAGCCATGCCATCCTCCGCGCCCTGATCGCCGCGGCCAAGGCCGATGGCCGTATCGACGAACAGGAAAAACAACTGATCAGCGCCGAGATCGGCCGTCATACCGATGACCCGCAATTGCAGCAATGGCTCGACGACGAAGTCGCGCGTCCCCTGGACGCCGCCGACGTGGCCCAGTCGGCCGCGGGCGAGCCGGGCATGGCGGCGGAAATGTACCTGGCCAGCGTGATGCTGGTGGACGATCAGCAGGACGCCGAGCGCGCTTACCTGGACGAGCTGGCGGCGGCGCTGCGGATCGACCCCGAGCTGCAACTGCACCTGGAGCAACAGGCCAAGGGCCAGGTGGCCTGAGCCACGAGGACCGGCTCCGCCAGGGGCCGGTCCATTTGTCCGCGTCGGACGTGCCATTCGACGCCCGGCAGGCTCGATCCGCATCCCTCCCAATTTCTGCTTGGCTCCGACGGCGCGCCCCGGTGGCCGAGGTGGATTGTCGCAGCGTGGATTTATTCGCCATCTCCCAGTGCGGGCAGGGTGATAATGCCGGCCTGTCCATCATGCGAGCGCACCGTCGCCATGTTCGAGATCCAGCCGCAGAACCCCGAGCTTTTTCGCCAGCAGACCCGCCGCAGTACCTTGTTCATTGCCCTGATTTTCCTGTCCCTGGCCATGCTGCTGTCCAGCGCCGCGGTGCTGCTGTTCGGCACGCCGGGCGGCGATCACTTCAAGCTCAATGTCGCTGGCGTGCTGGCCGGGCTGGTGCTGAGCATGGTGCTGATGCGCGTGCGTTTCTGGTCGCAGCTGTGGATGGCCGCGGCGGTCTACGGCTGGCAGCTCAAGCGCAGCCTGATGAGCGTGACCAACGTCATGCACCACGTCACCGCGGGCGTCGAGGCCCAGGACCCGACAGCGATGAAACTGCTGCGCTTCTACCACCTGGGCCTGACCCAGATGCACCAGCTGGACGCCAACTCCAGCGCGCTGAGCCAGGCGGTGCATGAGATCGACCGGCACAAGGAGCGGATGGAAGTGCTGGGCATGGACACCGAGCAGAACCGCTTGAATCCGGACTGGATCGAAGCGGTGAAGCGGATTCCGGTAAAAAAATGAGCTGAACAGGGCGCGGCTTCCAAGGTTTTCCTGGCCGCTTCCGCACCCATTTCGCCATGTGACTGCCGCATGAAATCCAAGGGTTATATGCGCTGAATACATGGCAAAAAGGCAAAGAGTTATAACGTTAGATTTTATTTATATAAATGGACATAAGCATTAGCGCTATGCTGCCGCCAGTTTTTTACCTGGCCGCGGTTGATGCGTAGGGCTTATTGATGGATGTGGGTAATTTTGGTTTTGTAATCGCGGGCCTGTTGGTAGGTTTCATCGTAGGGATGACGGGGGTGGGAGGCGGTTCGCTGATGACCCCGATCCTGTTGTGGTTTGGTATCAACCCGGCGACCGCTGTCGGCACCGACCTGCTATACGCCGCCATCACCAAGTCCGGTGGTGTGCTGGTCCATCAGAAAAACCGCAACATCGACTGGAAGATCACCGGCTGGCTGACCCTGGGCAGCGTGCCCGCGGTGCTGGCCACCCTGTGGTTCCTCAAGAGCCTGCACACCGACCCGCAAGCGCTGAACAGCGTGATCAAGCAGGCCTTGGGTTTTGTGCTGCTGCTCACCGCCCTGGCGATCCTGTTCAAGAAAAAGCTCCTGGCTTTTGCCCAGAAGCACGCCGGCGATCACTACCACCTGAAGGATTCCAGCCTCAACGGCCTGACGGTGGTCACCGGCGTGGTCCTCGGCACCATGGTCGCCCTGACCTCCATCGGCGCCGGCGCCCTGGGCACCGTGGCGCTGTTCATCCTTTACCCCTTCCTGGCCACCAAGCGCCTGGTCGGCACTGAAATCGCCCACGCCGTGCCGCTGACCCTGGTCGCCGGCCTGGGGCACGCGAGCATGGGCAACATGGACTGGCAACTGCTGGGCTTTCTGCTGATGGGCTCGCTGCCGGGGATCTGGCTCGGCAGCCACATGACCGGCCGCGTCTCGGACGAACTGCTGCGGCCGTTCCTGGCGCTCATGCTGTTTTCCATCGGCTACAAGCTGGCGTTCTGACCCCGCGCTGGCGGGCCGAGCCAAGAGCCTCCTGCGGGAGGCTTTTGTGTTTTTGCGGTGCGCCTTTCCTGTTAGACCAGCACTGGCGTCCCGCATAACTGAAGCGAGTACTGTGGATGGGATTGCTCCCTGGATGGCATCCGCGCTTGGACTTCTTCAGTAGGAGCGAGGCTCCCGCCGCGATCACAAGAGGGGGAGGGGGCGAGTAATGAAGTGGCTGAGCCCCTGTTGTACGCCCGCTATGTGCGCTTGTACGCAATTGATCGGAGCGAGCCACTTTCCTCTACATCCGCTTAACCGCAGGAGGGTTCCATTTACCATTGAGCGCTTCGGACTTTGGTCCATACAGCCGCATGGTCAGGTTGAACGCTCCCTTGGGCGCTGGCAGCCAGTTGGCGTCCTTGTCTTTGCCGGGGCTCTCGTTTTGGAAGTATAGATCGAGAGAGCCATCTGCATTGGTCTTGAACGGCATCCAACTACTGACGGTAAAGCGATTGAGCGCATTCCCGACCTAGAAGCCATCGCTATCGTAGAGCGTGATCGACCAGAAAGCATTTACCGGTGGAGTGGCACCCTTGTCGAAGTGGAGCGTGTACTTGTTTGCCCCGTCGAGGGGCTTGCCGGTGTCGTCGGCGAGATTCAGCGGATAGATCGAATCCTCGGGGAGGTTGGCGCCGAGTCCTTGCTGCGAAACGATGGCACGCTTGAGGTAGTAGTTGCCATAAACACCCATGGTATCGGTGTTCATTGACCAGCCGTTGGCGACTCGGGCGAGTGTCGCCAGCTCCCAATTCATGAGTGCCTGAGCTTCGGCGGGCACGGCCTCAAGCGCTTGTTTTACAGCCGGGTCGAGCTTGTCGATATCAAAGCTCTTGCCGGGCTCGATACCAATCCACTTCATTTGCGCGATGATTGGCTGGTCGGTGCTGTGAGGCGGTTGTAGCTTGAGCAGTTCGGCGGCATAGGCAAAGTACTTGGCCGCAGACATAGAGTCGATCTGAGTCTTTGGCGGTGTCTTCATGTCGACGCTTGGGTCGATCTGCACCGTCACCGGCTCTGCATTTTTACCCCAGCGCGAGAGCGGTGTCACCTTGTAGCCGGCCTGAATCTTATGCACTGCCGGGTAGTCCGCAGCCCCATCGGTCTTGGTGCGACCGATGATCCAGACATAAGGCGTCGGTGCTGGCAAATGGGTAAAGCCCTGCGGAACGGTTCCTCTCCAGCCGGGAGGGGTCACCAGGAAGTTGTCCGCCTCGGTGCCGGTTGTCCGCCAGCCGGGCGAGGCAAAGACATCCGTCCACATGTCGAGCATCGGCAGGAGGTAATAGCGCCCGTCGGTGTCCGGTGCGGAGATCACCAGCGCTTCCTTGGTCAGGTCCAGCCAGGCAATGGAATAGAGCGTGTCGAAGTTCGAGCGCACTACGCCCTTGAAATCGGCGGGCGGATATTCCGGCACGTTCACGAACATATTCATTGGGCCTTTACCAAATTCCTTGCCAGGTTCGATGTTGGTGAACTGCTTACGTGTGATGTCCATGGACAATAGCGGGTAGAAATAGGTGTAAGCATCGATGCCGATGGCGCGTGCTTGTTCAGCAGTAGTCGCTGATTGGGCATGCACCGTCGACAATGGGAAAAGAACGAGTAATGCCAAAGTGGATGTAATGGATTTCCGAACTAATGATGGACTCTGCCGTTTTGTTCCATTTGAACGGCTTGGTTGAAAGCTCATTGTGAGCCGTAATGAATTGCCGAATCGCCACCTTCAGGTCGGCAACGCTCGTGAAGACACCTCGATAGAGCGCCCGTCTCTCCAGTTGCGAAAACCAGCCTTCTACCGCGTTCAGCCAAGATGCGCTGGTCGGTGTGAAGTGCAGCTTGAAACGTGGATGCTTTTCCAGCCAGAGCTTGATCGCGGCAGTTTTGTGGGTCGAGCTGTTATCCAGAATTACGTGCAGATCCAGCCCTGCAGGAGTGCTGCGCTCAATCTGCCTGAGAGAATCGAGGAACTCCTTGGCCCGGTGCCGCTGAGTGATCCGCCCGATGACCTCGCCAGTCATGATGTCGAATGCCGCGTATAGGCTCGCCGTACCATGGCGTTTGTAATCGTGCGTTCGTCGCTCGAGCTGACCGGGACGCAGTTGCAGCATTGGCTGGATGCGATCCAGCGCCTGGATCTGGGTTTTCTCGTCAACCGACAGTACCAGGGCATTATCTGGAGGATTAAGGTAGAGCCCGACCACATCAATGACCTTTTCGGTGAAATGCGGGTCGTTACTGATCTTGAACGTCTTCAGACGGTGGGATTTGAGATCGGACGCGGCCCAGATCTGTCGAACTTGCCAGGTGGTGACGCGTGCGTACTTGGCCATCAGCCGGACGCTCCAGTGAGTGGCCTCCTTGGGAACTCGCTGCGTTGTCAGGGTCAGAGTTTCGTTGATTTTTTCAGCCCCCCACTTCAGAGGCTGACCGCTACGCGGCAGGTCGCTCAGGCCCTCGATACCTAATTCCAAGTAGCGTTTTCGCCACTTGAATATCGTAGGGCGGGTGATCTGTAGCTGCTCACAGATGGCCGTGGGCGTTGGCCCATCTGCGAGCAGGAGCAATATCCGCGCCCACTGGCCAAGATTCTGCTCCAAGGTACTCATGCGCAACCAACCTTGAAGCATGATGAGGTCGGAGGGTTGTAGTGCGAAAGGAGCAGTCGGCCGAGGCATGCACATAACCAATTGCAGGCGAGCAAGATGATTACCCAATAGCGCCGGTAGACCGTGGTCAATACGGAAGCTTCCTTTGGACGGATTTGTGGAGTGTTGCTTTTTTGATCAAAACTCAACGTTGTCTATATAACCAATCGCTGTATTGATTGTGCCAAAAAGATATTTCACCCAATACCGGTGCAGGAGTAATTATTGGATCCAGCTTAAGACACCAAAAAAATAACAAACGACACGCAATAAAATAAAAAAGTATTACAAAGCGTTGTGAACCGAACGCCACAGCAATGTGGAAGTCTTGTGCTTATCAATAGTATTGAGGAAGCCGGTCATGTCTCTTACCCCTGAGCAAATTGACTTTGAATATCCCATACCCTCCTACCGTTTTGTGGTTGCCATTGATGATGAGAAAATCCCCTTTAGCAATGTGACTGGGCTGGACATAAAATATGGGGAGATGGAATACCGCGATGGTATCGGCAACTATTTTAAAATGCCGGGGCTCAGAGAGAAAGTGACCATAACCTTGCGTAAAGGCTTATTTCGCGGGTCGAATGGATTGTACGACTGGATCAGTACAATCTCTTTAAACAAGGTTGTAAAAAAAGACATCATGATTAGCCTGACCAACGAACAAGGAGACGAGTATCTGTGCTCCTTTAACGTGGCCAATGCATTTCCAACCGCGTTGTCATCGCCGGCACTGGATGCTAATAGTAATGAAGTTTCTATTCAGGAGCTTACTCTGACGGCCGACCGAGTGACGTATCAGGTGTATTGATATGCATAAACTTCATTTCTGAATTTTGAAATTTACCTTTTTGGTGAGGAAGTATCATGCCAGTCGCCGTATCTTATCCCGGAGTGTACATCGAAGAGCTAAACGGTGTGTCGATGTCAGTGTCGTCAAGCGCGACATCTGTCCCAGTATTTGCTGTCGTCGATACTAACCCGTTCTTCAAAAAAACCACTCGCATATCGTCCTGGATGGACTACCTGAATAAAAAAGTCCCCTCCAGTAGCGAGGTGCCTGTGCCGTTTGATCCGGAAGACATTCTGGACATTTCGATGAGAACCTACTTTGAAAATGGCGGTGGTTACTGTTTTCTGGTGCCGAAAGCTCAGTTGATTGCGGAAGTACCGAAGTTGATTGACGTTACGACGCTAGTATCAGCCGGTCAAAATATTGAGGGCGCTGTGAGTCAGTTGTGTGGCACGGGAAAATGCCTGTTTGCTATTGTGGATGGCCCAGATGAGGATCTCAGCCTCATAGAGGGGGATGATCCCGTATCCACATTATCAACAGAATACGCGGCAATCTACTATCCATGGTTGCTCGCTAGCTGGGCCCGGAAGCCAATTCCACCCAGCGCGGCTATGGCAGGTGTTTATTGCCGGGTTGACCTGACGAGGGGAGTCTGGAAGGCGCCGGCAAATGTCACCTTGAACGGAGGTGTTTTGCCCCAATTTCCGGTGACCGATGATTTACAAGGTCAATATACCAAAGGCGACGCAATCAACATGATTCGGGTATTCAACAAGGGGGGCACTACTGTCTGGGGCGCCAGGACACGCAAGGACGACGAGCTTTGGTGTTATATCCCGGTGCGTCGACTGTTCGATAGTGCGGAGCGCGATATAAGAATGGCAATGAAATCAGCCATGTTCGAACCCAATAGCCAGCCGACATGGGCGGAAGCCCGTGGCTCAATTGAAAACTACCTTTACGCTCTTTGGCAACAAGGAGCATTGGCAGGCAATCGGGCCGAAGAAGCTTACTTCGTGCAGGTAGGCAAAGATATTACGATGACTCAGACAGACATTGATCTAGGAAAGATGATTATCAAGGTAGGTATGGCTGCTGTGCGCCCTGCGGAATTTATCATCCTGCAATTCACTCAAGACATGGTTCAATAAAGGCGGTGCTGATTAGATGGCGCCGTACCTAGGCGCCACTTAATTTAACGCGGTATAGGATTGCATCATGGCAAACAATCAGCCGGGTGTTGTAGTCACCGTAAAAAATCTCTCTGCCCCACGTACTGAAACACGCAGCGCCGTTCCTATATTTATCGGTTATACGGAAAAAGGTGCAGCCTATACCTTGCAGCCAATCGATGATTTTACCGAATACCAGGAGTTTTTTGGCGGGGCACCTCACGTCGTCAATGAAGCTTCCAACGTGGGTGTTCTTTATTACGCCATAAAGCATTACTTTGATAATGACGGTAGTGGCGGATTTGTGTTGTCCTTGGGCACCTACGACACAGCCCTGAATATGAATGGAGCGCAGCTCCTGGTCGCACTGGGCGATCCGCGTATCGGCACGGCAATTGCGGGTCAACCAGCAATTACTTTAATTACGTTTCCCGATATGGTTTTACTGCCTGACGGTGCGCTGTCTTTGTGGCAAGAGGCTTGGCAGCTATTGTTGAATTTGTGCCAATGCCGAAGCGGTTTGTTCGCCCTGCTGGAGACCCCCGATGCCCCAGATAGCGCAGTCAACTGCGTAAGCACATTCACTGGAATGCACCGTGAATGGGGGGCCGCCTATTGGCCCCGGCTGGTGAGTGAGTATTACGAAGATGGTCGACCTGTCGTCGTACCGCCGTCGGCTGCTGTGGCCGCAGCGATTGAGCGGGTGGACAATTCCGCGGGTGTATGGACAGCACCTGCGAATGTAGTACTTTCCAAAGTTATAGACACGACGCAGTCCTACCTATGGGTCAATGACAAACTGGTCAATGGCAATGCGTCATTCAATCTTATCCGTAGTTTTCCTGGAAGAGGGGTACGTGTATGGGGTTGTCGAACGCTCTCAGCGGAAGCCAATTCACCTTCACGCTACGTCCAGGTTCGGCGTTTACTCTCATACATTGAGAGTAACGCAAGCCGTTTAGCCAGGATGTTTGTATTCGAAAACAATAGCGAAATAACCTGGTACAAAGTGAAAGGGCAGGTATCCAACTGGCTAAATATGCTATGGGTAGAAGGAGGCCTGTTCGGCGCTGAAGAAGAACAGGCGTTTAGTGTTAAATTGGGACTTGATGAAACGATGACCGAGGAGGATGTTCGTGCCGGCATCATGATAATGCACATACGGCTTGCCCCTCTATATCCCGCGGAGTTTATCGAGCTCAGCTTGCAGTTTGATATGTCCACCGATAGAAGCATGTAGGAATATCTAGTGTAAGAGAGGGTGCTATGGACCTACTATTTGAGCCGATGCCAACTTCGCGTTTTATAACGACTTTCATTTTTGATGGGCTCTTTCCCAGCCCATTGGATATAGCCTTTCAGAGTATCTCGGGGCTGACGCGTGAACTGAGTGTGACGCAACATAGCGAGGGTGGGGAGAACATACGGAACACTTACTTTGCGAACAAGATCAACCATGGCTCCTTAATACTGGAACGGGGCGTAATGACGGTTACTCCGTTGACGGTAGTGTTCGATCAGGTCATGCAGGGCCAGCTTCTGGTGTACGTCGATGTCGTCATCTTACTATTGAATCATCTGGGAATGCCGGTGTGTAGCTGGACCATAAGCAACGCGTTACCGGTGCGTTGGCAAACTGCAAATCTGGACGCCAGTGCCAACAGTATCATGGTCAATACGTTGGAGTTGAAATATCAGAATATGCGTTGGAGAGGGATTAAAGCATGACCATAGAAATCAGAGAGCTGGTGATCCAGGCCAAAGTAGTAACCTCCAATATGGAGAAGTCAATTATACCGGTTCGCAGCATCGCTAAAGAGAAAGTCGATGAGGCCCGCATGATTGAAATGGTTACGAAACGGGTAATCGATAAACTGCGCGAAGAAGAGGGGTGGATGCGGTGACTCCAACTCTATATAACCAGGCACTGACTAAGCTGACGATTACTGCCTATTCTGACCGGGATTTGACGAAAGAAGTCGGAATGATACGGGCGAGGTTCAATCCGGATTCCCTGCAGTTAAGCTACGCGACGACATACAGTTCAGAAGATTTTATAAACGATACCGTGCTGAGTAATAACTATACTAAAACCGAGCCCGGCGACTTGGCGCTGGATCTTGTTTACGATGATCGCATGGGCAAAGGTGGTGCATCGATTGAAAATCAACTCACTGCACTACGCCAACTTTGCTATACCGTCGATCCAAGTCGTGGAGAACCTCGGTTCTTGAAGGTTCAATGGGGTAATATGCGTTGGGCGCGCAATGGCTACTTTGCAGGGCGTATGACAGCATTGTCTTTTCACTATAGTTTGTTTGACCGCGACGGAACCCCGTTACACGCTACCGCAAGTTTGACGATAAAGGCCGATGAAAGTATTGGAAAACAAGAGGCAGAACAAAATCTGTTGTCTCCCCCGGGGCTAGTAATCTCCGTCCCTGCCGGCCCAACAAATTTAGCACTGATGGCAGCTACTGCCAGCACTTTTCTAGTCGGCGGGATTAACTACCTTGACTTGGCGTGGAGTAACGATCTCGATAATTTAGATGATACCAAACCTGGGGAGACTTTGGTGGCGCCCGCTCAAAGTGGAGAGCAAAGCTGATGCCTACTCTTAAGATAGTAGCTGGGGCTGATGCCAGGGAATTAACGACATTACAGCCTATATGGCTCTCGACGGCTCAGCGGGTAAATACCATTCCTGCGGCGACGCTTCTGCTTTCGGTAGAAGGGAACGCATTGAAAACATTGAGTCACTGTGATGAAGAGGTTGCCCTGTGCAAGCCGGGTAATGATATTACTATTGACATTGAGAGGGGAGGTCAATCGGAACGGTTGTTTGATGGGGTTGTCGTTGAGCAAAGTCTAAAGCTGCTTGAAACCAGTGCCCGGTTAGAGCTGGTTATTAAACACCGTTTGGCACTATTGGATAGTACGTGTGCTTCCAGGGTATTCAGTGATGAAAGCGCCAAAAATATTATCAACACCCTTTTGGATGAGCAGGGCTTGAAGTGCGTCAACCAGGCAGAAATGAACACTAAACAAGAACAGCTTGTACAATATTGTTGCTCTAATTGGTTGTATGTGCGCCGGTTAGTTGATGAGAGCGCGGCGTGGCTTTTACCCGACTTTGAAGAAGTCCGAATCGTGATGCCTACATTAGGTGGAGCGCCAGATCACACGTTAGATAACGAAGCAAACCGTCAGTTCGATTCTGATACCGGTAAAGCATCGATTTTTGAGGCGAATTGGAGCTTTGACGACCGTTACCAGCCGGAGGAGTTATGGCTGTCAGCGTGGGATATTGCAAATCAAGATATCATTGTTGCTATGGCAACACCGGAAAATCTGGGTAAAGACGCATTGAATCCAGCGTCGCAGAAACCGCTAAGCAAGGCAACCTGGGTGATCGGCAGCAGCACTTCAGTGACACAGGAAAAACTGAATGGCCTGGCTCAGAGCACCTTACAACATTTGCAAGACGCGGGAGTTCTAGGGGAGTTTCAGGTGCGTGGTTCGACGGGCTATAAGCTCGGGCAAACATTGGCGCTGTCGAATTTTGGCAAGGGGTTTGACGGTTCCGGAATTATTACGGCGGTGTCCCACACTGTTGATAAAGAATCATGGAAGACAGTCATCTCTCTTGGAATGAAAGGGGGGAGCAGTGCAATGACACCTCTTCCTACCGTAAGAGGCTTGCAAGTAGGTGTAGTTGCTGAGTTTCAGGATGACCCGTATGGCCTGAACCGGGTGCGTGTTTCGTTACCGGCGTTGGGGGATGACAATAATATCGTATGGGCTCGATTGGCTATGCCATATGCCAGCGGCGATGGTGGGTTTAATTTTTATCCCAATGAAGGAGATGAAGTGGTGGTAGGCTTTTTTAATGATGACCCCTGTTTTCCTGCCATCATCGGCTCCGTGTACAACCCGATAAACGAACCGCTAGTCAAAGCTAACAAAGAGAACAATCTAAAAGGTATCGCCTTTAACAATAGAAGAATGCAAATTCAGTTTGATACAGAGTCGGAGTCCGCGCTGCTCAATGCGAAGGCAGGCGTGGAAGTAGCAGCCGACGAAATTAAATTGACCACCAAGTAGTACTTGAAGTTGAGTGCCGTGGAGGATGTCATGAACGATACCCTGGAGAAAGTATATGGACGTGGTTGGGCATTTCCTCCTGTATTTTCTCCGGGCAAGGGGGTCGCGATGGTCTCCGGCTCGGAGGATGTCCAGCAGAGCTTGATTATTCTATTCAGTACGCTGCCGGGTGAGCGCATTATGCGGCAGGACTACGGATGTGACTTGAATAAACTTATGTTCGCTAATATTAATGCGGGACTGACAGCAGAAATAGAGTCACAGATTTATGATAGTGTTCTCACCTGTGAACCCCGAGCCGAGGTGACGTCAATTACTATTGATCACTCTCCCAATGCCCTCAGCACATTGCTCGTGCAGGTGGTTTATCGCTTGCGAGGCAGCGATGTCTCGCAAAAGCTCACCACTCAGTTGGATATCGGTAATGGCAGGAGTTTATTTATATGATGTCACCAATTGTGGTCAATGGCGATGAGCTAACGTTTGAATCTATGTTTGGCGATCGCCAGGTCACGATCATAGAACCGGCTGTTATCTCAGGAAGTGGAGACGTGACTGTCGCCAATAAGAAGGTGTGCATCGTGGGTGATGAGGAAAAGGTTGAGCTTAAGGCTACGTATACTACCTCGATTTATACAACTATGGGGACGGGTACAGTGACCATCAGCAGGTTAAATAGCGACCAGCAAGCTTCGAACTGTACAAATGGTGCCGCATTGATAACGAAGGGCTCAAAATTCGATGCTCTTTTTACACCCGACTCTCCTGCTTCGTTACCTGGTCCACCATTAACAGTTGATTCAAAAGCTCCGAGCCAAGGAAAAGGAGAGTTTGGTACAGCACAGGATTTTGCCACAGCAGGTAGTCCTTGATATGTCGAACGAACGACTGTTGAGTAGCCAGTCCAGACAGATTGAGTTTTAACCTGGTGAATCAGACGTTTGTGATGAGTTTTGCAGGTGTTGATTTAAAAGACTTTTTTGTCACGTTAAGTGCAGGCGCTCTATGTAATGAGACAAGGAACGAGTCAGTCGGCGACCTATTAGATATAGGATGAATTACAATGACCAATACATCCGCATTAGAAGAACTCTTGTCGGGTCTGGTGGCTACCAAAGGTTTTGAGTTGGACAACCGGACGATCCAGACAAATTTGGAATTTATCGAGCAGTATACTCAATACATTCCTTATCTGTCCGAGGTTGCTCAAGTTTCTAGTGACGCGTCGTTGACATGGAGGAGTATCTTTTTCACTGGGGAGGATAACCCTGCGAAGCTGGCTGAAATCTATCGGAACAGAGCATTGGCTGGCGGTACGCTGTGGCCGCAGGAAGCGCTACTCCTAGCATTTCTGGAAGTATTGGAAACGCCTCGTGCATTGTTAAATTACTTGCCTTTTGCTCACCGCGAACTTTATTACCGGCAACTATTGGGGTTAAGTGAACGGCCTGCCGAGCCCGCGAGAGTCGCTCTGTCATTTCTGCTATCAACCAAACTGACTGAGCTTTTGATACCCGCAGGAACGCTTTTTCCCGCCGGGCAGGATAGACAGGGTGCAAAAATACAATATGCGCTCGATAGCGATCTACTGGCCAATCAGGCTCAGTGGACTGACTTGCGCTGGTGCTGGAGGCCCAAAGCAGATGGGGTTGCCAAGTCATTCATTGCTTACGAAAAGCCGCAACAACCTTGGCCGGAAACGGGGCTTCGCCTTTTTAGCGAGAACGACCAGGATCAAGATATTCTGATTGGGCGCATTGTAATCTCATCACTGCTTGAAGAGCCGGGCGCTGAAAAATTTTATGTAACGTTCTCGCAGGCGATTACTACCCAGGTCGTGGCCCAAGTGAGCAGCGGCGACCACTGGTTGTCATTGCTGTTTGACAAGAAAGATTCCTCCAATACCGAGTTTACATTTTTGTTGGCTCCGGCTGATGTCGGGGCCATCAGCGCACCTATGGATTTAGATGGGTTAACCTTTGAGTTACCAGTGCTCAGGTTGGCTTGTAATGATGAGGAGGATCAAAGCGGTTTACCGGTTATCAAGCAGTTGGGAGTTAATTCAACAGCGGTGAACAATCCGCAACAATATATATTAACACCCTTCGGTTACAGTACCGCTTCGCAGCCCGTCGCAGAAGCACAGTTGTATTTGGGGTTTTCTGCGATACAACCACAACAGACGCTATCGCTTTTCTGGCAATTGACGGGGGCCAAAGAGTTGAGCATCGTCTGGCAGTATCTGAATTCGAGTAATCAATGGGCATTACTGGATGCCACTGTCATAGATGAGACGACGGGGTTGTTTCGCAGTGGTTTATGGTCAACCATTCTTCCGAGTGACGCCAGCGTAAGCTCCCCCAGTATGCCGTCTGGACGTTATTGGTTGCGTGCGCTCATGGAAGATTCGGGAGTGTCGCTATCCGGTGTATCGGACTATCCATTTGTTGTGGGGTTGGTGACCAATGGCATGACCGCCACCATGCAAAACCCGGCACTCCTCGATCCAACCATCTTGGCTCAACCGTTATCGGCCGATAGCATCAGCCAGCCTTTAACCAGTATTGCCGGACTGTCCAAAACGCTACAACCCTGGGATTCGTGGGGTGGGCGGCCACAAGAAACCACCGAAGCGTTTTTCGAGCGATCAGCGCAACGGCTCGATCATCGAAACAGAGTGCTCACTTGGCAAGATATGGTGGCGATACTCAAGGCTGGATTCAAAGCGGTATTCGATGTGGCGATCCCTGCCAGCATCAACCAAACAATGGTTCCCGCGCAGCGAGTGCAACGCTTGATCGTGATTCCGTTGAACGCCGAGAAAGACAATGCCGATGTGTTACGTCCACAGTTGAATCAGGCGCGACTGAATGAGATGGCCAATTACCTGGAGCGACTTGCGTCACCGTGGCAAAGCATTGCCGTCGAAAATCCGAACTATAGAGATGTTCGAATCGTCTATGAGGTGCGTTTTCATGGTTGGATGAATCCAGATTACGGTTATCGAGAGTTACGCCTGGCACTGGAGCAATACTATATGCCGTGGGCTGGATCCCAGGTAGGCGGTGTAAAACTGGCGAACAGTCTGGACTATTACGATGTGGTCGCTCAGATACAACAGCAAACCTACGTTGATTATGTGGCTAGCCTGACGCTGGATGGCGCTCGGAAACCGATTCAGGGCAACGATGATGAAGTGTTGATTCTTGTTTGGCCGATTGAGGGTGGTGGGAATCATTTGCAGGGCAGCGCAGATCATGAGTAAAAATGATGCTCTATTTCCAATCGTCAAAAACTACATTGAGTTTGAGTCATTGCTGGTGCAGGCAATGCGTGCAATCGAGGCGTATTCCAGCACGAGTTGGAGCAATACCGACGAGCATGATCCAGGCATTACATTGTTGCAGGCTCTTTGCTACAACACCTCTGATGTGGCTTATCGCACGTCGCTACCATTGACAGATTTGCTGACCCCGGCACCTCAAGATCAGAAGGACGATGGTGGTATCTTTCCGACGGAATTTGGTCCGCAGAGGGCATTGACCTGCGGGCCAGTTTCGGTGGATGACTATCGTCGCGCCTTGCTGGACCTGACCTGGGCTGACGGAGCAGGCGCTTATTTCTGTTTTGATAATGTCTATTTAGTTCGCGAGCCTGAAGAAGCTCGTTACCACTATTGGTATAATGTTGACCAGCGTGTGTACAGTTTCGTAGAGCCAGAGGAAGACGACTCAATAGAAATGTCCCTGCTTGGTAATTGTTTTCTTTACTTGCAAGCAACGCGCGAATCCGAGATGAATAAGCAGCCGGCGCAGGCAGTATTGGATGCCTATTTACGTGATCATCGTAATCTGGGGGAGGCAATCAGTCGTATTATCTGGCTGGTACCTAAAGATGTGATGGTGAAGATGGAAATCGAATTGCAGGACAATGTGGACGCCAGCACCTCCTTTGCCGCGATTCTTGCGGATATATATACCGTGACAAACCGGTATATTACGCCGCCGGTCAATCGTTATTCCACTCAAGAGTTACAGGATCAGGGTTTTAATAATGAGCAAATCTATCAGGGTCCTTACTTACTGAATGGATGGATTCCGCAACTGCCCCCCGCACTCGACTATGAACAACCTGCCACTGTCAATTTGGCGCGGCTGGTCAATGGGCTGTTAGCCATTGACGGAGTCAAAAACATTCGAACTTTAGGCACGGAGCAAAGTACGACTGATAATCCGTGGGAGTGGACCGCCGACGCAGCCGGTGGTTACCCTCGTCTGTGGGGGGCCGATCCTATTGCGGAATTGGCCAGCGACACCGTGGTGCGATTGATTGCCCATGGTATCGACTGCACTGCCACGATCAAGGAAATTGAAGATCACTTGACTATTGTTCCCAAAGTACTCAATCCGCCGGTTACATTGCCTTATGGCCGCTGGCGCAACCCCGCTGTCTATCACCCCGTAACTGATAAATTACCTCCGTGCTATGGTCTGTTGCAGCTGCCGGCAACACCCAGTCAAATACAATTTCATCAATTTATCTTGCCGTTTGAGCAGTTGCTCGCCAATGGCTGTAAACAGCTGGAGCTATTACCCAATCTGTTAGCCTTTGATCGCGCAAAAAACGATATTGTATGGGGTGAACAATGGCCCTTCACAGAACCCAGCATCAGTGATTTTATTTTTAGAGATTATTCACCTGCGATCAAAAACTACTTGCAGGAGTGCAGTGCGGATATGGACAAGGAACTGTCCTATATTGACTACTTACTCGGCTACTTTAATGGCAAGGTAGCCCCGAGAGTCTTCACTATCGCACCATCGCTCTTTATGGAGTCGCAACAAGGTTACCTTTCTGAGAATACGAAGCTCACGTATCAGCGCGCTAATATCAGAATTGATAAAGTGTCGGCACTGCAACAACGTATTGCTGCGCGTCTTGGCATCGGCGGCGCAGAAATTTTTAATGAAAATGCCCCCTTGGATAAACTGCCATTTTACATAGTCGAACATCGAGCTCTTCTGCCAGTGTATCCGGACCCTAGCTACAATGACTTGCAAATCCCCGAAGAGTTGGAGAGCGATGGAGATTACTTAACGGTGGTGATGCCAGAAACCAGTGTGGCACCGTTGAAAGTTGGTCAGCTGATAAACTTTATACTGGCTAAAGATGGCATCGAGCAAACAATCCGCGCTTTGATGATTGCGCGTGTCAACAGTGATGAGCATAGCTTCTCGGTGGGCATTACAACAAACGCAGAACTGCAGCGCAACCTGGCGGAAATTCTGGATCCGGCCAATACCGTTCAATGGCAGAATTGCCCGGTATGGTTGGAGGACATGAATTACCCTTTAGTTTACGACGCCGATCAAAGTGGTCTTCTATCCTCCGATCAGAGACGCCTGACTTCGTCGCCCCAGAGTCCATATCCTGCAATGGTACAGGAGGAGGATGAACTGACGATTAAATACCGTATTTCCGCCGATCTTCCAACGGATGCACCCAATACAACAACCGAACTCAAGGTGAAAGTCGTGAAGGCGGACAACATTGCCAGCACGTTGGTGGTGGAAAAATTAAGCGGAGGAGAATTCCCGGCAGCAGATCGGACTCGGGGTTACTTCTGGTATTTCGATAGTGAAAGTCACGCCACCCGCGACCGATTCTCTTTTATCGTGAGTGTGGTATTCGAGCGTGATCAGTTGAATCAGTTGACCAGCGATATTAACGCAACCAATGCCTGGATGAGGAACACTATTCTTGAGGAGTTCCCCTCCTATATCTCCATGATGATGCATTGGCTGCCGGATGATCAGTTTAAAAACTTTGCTTACACGTATAACACTTGGCAAAACAGTGGCGCCCCTTTGGGGGATGCTTCCTATAGCTTAATGCGCATGCTGACCTTGGGTTGTATACCCTCGTCGTTGACCGGCATTGGCGCAATGCATATTGCCACCGATGAACAACGGAGTCAGGTAGTGGGGGAAAATGATGATGAATGGAACAGTTCGGTCATTGTGGAGGATGAGTTGTTTTATGTTCCTCCGAATGCTTTGGATTCAGAGTGAAGTGTGATTATAGAGCGATTCGCCGCAACGCAGGTAAGGACATGTCTGTCCGTTTTAAACTTGCCGTCGGCGTAGAGGTTTAAATCTGCTAGCGAGGAATCGATCATGACCAAGAAAAAAACAGCGGAAACTGTCGGTAAAAAAGTCACCAAAAAGACACTGCCCGATGCTGGCGCGGAGGCCGCAACGCTTGCAAAAAATACGCCAAATGCACTAATTGCCAGCACGCCAACCAGTAGTGCAGGTACTACTCGGCTAAAAAAAACCGGTAAAACAATCGATACCGTCCTCATGGCCGAGGGCGGCACCATCCCCAATGCCGCCAACTTTGTCGGCCCGCCTACTGCAGACCTAAAAGAGAAATTTAGTGCGCAGAAGATCCCACTGCAAACCAATTTCTCTGACCTGATCGATGTGGCTGATTGTGGTCGTAAAGCAGTGGGCTTGAGTCCAGGCCAACTGGGAGGGACTGGACTAGGCATGCAGTTGGATGCCGAGAGTAGATTGGCCGTAATAGCGGGACCAGGAATTAACGTCGACAGCGCTGGAGTCAGTGTGGATATTCCCACCATACTACCCTCCGGTATGATCATGATGTTCCACGGAGCCAATATTCCACAGGGCTGGGTTCTTTGCGATGGCGCAAATGGTACTCCGGATTTACGGGACCGTTTTATTCTCGGTGGCACTATCGCGGATAGTGGCTCCAGTAATTCGAAAGTGACCGGAGCAGTGACCGCTAAGTCCTTTCTTGCAAACACTAGCTCAGTTACTCCAGCCGTTATCGTAAATATTCATGACAGGGTGTTGAATGAGGAGCAATTGCCAAGCCATAAACATCTAGGTGGTATACAGCTGAAAGAAGATGGCAGTCCACCAGACGTTACGCATTATTCGTATAAAGTGGAAAACAACGATAGAGTTAAAGGTACTATAGATACAGATAATGTTGACTGGAACAGAGACCGATCAAGACTAGCATGGACATCGAATGTGGGTGGTAATAAAGGGCATAACCATACCAATGATGCTTCCCAAACTCCACATAATCATTCTATAAATGTTGTACCTCCGTATTGTATTTTGGCATTTATTATGAAGGTGTAATGGTTGGCACATTATGCGGTTTATAATTGTAAATAACCAGCTGCAGTAACGGAAGCCTTTTATCATATACAGCTCACCGTGACTCGGTAGTGGTGAGTATTTGGTCTGCGATTAAAGGAGGTTAGAGTGATTGCCGTTTATTCAACCTCAGCGCATCGTTTGGATCGCCTACGTATTTGTTTAGGTATGCCCCAATGCCATGCTGATCGTTTATCCGACAAGTGCAGTAGCTTATTTGACCGACGATTGCGCACACTAATCTCCGATGTGTTGGATAGAGTGCACCAGAAGTATCCCGCCTTGCAGGTAACGGAAACGTTGATTTTAGACTTGGGTGAGCTTCCGCTGGTCGACTTTGAAAAAACCTTCTGCCAGCGTTTGGAGGAGCTGTTGTTGCTGCGGTTACTAAGTTATGGCGGGCGCGCAGGTCCGCCTACTGTGGAGACTGTAGTTTCAAAGACTCGATCCGATAATATGGAACAGTTTAGTCACTATTTGAACCATGGTTACTGGCCAACAGCTGAACATCGACCCAACACGAACGCGCTGGACATCTGGCTGCTCGAAGAGTTGGTGAAGCAACCGCAACGCGGTTTGCCAATCCTGGCCAGCCATTGCCTGCATTTCCATAATCTGTGGCGTTTGTACCGATCTCTGCAACCGGCAACCCTGACTCGTTTATGCCTCTATCTGGTAGATTTACAAAGCATCACTGAACCAGTGACGCCGGGAGCGCTGCGGCTCTGTGCATTGCGCTATTTTCAACTACACCCGCAATGCACTGTGCCGATGCTGCGACAGGATGAACCGGCTTTTACACCAGATGGTGATGAACAAATGCTGGTGATATTGTTCAGCGACTATGATGCAACACCTCCGGCGTTAACGACCCGATTGCAGACGTTGTGGCAGAAATCATCAGTGCGAGGCGTCCTCAAACGTCACTTGACTGCTAACACGTACAAGCGGTTACAGTCTAGGCTCAATCCTGTGGGGAATAGCAAGCGTGATAACAGCAGCAATAGCAACACGGTCAATTGTCATCGCGCCGTTGACTTGACACCCATCAGCGTCAGCAACGGCGGTATCACATTGCTGTGGCCGCTGTTGTCAGGATTATTCGAACAACTGGGTTTAATGGAAAAATCCAAATTTATTCACCATCAAGCTCAAGTCGATGCAGTCTGCTGGCTGGATGAATTGATTTGGGCTGACGGCAAATATGACGAATGGCGCATGCCCCTGAATAAACTGCTCTGTGGTTTGCCACTGGATGCGCCGCTGGAGTGGACTCAACCCGATACTCATGCCGTTGAGGTGATGCAGCGGTGGTTATCGGCGTTACCTCAACGCTTGCCGGCCTGGAAACATTTCGGGGGGGCGGATATTCGCCAATTGTATTTACAGCGTTCGGCATGGTTGGTGCCTGGTCATGAAGATTTTACCTTGTACATTGAGCCGCAGGTATATGACGTACTGCTAGCCGATTGGCCATGGCCGACAGGAATGTTGATGCTACCCTGGTTGATAAAACCGCTGATCATTCATTGGAGTGCGCCGCCTGTCGAGTAATGAAATGATGTGCCATGAGTAGTAACTAAATACTCACTAAGCTGAAGATGGCCTTCGCTCGAAGCATGTTGGTTCATATGGGTGTGGGGTTTTGTGGTGAGTTGGGTCGGCTTATATTAATCACTTATCGCTATAAGGATAATATTTCTGATGTATCAGTTAACTGAGCCACTCGAGGAGCCCACACAGTTCTGGGCTGATACCAATATCGATCAGCTTCTTCGGCAGCTGGAGCGCATTGATTTATTGTTGCAGTCGTGGGCAGGGCAGGTGTTGCAACAGCAGAACAATCCTGCCCTGGACACGTTTATTCTTACAGCCGAAGAGCTCGAAGCGAGAATAATCGCTCCGCAGGGAGTTCCGCATTGGTGCACACCGTGCAAACCCTGGGAGAGCAGTGCATCAACGACTAGTACTAAAAGTTACCAATGTTATTTGCTGGATAAGCTAGCGGCGCGATTTGATTTAACCGAATTCGAAAAAGATGTGCTGTTGTTGGGGTTGTTGCCGTACTTTGATAGTCGCTATTTTATTTTGTTCGCAGCTCTGCATGGAACACCACAGAAAAAGTGGCTAAGCTTTGAGCTGGCGCTAACCTTATTCTGCTCCTCTCCTCAGGAGAAGATTGTCCAAGAGGTAAGCTTTCTACCCCAGTCACCGTTGTTGGGTTTCCAGTTGCTCAATCTCGGAAAAAAAGGTGAGCAGCAAGGAGAGGGCTGGAATCAAACTTTGTTTCAAACCGATATTGGCGTGTATCACTACTTGACCGGGCAGCGGCATCTGCCGGCGTTATTAATGAACTGTACCGAATGGTTGTCTCCGGAAACCTCCCACATCCGGACTGTCCCGCCAGCTATTATGGCTGCTCTGCAAGCGCAGACGCTTTCCGGCAGTGATGAGATTCAGCCCGTGTTGATGGTGCGCGGCGCCACGGATACTGGACGCGCGATGGCCATTACCGCCGCAGCCCTGGCTGTGGGCCGTGAAACATTACAACTTGATATGGCGCGCTTGCCGGAAAATGACAAGGATGCGCAATACCTCCTCACGCAAGTCTTGCGTGAGACCCGTATGCACGCTGCCTGCCTGGTGGTTCGCTCTCTCGATAACTTGACCGAGGAACGTAAAAGTTTGCTAACGGGGTTTGCTCAACTGCTGAATCAACCAGGCTTGCTGGTCGTCTGTTTGTGCGACGTGCATGGGCCCATGATCTGGCTGTCCCTTGTACAGCAAGTCGTGGTGGACATGCCGGTGCTTGAGCTGGCGGAAAAAGAAGCCTTGTTACGCGGTTATCTGGATCCGCTCACGGCTACCGGTCTTAATGTGAAAGCATTCTGTGAGCGGCAACATTTCACACCGCACACCCTGCCACAGGTGCTCAAGGAAGCAGCGCATTACCGAATGCTGCGCGATCCGGATTCGCCACTCAGTGACGCTGACCTACGAAAAGCCTTTCGTCTGCGCTCACAACAAAACTTCGGCAAATTGGCACGGCGCAGTGAGCCCAAACGTACTTTTGATGATCTTATCGTCGGTGAAGAGTTACACCAGCAGTTGACCGAAATTCTGGTCGCCACCAAACACCGCAGTTTCGTGCTGGAACAGGGTTTCGGCGCCAAGGTTGGTTATGGTACCGGGATCAGCGCGCTATTTTATGGTGATTCTGGCACCGGTAAAACCATGGCCGCCGAGGTGATTGCTGGACAACTGGGGGTTGACTTGATCCAGATCGACCTCGCCACGGTGGTGAGTAAGTACATCGGGGAAACCGAAAAGAACCTCTCGCTCATTTTCGATCGGGCTGAAGCGGATGCTGGGGTACTGTTTTTTGATGAGGCCGACGCCTTGTTTGGTAAACGCAGTGCTGTCAAGGATGCCAAGGACCGTCACGCCAATATTGAAGTGTCTTATCTCCTGCAGCGATTGGAAAGTTACCCGGGCCTGGTAATCCTCGCGACGAACAACCGCAGTCATCTGGACGACGCCTTTAGCCGCCGTTTTACCTTCATCACCCGCTTCGCTTTCCCCGATGTTTCACAGCGTGAGCGGATGTGGCGAAGCATCTGGCCAGGAAAAATCAGCATCGCCGAGGAGGTCGATTTCAAGCAACTGGCGATGCGCACTGAGTTGACTGGAGCCAATATCCGGAACATTGCGTTACTGGCGACCTGGCTGGCAACCGATGAGTGCACTCCGTGCGTTTGCAATCAGCACATCGAGCGGGCGATGAAACGAGAACTGGCCAAAATCGGCCGACTGGCACCATAGACGGGAGATCTAGTCATGCCTGCACAGACTGATTCAAACATGATTGTAATAGAGGTCAATAAGGCCTTGCAGACGGCATTAACCGGCTATCTGTATTCCGACGTTACGGTTCGTTTTGACTTGCCAGATCCGGAAAATCTGCCTCCTGAACCCGTAGTCAGTGTGTTTCTTTATGACATCTATGAAGATCTGGAACTGAAAATGGGCGAATCAAGGGCTTACATCGGCGGTGTGTTGCAGCCGGCCAAGGTGAACGTATGCTGCAATTATCTGATTACCTATTGGGACAGCAGTCAGGCGGTCAGCAATGACAGTCCCAGTGGCGCGCCGGATAACCAGGCCATGCTGGTGATGAATCAGGTGTTGAACGCATTAATCAATAACCGACAACTACCCAGCATTCCCGGTGCCTATACCCGGGTCATCCCCCCCAAGGATGAGGGTTTGTTCAGTTTGGGGAGCTTTTGGCAGTCCTTGGGCAACAGACCGCGGTTATTGCTTAATTATGCAGTGACTGTTCCTGTGTCCTTGACCAACAAAAATGATGTCATCGCAGCAGTTGAAAGTACCGAGATTGATCTTGAGCAAAAGCCTCGTTAACGATTGCGAATGGCGAGGCAGGAGGCAGGCGACGATCGCCGGGTTGAGTGTCCAGAATCGATAAGGTGGATGTGATGCCAAGTTATATGCCTATCAAAAAAGGTGCCAGTGCCGAGCGGCAGGGACGCTCACTTTCTCAGCGCCCCGATGTTCATACTGAAAGCAACGAAGATGCTCCCGCGGATGACAGTGAAGCGGCCACTGCCAAGTTGTCCAGTGCGTTGAAGTCACTGTTGTCGTATCGGAAAAAGAATACCTCGGCATTAAAGGCAGCGCCTAAGTATCAAGGGGCGGGTGATAAGTTTGAGGAGGCGTTCAATGAAAGTATTTATCAGGGCGGGGTTCAGAGTGATGTGCTTGCTAGAGGTTTTGACGAGTTTCATGGTGACGACAGACAAGAGTTTTTAGAGGCCTTGAATTATGCAATAGATATTTTGAATATTGCGATTGCTCAGCTTCGGACAGCTGAACCAGGTGGGCGCGTGGAGCAAGACACTAGTAAAGTTTTTGGTGTCGAAGAGAAAGGCCTCAACGATATTTTGGATTTTTGTGATTTTGCCCGCCAACTGGAAAAAGACGATTTAACCTTAAGGGGCGCGCTGATCGACTTTGCAGGCAAGCGCCGAAACCAGATACTTCACTCAAGTAATGTGGAAGCTCGTGCCTCGGTACAAGTTGACGATCCACATAGACGACTGCATGTCGGCTTGGGTTTTTTTGAGGATCAGGTTACTTGCCAGCGTGCGCTGACATTTATCCATGAAGTGTACATCAAGAGTTGGATGCGAAGGACTACTGGTATAATGCCGGACTTCAATATGAAGAAGTAAATTCGCGCTACTACAGAAAAAAATGGATCTTGATCGTGTGATTGAGGCTCAGCGCCAAATTGTCAGCGGACTAACGGTTGAGCAATTAGCGGACGTCGAGGGCTTTGCAAATGACTTGACTTCGGATACCCTTGGTGTCGAGCTAGGCGGTGATAATGCTATTCGTCTATTTCATAGTGATCTCTCCGAAAAAATGTTTGCTTATATCAATAATGCCGACAGCATTGCATGTTTGGCGCCAATTATTGCTGGCCCGGATCTTGTCACTCACTCCAATAGAGGGATATATAAAAAAGGAAATTGTTAGCGCTTTCGAGAGGTTACCACATCAGGTTTACCTTCAGGAGTAATGAGAGATGCACGGTGAATACAAGTCTGAGCCTAGGTCTAAGGGGGGGGGGCACAAGGTCATAATCGAGGACCTTTATGAGGACCTTGAAGATAATAATAACTTGGGGATCGATTCCTCTGAGTTATTAATTGATGCTGGGACTCCTGAGTCTCCAGAGGGCTCGGGCTCGGGCACTGGACCGCGAGAACCCCCTCGGCAAGCATGGGAAGAATTATCTCGTAGTGATGAGGGCGGCGGCGGGGCGTCCTATGGGGTGTTGGGCGGTCGTTCAGTAATGCTGCCGAGCACAAACAGGGCGGCGGCAGCCAAGCCTGCCTCTGTAGAGGACTTGACCGACTTGTCTGCCGGCATGGCAAGTGATGACTTTATCCTGGAGGAAGATACCTGGTATGACGCGCTTGAAGAGCAGGACACCTCGCCCCCCGATGTCGCCAAACAGCTGCTGACTCACCTGTTGACGCGCGCCACGCTCCTTACGTCGAAACACTTACTGGAAAGGGCGACAGCGGTTACTGATATTTGGCAACAAGTGAGCGGGATTTACACCGATAAGCAACTCACGGCCTTTGCCAAGGTAGAACGGCTGGCCCAGCTATTACGCCAACAGCAGCACATAGTCCCAAGTGACTGGCGTGAAGTAATCAGGCAGGTACTTGAGGGGTTCGAACTGATTCACGAGCTGCAACGGATATCGCTCGGCGATGAGGCGAAGACGGTTGAGCGGGTTAAACGGGGTATCGTTCAGTTACAGCGTCTACTGGATCAACCCTTGGTTAAACGTACGCTCCCCCAGTCCGTGCAGCAAACCCTCAGCGCTTCCCTGCCCCCCATCCTCCAGACCATCGCTTCATTGCAGGCCTTTGCGGCCCTGCCTGAGAGCGCGCCTTTCGAAGATTATCTGGACGTGGTCAAGCGAGTTCTGACGGACCGTCAAATGGGCGGTGACCTGGCGCCACGGGTACTCATCGAGAGCATTACGCGAGTGGAACAACTCTTCTTGCAGGTAAAGGACGTACTGACAAGCGTCAGCACCGGCGTTCACGAGGTGGGTGAGCTGCAAGCGAGTTTTCTGGGGCTGGATGCTTCCTTTGATCTAAAAATGGCCTGGTTATCTCAAGTCATGGATACGCCTTCGCTCCTGGCGGTGCTCAGGCGGCAGCTTTCCCCGGAAACCCTGACCTTGCTGCAGCAGATCCTGCCCTGGTTGCGGCAGTTGAACAGTTACCCGGCCGACAGCGCGCTTGGCCAGCAGGCGGCCTGGTTGCTGCAGCAACTCAACGATCCTGCTGCTCAAGCTTTGATCCAGCAGTCCCCCCTGCAACCGGTCATTGAACAAATCAAGCAACAGTTCGCTGGTGACAGCACCTCGCTGGCCTTGTTCCAGGCCTTGCTTCAGCTGACAGACCCCAATCAATCGGTCAGGCAAAAGCTGCAGCGACTGATTGCCCCCCTGGTCAGTCGGCAATCACTAGGGCAAGCGATCAGAGGCGCAATCAGCTACGGCACCGGCTATGGCCCTGTGCTGGATGTGTGGGACTGGTATTGGCGGCAGCCGAGCGGGTTGAGTTGGGAAGAGACCCTTAACCGTTTTATTGAAGAACTTCAGGCGCATCCGGAGCACCTTACCCAGTTGTTACCGCCATCGCTGCAGAGTGCCGCCAAGACCGTGGGCTGGCTCCGTCAATTCCCCCGGGGAGGCAGCTGGCAAAAAACGTTGCAGTGGGCCGCCAAGAGTGCCCAGGAAGTTCCGCAATTACAGTGGCTGTACAACCGCTTTATCGAACTGAGCCTGGCGAAGGCGGTGTATGGCGCCTTGCAGCATACGGAGCGATCGGTCCAGGAAGAGGCCTTGGGGCAAGTGGCTCAGGATTTGGGGCAATACTGGCCCGGCCTGGCCGAGACTGGTGGAGGGCTGCTCACCGCGATGATCCCGTTGCTTCCAGGTCTACTAGGGATCAGTCGGGACATCTACTGTCTCCCACCGGCAGATTCCTGGCTGGAGTGGATAAACCACGTGATGAGAATTATCCAGAAGACGGACAGCCCGGCGTTGCAACAGCTGGGGCAACAACTGGAAAGCATGATTGCGAACCGGTTTGTCGAGGGGCTCAGCGCTGGGCTGGACAGTGCCAGCGAAGCTGCCAGCAATGCCTGGAGCTCCATTGGAACCGCGGTTCAGAGTTCGACCGAAGCCATGAGCGCTGCTGGAAGCAGCATCACCGCAATCACGAGTAAAGTCAGTGAGGCTATAGCTAACATCAAAGATCCACTGGTGTTTCCGGGAGCTGAGGCCACGCCGATTTCAATTACATCGGGCCACATTATGCAAGCGCTAAACAGTGGCGATGCTGAAAAAGCATGGGAACTGTACGCGAGTGCATCCGAAGCTAATCAGAAATCCTTGCATGAAGATCCTGGAATAGCTGATTTCATAGAGGGCAGGAAGATATCGGCTGAGCCCGATGTCGAATTGTCAACAGCGATGCAAGAAACACCTGAGAGGCGTGAACATCCAGTAGTTGTCTCGAAACTATTAGAAGGACCTCAGATCGAAGCCGCTGGAGGTGCTAATACTAGTGTTGAAGAGAGTGAGAAATTTGAGCTGTTGGATATTGAAGCTCTTTTGAGCGAAAAGGGCTCCTTTATAGGCACGGGATTGAAAGTGGCCAGCGGTCTGGGACTTGCCCTGCTGGTTGGGGCAGCCTATCTGACATGGAAAGTCCGTCGGGCCGCTATTGCAAAATCTGCTGTTGATTCTGCCAGCGAAAGGAAAGGGGAAGGGGAGGGGTTAGTCCGTGATCTTAAACCTGATGTTGAGCAAGCCCTCGAGACTGAGACAACGCCTGCCTTGTCGGATAAAGACAGCAGTGGGGGAAGCAACCTCAATGAGGTAAGGGTTCAGAACTCGAAAATCAATACTTTGAATCGCTATAAAGTTCCATTGCTTATGGGAATGGGGGGAGGGGGATTGCTTGCAGCGGCAGCCATTTATTTCTACTCCGCGTCTAAAGCCATCTCTGAAGACCCCGCACTTACTGCAGACCTCGGGTTCACTCCGGAAGAAATGGATATCATTCTTAATGTTGATAGTCTTGTCCATAATGAAAGCTCTCTTTCTGAACTTCATAGACAAAAAAGGGCGGTGGAAGTGGAGGAGGAGGAGGAGGAGGAGGAGGAATGGAAAACAAGAAACCCTGACGGCAGCAAGATTCATGAGTACTATACGAATCTTAATAATCCAAACGGATACGTGATGTTTGATATGGCGGTTTTGGCGAGAGGGATTCTCCGGCATTCTAGGCTTAGTGGTAATCATATTAGTTATGGCAAGTTTTTAATACTAATGGATAGATACCTGGATGCGCAGTTGGCAAAGCATTATAAGGACTTTTCATTCGAAAGTCGTGTTCCGGGAATACTGATTGAAAAAGCTAAAGTCGGGGAGCTATTAGCATCCAGTAACGATCCTGATGTAGTGAATTTTCTTAAAAACAATACGAGTCAAGTATGGGAGGAATTGAAGATTGATGCGGACGTGGTACTGGCGAGTTTGTATTCTGAAACGTTAAATTCGACATCTTCTGATACCGAGCTTTTCTATAAAGTACTTAACCGCATGCATCCGATGGCGAATATCGGGCAAGTCGTTACCCCTGCTGAGGGTGATAATGTTATTATTAAGGAGTGTGTGGAATATATCTCTAGAATGAATGATCGATTCCAGAGGCGATTATACAGACTTGTGGACTTTTCCAAAAATACAGACCTGAAGCCGCAGTTTACTGCGGACATGCAAGCAAGAACAGAGCATATAGAAATGTCGTGGCGTCAAATGCTCATAAAGCACGAAGCCCGTGATGCGTACACGCCTGAACAAGAAAAAGAATTAAGGGTTTTGGAGGTGGCCAAGCTTTATAATTCGGAGCTGATGGCTGGGCGAAGAAGGTTGATTGAAGTTTCAAGTCTGCTTAATTTAAGGGGCCTTAAGAGCGTAGAAACGAAGAATGACTATCGAGACATTTTGTTTGCGCAAAGTAGGGCGCGTGCGTTACTCCATAAAAAAAATGGTACGCAGGCGCCCCGAAACAAGTCGGTCTTTGACAAACCTCCAACCGCCCAAGACCAGGCGTTTATCGCTCTGGCGGAGGCTGTCATATACGCAATCATTGCAAACAAAGACAAGCAACGTCGAGATCCAAGCTATCCCTATCGACTGTTAAATTATCTAGAGCTAGACTATCTCGAAACGCTCAATCCGCTGCAGCTAATGAACGACTATACAGAGGCGAAAACGCGGTTATCTGCCGAACTTTTTGTAGACGAAGGCGATAGGCCTGAGGGCTTTAAAACACTTACTGATGTTAAACGTCGAAATGATATTGCTGAGAGTGATAGGGGTTGCAGGAGTAGATGGGTATATAACCCTATGATAAGGGGATACCGAGAGTTTACCCAGTGTGATAACACAATAGATCAAGCATATAATAAACAGTTTTCAGACTATCGATCTAAGTTCAGTGACTATCAATCAAAAGTATTTGCCAATGCTGCACTGCTAATAACCGGATTGCCTGCAAAGTATTTGGCGCATCCGGTTAAAAAAGTTCGCAACTATCATGTTGTAGGAGACCTTCGGCGCGGGAGGTATCAGCTTCCTGGTACATTGACATTTATCCAGCTTTTTGATAATTCGGTTGTTGTTGTTTCGACATTGTGTGGCGAGTTGTCCATTAGGTGTGTTAATTACCTCATTTCTGGGCCATTGTACAACGAGATACTGGAAAAACCGCTTGATTATGGACGAAGTAATAATTATCAGATTGACCACTATCTTGAGAGTTTTGAGTTTTTCTTTGAGTATGGCCTTGGTGCACCATCAGTGGTTAAGAGTGCTATTGATAAATCCCCGGTTCTTATGCGCAATTATTATCTTTCGACTAATAAGGAGAGCGATCTTTCTGGCTTCTCTGATGGCAATAAGCTATCAGTTGTTGTGGCAGCTGCAGCCAAGTTTGGCTTGGACAATATTTCGAAGGTACTTCGTGATTCTTATGAGGATTTAACTGAGGCGGAGCAGTTATTGTTCATGCTTCCGGCGGTGCGTCAACTGCATCGCAAAATTAACGACGAAAGTTACAGTATGGACTGGCCGAGGTTGGTTCTAGAATTTGTAGATTTGATCATGATGGTGGTTTCTGTTGGGGTAGGCTCAGCCGCAAGTATTAAAAAGTTGGGTACCAGGATTCAGGCCTCCATTGCAAAGTATCAAGCTCAGGGACTTCGCTCCATTGGCTTGTGGCGGGCGGTTATGAAGGAGGTGCCTGAATTGTTTGGCAGAGCTGCCGGCAGCATAGCGAAAACCCTGGCGGAGGAGATGATTGAGCTTGTTCAACCTTTTCCCATTACGGGACTCTTGCGCTCCATTAATTCAGGTATCCAGCAGGGCGCTCTGGGACCGCATGCGGTAGCGGCGATGTCATACAAGTTCACAGGTGACTTCATTTCAAACACTGAGAACCTAACATCTGGGCGACTAAATTCCAATTGGGCTGTAAGCGATATCAATACGTCCACAGCGAAGAGTGGAGCTATTGATACGCGATTTAATAATACTTATTGCATCGACGGTAAGTATTATATTGAACAAAATGGAAAGACCTATTCAATTATCTGGGACAGCACCAATGATACGTGGCGGTTGGTCAATCCTGAGCACCCCGGACGTTTTGCCTATGCAGCACCGGTTAAACTCATTGGTGGGGAATGGCGTACTCATCTGAATTTGGCGGCCAAAGGGGGGGGGCGAGACAGGCTGACTGTTCTCTTGTCGGGCACAACAAAATATATAAAAAATCAGCTCGAATCCGCCGCTAGCCAATTATCTAAGGGCGATCACTCCAAGGCCCTCGCTTATGTTAAAAAAGCGTGGGGAGAAGCCAAGCAAAGTAATGATATTGAGACGCGCGATAGCATTATGAAGAAGGCAGAGGAGATACTGTCTAACTACTTTGGTATCGGGATAGAGGTTCCAAGTATTAAGGACCTACAAAGCCGCTTTGACAAAAAGGCTAACGAAGTCCCGCTCACCGAAATTGATAATGTCGCCAATTTTATTGAATCAACACATTTATTGTTAGAGGATTTCGACCCAACAAGAATTTCACGCAATGATTTTGGGCTTTTGGTGAGAATGCATGAGGCGGTGACTACCCTGCCTACGCAGGAGATAGATACCAACTATAGAAATCGTGAACCCATTGCTAGCGGCAGTATATGCAAGGTTTATGAATATAATCAAGACTATGTCGTTAAAGATTACACTTCCGTAGTGACCGCCGAACGTCAAGGGCGAATGCTAAAGGCTCGTAATAATGAGGCAGCGTTCAGGCGTTTATATGGAGAAGACACGGCCACTGTATGGGTTTTTCCGACAAAGAACCCTCTCGAAACCCAAGTATCAATCAAGTTGAAACGTATTCCTGGCGAAGCACTGGATGCGCTGATAGCCAAGGATGATCCATCCGTTATCGCGGAACTGACTCGGGAGGCAGACTTTGACAAAGTTATTAATGAGTTGGTTGATACGCTAGTAAATAATGGCATAGTGCATAACGATCTCAATCTTGGCAATATCATGTATGACTCTAAAACAAAAACATTTAAATTGATTGATTTTGATGATGCTGATATTAAGCCTGTTGGAGAGAAATTAACTGATACACAGGCAACAACGATGCGAAATAAGTTGAAATATGTGTTTGGTGATTTTGATAGGCAAATCCGCGACCGCCTGAGATCCGAGCAGACTCGTCTGGGCGCACCCTCGACGCTGTTGAACCACGCTCAATTGGAAGAGCTTGCGACGGAACGGAAGAGATATCTCACTCAAGTTGAGGCGCTTAAGAGGAGAAAACCTAATGACTTTAATAGAGGTAAGCTTGGGTATGAGACCATTGAAATAGATGGGGTCGATAAGGATCTTTCAGAGTTGGAGCTGACAAAGTTTTTTAACAATCCTCCGCGCTCGCTAAATGCCGAACAGCGAGGGGTGATGAGTGGTCTCATTGAAAGCGCCCGCGGGAAAAGAATTATTCAGACCTCGATTTCGGTAGCGGCCAAGTATCGTGAAGCATTGAAGTTAGGTAGTACGCAGATGATAATGGCCCCCCAAGGATTTTTATTAACAGCAGCGGACGCTACTGAAGTGGGGCGGTGTATGCCCTTGGTATTAAGTCTTGCAGTAGCACTTAAGAACGAAAACGCCAAAACGTTTTTCGACAACCTTTATCGCGCTGCTGCGCAGACAGGGGCGTCGCAAATGATTCCGGCGTTGGATGTACTGCATGGAACAAGCATACAGGCACACCTCAAGCCCATAAAGTTTGCCGCTGACAGCGAAGGTACTGTCAATGCGATTGTCGATACTGTGGATGGAGCCACTGGGACCAAGCTGTTTAGCATGGACTCGCAGAACCATGCCATGATGGTGGGTGTGACTGTGGACACCCAGGCAGTAAAGACCTTTCACTTTTACGACCCCAATATCGGCCTTTCCAGCTACTCATCAGCGAACGATCTGAAAAAAGCGATGCGGCAGACTGTCGGCACGAAAGAGATGGGCGATCAGTATGTCGCCTATGGCTCGGGTGAGCCAAAATATAGACTGTCTGAAATTAATACTGGGGCGTTAGAGAATGTAGATTTACAGCTTCAAGGCAGTGCAGCCGGGGTAAAGCTAACGGTACGTGAGTTGTCCGACCGGCATTTGGCCCGGCGGTAAGAGGGTGTAGGCGAAATTCCAGTGCTGGCCGTTGTCGGTTACCACTGTGACGTTCTTACGGTTGAACTTCATGACGGTACCGGACAGGCGTTCACCATTGGTGAATCGAAGCTTACCCGTGCTCCCGGATGGAACTGCATCATCTATTTATGAGCCTCGTCCCGGTACTCACCCTCAAGGGCGGCAACATTAAACTGGGTATGCCGGCAATTTCACGGTCAAGGCTGCCAAGCACAGCATGTTGGGCGGCGCGAGTCTCGATACAGAGCTACCGAAGTTCAAGGTGGGGGAGACGAGTTGATTGCTACAGGGTGTTCTCATTTTGAGGTGATTTGAGTCGTTCGATACCCTTAACCATTTGGGGGCGGGATGAGGCTCTACTGGCTGCGCGATGATCAATGGGAGCGCATTAAGGATCTACTACCGGGAAAAGCCAGCGACCGAGGTGTCACTGCCCGCAATAACCGCCTATTTGTTGAAGCCGTATTGTGGGTGGCCCGAACCGGCTCCCCTTGGCGTGATCTGCCCGATAGCTATGGTCACTGGCACCGAGTCTACGTCCGCTATGACCGATGGTCACGCAAAGGTGTCTGGCTGGCACTGATG